>QJVM01000032.1 GCA_003235715.1 Nitrospirota bacterium
CTCGTGATGGGCCGTGTCACGCTTCTCAGGAAAAGCAGGCCGAGCATGACGGTAAACAGAGGGCCCACCGCCAGAAGGCCGATAATGAACCCTTTCATGCGGTTCACCTGGGCCAGAGTCTCCCGGGTGCGGGATTCGAGCTTCTGGCTCGTTCCCATGATCATGGATTCCACGTGTTCGATAACGTGGTCCCCCTGTATGGACGCATCGTAGAGTTCGGGGATGGCGCCCTTGCCTTTCTCGACGAGGTTCAGTGCACCCACCACGGAATCCTGATAACTCCGAACATGCCCGTCCAACTCGCGGAGCCGTTGCATGGTTTCGGCCTCGTGATGACACCCGGTGCATTCTTGGGTGAAGGCCGTCAGCATGGTGGTGGTGGCGAGGGTGGATTGCAATTTTTGCTGAGTGGCCCCCTCGATCGCGACAGACATGAGGTTAATCTGGACCCCCTTGATACGGAGGAGGAGGTGCTCCCTCAGGATTTCCACCTGGTGAAGCATGACGAGATTGTCGATGGCCGCCGTCCCCTTCTCAATGGACGCAATGATGTAGAGGCCTGCGCCCAAGAACAGGACCGTCGCCAGAACGATGCCCATAATGATCTTCTGTCTCATGGCACTCCCGCGTCCCCAACCCTTAAACCGCAGCCAGGAATGTGTTCAAATCCCCAACAGCTAGCGACCGCGTTTCTCATAATAGCAATTAGCAGGCCCAAAACACAGCAGAACGGCCAATGACTTCTTAATGCCAAAGATACAATAAGTTATGAAGCAAGAAGTTGTGGTGTAATCCGGCCTTTGCGGAACAAGACGCATCTCGGGGCCGATCTGTTGGGGATTTCACCAACAAAATAGAGGGTTTGGGATCCTGGTTTTTCGGTCCGGGAACTCCGGGGGGACAGGACGAACCGTGGGTGGGGAAGGTCGTCGCCCGGCATGGCACGGGGCCGCCCCGCCGCCGAACCCAGGTCCCGGCCGAAGGAGCCCCCTTTAAAAAGGGTTTGGCGGTGGATTTATCGCTTCCTGATATTCTCTTGTTCTGGATGTGATGACCTGGAGGATTTCCTCCATTGCGGGGTCTTTCGGGACCGTGCCGGCCGGACCGGCGCCTGCCTTCCGGTACACCTCGCGCACGGCCGCCATGACGTTCATGGCAAAGGCCCGTCCTTCGTTCTGGGCCTTTCGGGGGTCCATGTCCACTCGACCGAGGATACGGCGTTCCTGGTTATCCACGAACATGACAGAAGCCCATTTCTCACTGACCGGCGCCACGAGAGCGGCCAATTGAACCGTCACCTCCCCGCTCTCAGCCGTCCGAAAGACCAGGTCCATGCGCTCAATGAGGTCCGGAGACAGGGCCATCTCCCTGTTGTAGGCGTAGCGGAGGAACCTGCCGGGGCCATAATCCGGGTACCGGGCATCCAGTTCTTCGAGAATTGTTACAAGTTCCGGGCTCCACCATTGGGCAGAAAGAGCCAAAACATGGCCCCGGTCATAAAGACGGGCGGCCTCGGACCAGCGTTGCCACAGTTCCGGGTCCGGGCTATCTGAAAGATAATCGCCCATATTTTCCCGATATCGCGAGAGCATCTCGATATTCCGGGGAACCAGTTCCGCCTTTCCCACGGAACGGGGCGTGGAAAACTCGAGAAAAAGGTTGTCGTCCGTATTGAGGATGCCGCCTTCGGCGAAGGCGTCCATCCCCCGGGTGCCGAGCATACCGTAAGCAAGAAAAGCCTCGGCGCTTCCCATGTAGACCCTCTTCAAGTCCTGCAGAACCCCGTGTTCCTGCATTCGTTTCTGGAGAATCTGCGCAGTCAGTCGAATGGGGGCATTGCTGCCCACCAGTTCTGCATCATAATCCGTCACCCACATGAAGGTGTGGGCAAAGTTGTTCCTGAAGGTCCTGACCACGGACCTCAGGTCCCCTTCCGACATTTCATAAATCGGGAGCCACTGGCACATGACCCCCCCGGCGGTGAGCCGCGTTGAAGCGAGCCGGAAATATTCGTCCGTGTACAGATAGCTGGCGCCCTGGGCCCATGGATGGATGGGGTCGGCGGTGATGACATCGAACCGGGTCCGTGTGGTCAGGAGGAAGTTCCGTCCGTCGTTGAAGAAGATTTCAAGCGTGGGGTTGTCGAGGACGGCGTGATTGTATTCGGCAAAGGTTCGGGCTGCCGGTACGGTCTGGGGCTCGATTTCCGCAAGAACGAGCTTCTCGACGGACGGATGAATCGACGTGGCCCCCAGGGTCATACCGGTTCCCAGTCCCACCACGAGGACACTTCTCGGGTCCGGATGGAGCAGCATCGGCAGGTGGCCCAGGGTCAGCTGGCACTGCTGGTCCCGAAGCTTTGACGAGGCTACCACCTTTCCGTTGACGGCGACTCCCTGAACTCCGCCTTTAATCTTGATGACGCTGATGATGGCATTGATGCCCTCCCCGTAAAAGAGGACATCGGTGTTGTCAAAGTAGTTCTCAGCGATTCCCGCATCGCGGTAGAGTTCCGGCCTGTTGCTCTGGTACCGGGCGAAATATTCCGCATCCCACATTTTGAGGACATCCGGTCGGGCGGCCAGGCTGGTGGCCAGAAGCAGGGTCAGGACGCCGGCTGTCCGGGTGAGGAGTTTTCCGTCTCGGAGGCTCAAGAGGACGACGAGACCATACCCCATGTTCATGATGGCCAGGAGCTGAAGCGACCTCTCTATACCGAAGAGGTAGAGGAGGAAATAACCGCTGGCGGCCGCGCCCAGAATAGCCCCGAGGGTATTGACGGCCAGAACCTCCCCCACGCCCGTACCCACGGCCCCCTTGAAGGCCACATGGACCTTTCCGGCAAGAGGAAAGGCGAGTCCCATGAAGAAGGCCGGGACAAACATATAAATAAAGGCCAGCAAAAATTTGGACCACATGACGGTCGCAAAATCGGCCTTCCTGAGGACCATCTCCGTGACCAGGCGGGACAGGGCGGGGAGATCTCCAAAACGATAGGTTACGACGAGTGCGCTGACGCCGATGACGACCTGGGCGCACCCGAAGAGGACGATGGCCAGGCGGGTTTCCCGGGAGACTCTGCCAAAAAATCTCAACAGGAGACCGAAGGATTTGCTTCCGAGTGCAATCCCTGCGAGGAAGGCGGCGAGCATCGTGGTAAATCCGTACACGCTGGCTCCAATGACGAGCGTGAGCACGCGGGTCCATAACACTTCGTACCCGAGGGCGCAGAATCCGCTCACGCCAATTCCCCAGAGGACGAGCCGGTAGGTCCGGTTCGAAATCAAGGGTTCGCCAGGGAGGGGGGGCTGTGCAGGCTTCTCATGCTTGTCAGAGGAGCCGGTCTCCGTCGTCCGGCCGGACGTCTGGATGCTCCGGCTTGGTCCCTGGAGCAGGAGGCTCGCGATACTCAGCAGAATGTTCAGGGCAACGGCGGTATACAGCGTCTGGCTCACGGAATAATTGGGCAGGAGGTAGAATCCGGCCGTGACGGCACCCGCCAATGCGCCGAGGGTGTTGAGCCCGTAAAGCAGGGAAAGGTGACCGCCGAGGCGGGAGGGCTTCCAGGAAACGAACCGGGTCAGTACCGGCAGGGTCCCCCCCATAAGGGTGGTCGGACCGAGGAGGGATACAACAGCAAACACCACACGAACACCGGTCAGGTAGACGCGCGAACCGTCATGCCCCTGGGCCAGGTGGACGTAGATGGTCGGATAGAGCTTTACCAGGCCTGCGAAAACCAGGGCCAAAAGGGCGATACCCACTTCCAGCATCGCATAGAGAAACAGGGGATTTCTGACGCGGTCCACCACCTTGCCCAGTGCGTAACCGCCAATAGCCAGTCCGGCCATGAATACCGACAGGACCGTGGTGACGGCAAGGTGCGAGCCGCCGAACACCAGGCTCAGGGACCGGACCCAGACGACCTGGTACATCAGGGCGGCGCTCCCCGACAGAAAGAATATGATGTATACGAGCGTGAGGACGATGGAACGCACGGGATGTCAGTTCCTCAATTCATAATCCATTGAACGCCTTCCCTCATCACGGGTAAGCATCTAAAGCGTTGACCAATATGGGGCCGGTGGAACGGGGCTGACTTCCGGGAGTCTATCAAGAATCGGGCCACGGGGCCATGAAAACCTGGGATTCCCCGGTAATTCCAAGAAATAAGCCCCCTTTTGCTAGTCGGTTGCATAACCCCAAGCGGGGCATGACCCCATGGGAACCAGCCTGATTACAACCCGATGTGGTGAAATGACCGATTATCATTTCCAGCATCAGGGGCAGCGCGCCTGCCCCTTCTGTGAATTTCGTGCCGACAGGGTGCTCAGTATGCCCGCTTATAAATTGGTACTAATGGTGCAGTGATATTATAGGTGGCCTGTAGTACAGGTACGGTGATGGGTCTTTGTCTTCGCGACCGGAAGTCATATTCTCGGAGAGATGGATGTCACGATTACAGGGTAGAAAAGAACGTTCTTCAAGAGAGAGAGGGTTGACCAGCAAGGAAGAGGTCGCCCGAAAGCCCGAGAAGGCACCGGCGGTGACTGCCCTCGTAAAAGGGACGGCGCTGGTCCTTGCGTTTCTGAGCGGCGGGGCCGTGATGGTCGTTGAACTCGGCGCGGCCCGCGTGCTCACGCCGGCCTTTGGCGGGTCCATCTCGGTCTGGGCGGTTATCATTGCGGTGACCATGTTGGCTCTCTCTGTAGGTTATGCCGTGGGCGGCCGGTGGGCGGACCGAAACAATGGTATCGATGTGGCGGTCAGGGCGGCGGTTGTCGGATCGGCCCTTTGTGCGGCCATTCCCTTTGTGCGCCGACCCCTTCTTTCGTGGACTCTGGAATGGTCTTCGACCTATGGGGCTCTTACGGTTTCCCTGGTGCTGATTGGTCCTGCCCTTTTCTTTTTCGGCCAGGTGTCCCCGGCTCTCATCCGGGGGCTGGCCCGGAACGACGGGCTGGAGGTTGGAACCACGGCGGGAAGGGTTTATGCCATCTCGACTCTGGGAAGCCTGCTGGGTACCCTGGCCGGGGCCTGGATGTTCCTCTATCTGCCTCTCAAGGCCGGATTCGTCGGGACGGCCCTGGCGGTCATCCTGCCGGTCCCCGTGTTGCGCAAGCGGACTGGAGGGATCGCGGTGGCGTCCCTGACCGCTCTTCTGGGATACATCCTGGTCTTTCCGGAAGCCGGACTGGCCGCCGTGCCGATGAACGGTAATCTCTACCAGCTTGTCGCGGTGCGCCAGTCGCACTACGGTGAAGTTCGCGTGGTGGAACAGGATGGTCGGTTCCGTTACCTTCTGGCCAATGGAATCACCCAGGGGGGCATCAATATTTCAAACGGTCGTTCGGTCTTCGGTTATACGGATGCCCTGCTCGGAGTCCCTTATATGTACAAGCGAGGGCCGACCACTGCACTGCTCATTGGGTTGGGACCTGGAATCGTCGCGCGGTCCCTGGAGCAGCTGAACGTGGACACGGATGTGGTGGAACTCGACGAGGAAGTGATCCGGACGGCGAGGGAATTATTCCGGTTCAAGGGAAAGGCTGTGGCCGCGGACGGCCGCCGGTTTCTTCAGACAACGGACAAAAGATGGGATCTCATCGTGGTGGATGTTTACGTGGGGGCGGTTCCCCCCTGGCAGCTGTTCACGAAGGAGGCCTTCGAGCTGTACCGGGCCCACCTGGTACCGGGAGGGGTGGTGGCCCTTAACCTCATGGGAAGCCACTCGGACCCGGAACAGCGTCCGGCTCTCGAGGCTGTGGTTTCCACGGCGAGGTCTGTCTTCCCGGTGGCGGATGTGTACCCCTATCCCGGTGCTGACGAAGGCGAGAGCTTCCGGAACATCTTTCTGGCCGCCAGCGACCATGCCCGTCTGGAACCGCTTCATCCCGGGAAGCCCGAGGAGGCGGGAAACATGGCCGAGGCCCTGGCCCGGACCCTTCCCGTGTCCGTGGGGCCCGGCCGTATCCTCACCGACGCATCCTCACCCCTTGCCCCCATGGTCAGTCGCACGGCCGAGCATCTTCGGAGGGTCATACATTCTTACCTGCCGAGCCAGGTGCTGCTCTACTGAGTTTCTTGTCGTATCCGGCATCGACCGATCCGGATGGGTGCCTTTCCGTGCGATCCGACAGCGGGATTATTCCACGAAGGAACAGCAGTAATCGGTCAGGGTTTTCACCTTCATCCGGAACGTCGAATCCGGCGGGACCTCGAAGGACGTTCCTCCCTTTACGGTTTTCCATGTGGGGTCTCCACCGACCTGGACCTCGAGTTCCCCCGCCATGATCTCCATGACCTCTTTTTGTGCCGTATTAAACTCGTACTCACCCGGAAGCATGACCCCCAGAGTTTTCTTCGAGCCATCCGCAAAGAGTACCGTACGGCTGGTGACCTTGCCGTCAAAGTACACATTTGCCTTCTTCACTACTGTCACGTTTCTGAATTCCGCCATCGCTTCCTCCCTTTCCACGGAAATTGATCGGAGTAGATCATACACCAGACCTTGACGGTGTAATCTTGTCTCCTTGTTTTTGAATTCCGACCACAGGATGGCCGTCCGATTTCGCGGCAAGAAGCGGCCCGGCCATGGGCGTGATTATGATTTAGGTCATGGCGTCAGCCAACGGGCTCTGGGAGAATGGGCCCCATTCGTACGTTGAACCTCGATTCGGATTCAATGGATATAGAACGATATCCAACGGCGGCGGTGTTCTTCCTGGGAGAGACCGCCCGTCAGGGGGAGGAATCATTATCTTGGGGCAGGAGGATTGTTATGAGGAGAAGTCTGTGGTTTGGTCTGGTGGCCATGACGTATTTACTTGCGGTGTCCGCACCCTTGGTTGCGGCCAGTGATTGTGTGACATGCCACGAAAAGGTGACGCCCAATATTGTCAAGGATTTCATGTCCGGGAAGATGGGCCAGAGCGGCCTGGACTGTTCCGTCTGCCACGGGAAGGACCACAAGTCCGCCGAGGATGCTCCTCGGGCACAACTGCCCACTGAAGAAACCTGCAAACCCTGCCATGGAACCCAGCATCAGCAGTATATGGACGGCAAACATGCGGCCGGGTGGGTGGCCATGTCCGCCATGCCTAAGACCGGTTTTCAACCCCATGCCTACATCCAGGGACTGAAGGGCTGCGGGGGATGTCACAAGGTGGGTGTGCGCGATGCCACCGCACGTGCCGACTCCCGTTACGGCTCACCCTGTGATTCCTGTCATACCCGTCACAAGTTCTCCAGGGAGGAAGCCCTGAGGCCCGAGGCCTGCCGCACCTGTCACATGGGCTTTGATCATCCGCAGTGGGAGATGTGGTCCTCCTCCAAGCACGGCGTGATCTATCTGACCGAGGGGGATACAGGCCGGGCTCCGAAATGCCAGACCTGCCATATGGATGAAGGCAATCACCGGGTCATGACATCATGGGGATTTCTTGCCCTCCGTCTCCCCGAAGACGATGCCGAGTGGATGGGCTACAGGGCGACGATTTTGAAAGGGCTTCACGTGCTTGACCCGGATGGAAATCCCACGGCCCGCCTGGACGTGGTGAAGGCGGGAAAAGTGGCCCGTCTTTCGAAGGAGGAGTGGCAGGCGGAGCGGGACAAGATGCTGGCCATATGCAGCCGCTGCCACAGTGGAAGCTATGCCCGCGCTCAGCTGGCCAATGCCGATGCCATGATCAAGGAGGCGGACCAGCTTATGGCCGGGGCGATCGAGATCGTGGCCGACCTCTATAGCCGGGGAATCCTCAAGCCTGAAGAGGGGAAGGCGGCTTACCCTGACCTGCTGACCTTTTACGATGCGATGAGTCCCGTGGAGCAGACATTGTACGTTATGTTTCTCGAACACCGGATGCGAGCGTTTCAGGGGGCCTTCCATATGAACCCGGACTACGTGACGTGGTACGGGCTGGCCGAGATGAAGCGAGACCTCGTGGAGATCCGGGAAGAAGCCGCCCGCATGGTGGCTGAGGCCGCGCGACACTAGAGAGCAGGCGAGAATCTCAAAGAAGAGCGGGGGATCTCAAACGAGGTCCCCTTCTTCTTTTCAGGTCACAGCCTGACCGGGTGAATCGATTACGGTAAGACGGGGCCGGGCCAACATTCTCTTCACTGGAGCCAGCGCCGCCGGTTTTGCGGGCACGCGTGGCGTTCCAAGGCCGCAGAACAGAAGGCCGCGTAAGCGTTCTGTTAGAATTCCCTAACCGTGCCTGTTTCCGTGACAGACCTTATGGACCCGAAACCGAAATGTGTGGACGTGACTGCGGCAATCCTTGTCCGTGACGGCCGACTGGTCATTGCCCGCCGGAAACCCGGAAAGAAGCTGGCCGGCAAATGGGAATTCGTCGGCGGGAAGCTTGAGGCGGGAGAGGGCCCCGAAGACGGGCTCCGGCGGGAGTTGCGGGAAGAGCTGGGGATTGAGGCCCTTATTGGACGATTCTTCGGGGAAAGTATCTACGAATACCACCACCTGAAGATCCGGCTGCTGGCCTACGTGGCCTATTGCGGACAGGAAACCCTGCAGCTCAAAGACCACGATGCGGTTCGTCTGGTCGGAATCCGCGAACTGGCAGGATACGATTTTGCCCCTGCGGATATCCCCTTGGTGAGGCAACTGGAGGAGGAAGGCTTGGAGGGATTGACGCAGGTCGACCCTTAGGCCTTTTCCGGTTTGCCCGGTGTGGCCGTGCCCGACCCGTCCGCTTCATCATCTTTCTGTGATGGCCCGTCCTCATCGGAGATGAGGAAGCCCATACCCCCGCATTCCGGGCAATCCTCCTGTGAAAGGAGAAAGCGGCTTTCTCCCTTGAAGCAGCTGACCTGTCCTGAACCGTTACAGCCCGGGCACGTTCTTCTCAGCATCGCCATATTCTCGTTCTCCCATGTTTGACTGTAGCACATGACCGGGCACCCGTTTGTGTCTGGACAATGCCAGGCCCGGGTGATACATTTCACAACATGGACCCGCATGCGACGTCCAAGTTGCCCGGGGACGCGATGACCCCGTGTGCAGGGGGCCCAATCCGGTAATTTCTATGGGGGGCCGCTTCAAGTCTAAGAAGGAACTGCTCCGGGAACTGGAGGAGACCCGGCAGACCATCCAGAATCTGGAGGCTTGCCGGATCGAGTTCGCCAAGGTCGAGGAGCGGTACCGGAACCTGGTCACCTCGGCTCCCGATGCCCTGGTGTTCTGTAACCCTTCAGGACAGATTGTGCTGGTCAACGCCCAGGCCGAGCGTGTCTTCGGATATTCAGAGGCTGAGATGGTGGGGCAGCCTGTGACGATGCTGGTCCCGGACAAGTATCGGGATCGCCACGCACAGTTTGTGAACGCCTATTTCGAGAATCCGGAGTTCCGTCCCATGGGCACCGACCTGGAAATATACGGCGTACGCAAGAACGGAGAAGAGTTTCCCGCCGACATCAGCCTCAGCCCGCTTGAGACCGAGGAGGGGCTTCTGGCGGCGGCTTCCATAAGGGATGTGACCGATCGAAAGCGGTTTCAGGACGAGATTGAACTGAATTACCACATTCAGCGGGTCATCAACCAGATTCTCAAGGTTTCTCTGGAACCGGTCTCTCTGGGCGAGCAGATGGACCGGATTCTCGACCTCATTCTGTCCATTCCCGGGATGGGACTCATCTCCAAAGGAGCCATTTACTTTGTGGATACGGACACGGAGGAGCTGGTTCTCCAGACGAGTCGGGGCTTCGGTGACGATGACCCCATTCCGTGTCGTACGATCCCCTCGGGAAACTGCCTCTGCGGAAAGGCCGCGCTGCATCAGAAGGTCATGTATGCGGAGCGGGTGGACGAAGGGCATTCGCCCCTGGCAGGCGGGCAGTATCCGCACGGGCACTACTGTGTCCCCATCATCTCCGGCAAGACCTCCCTTGGCCTTCTGAACCTTTTCGTGCGTGAAGGCCACAAGCGAAACGCCCGGGAGGAGGAGTTCCTCGTGTCTGTGGCCAACACGGTGGCGGGCATCATCGAACGGACCCGTTCGGAAGCGGAACGCCAGCGGTTGCTCGGCGAACTTTCTCATGCGGAAACGATGGCCGCCCTCGGGCGGCTGACCGCCAATGTGGCCCACCAGATCCGCAACCCCCTGACGGTCATTGGCGGTTTTGCGCGCCGGCTTCACGAACATGGGGGGCATGATGAAAAGGAGCTGGAGTATACGGAATATATCTTCAGCGAGGCGAAAAGGCTGGAGAGAATCCTGGCCAATGTCCTGACGTATTCGGTTGCGGCGAAGCCCAAGGTGGTTGCCCTGGATATCCGGACGATCCTGGACGATGAACTCCGCAGGTTTGGAGACAAGTTTGGGAGAGAGCATATCCTCGCGCAGACGCGTTATAACGATATTCCTTTTCTTTGTGCGGACGGGGAGAAGGTCAGGATAGCGGTTGAGAATCTGCTTTCCAATGCCGCCGATGCCATGCCCACCGGAGGGAAGCTGCTTATGGAAACCCTTTTGGAAAGGGTAAACGGCGACCGCTATTTCATTATCCGGATTACAGACACCGGGGGAGGGATTGAGGAAAAGGACCTGGCCCATCTTTTTGAACCTTTCTTTACGACCAAGGTCGCCCAGCAGGGCATCGGGCTGGGACTTGCCATCACCAAGAGACTGGTTGAAGACCACGGCGGATTTATCACTGTGACCAGCGGCCCGGAGCGCGGGGCCGCTTTCAGTCTTTACTTCCCCATCCATGAGGAGTGTCCGCCGAGAGAGTCCCGCACGTCCGGTCCGGGCTGAGGCATAACAGGCAAAACCGAGGCTGAGAATTTCGCACACGGAACAGTGGCCCGGAGGAAGGCCTTTCCAGTCGTTAACAGGCCATGCGTTCTCATGGTTGTGATGTAACGGAGAAAACCCAGTGTCCGAACCCGTTTTGATACCCCCGAGCGAACCCCGCGGCAAGCTGTTTGTCGTGGTCTGTTCGTCGGGCTTTGAGAATGCGGCGCAGGTCCGTTCTGCCCTCATGTTTGCCTCCCTTGCGGCCGCGGCGGAATATCGGGCCATCCTTTTCTGCGTTCAGAACGCCGTGGATGTCATGGTGAAGGGGGCGGTCGACAGGCACGAGACACCCGAAGCCGGGACCCCTTCCCTGTCCCAGCGGCTGGCCGAGGCCATCGAACTGGGCGTGGAGATTCACTGTTGCACGCAGGTGATGGCGAACAAGAAACTTTCCAGGGAGGACCTCATCCCGGTGGCGCATGCGACAGGGGCCATGACCCTGATCGAACTCGTCACGAAGGCTTCGGGAACATTATCCTTTTGATGGGTTGGCCTGAAACGAGGGGAAAAGGTTAGGGCGGGGCCATTCCGGGAAGAGCTGGCTGAGGACGCATTGCCGCGGCCAGGCCCAATCCGTCAGGCTGCTTTTTCCATGCCGCAGAGGTTTTTTCCTATTTCGAGCTCTTTCTGCTTGTCCTCATCCGGATGGATCAGACCGAGATTCACCTTCCGTATCTCCTGGTACCGCTCCGGATTCTCGGGCAGACTATTTTCTACCTGCCGCAGGAACTCGTCGCGATCCCGGTACTGAAACAGGTCCAGGCCTGCCCGAACCTCGCCCAGGGAGATCCGGACCAGGCCTTCCTCGTCCTCGGCCACGGCAGGAACGGAATGGCTCGGAAGGATGAGGGTATGGTCCGACAGCCCGGCCAAACGGTTGAAGAGCGTCTCGTACAAGGTCGCGCCCCATGCCCGGGCCTCGCCGCCCAGGTCGGGCCGGCCGATGCTTGTCTTCATGATGGTGTCCCCTGTGAAAAGCATGCCATCGTCCAGAAGCAGGGACGTGCTGCCGGGCGTATGTCCCGGAGAGTGGATAACCCGGAGGCGGTGAGACCCGATGGAGAACTCCTCTCCATCCCTGAGCGGACTGAAGACATAGGGTACGCCCGTCGCATCGGCGGGGTTCAGATGATACGGTGCTCCCGATTCCTCGGCCAGGGCCCGGCCGCCAGAGATGTGATCGGCATGAATATGCGTATCGATCACATGAGATATCCGGGCTCCCTGTTCCCGGACGAGCCCTCGAACCGTATCGAGATGCCGGGAGGTGTCGATCACGACGGCTTCGGTTCCGCCAATGATGAGATACGCAAGGCAGCCCCTCGCGACGCGATTGATCTGGAACACGAGAGGGGACCGGGAAACCCTTTTCGGTACGTACAATTCACTCCAGGCATCCATGCCTCCCGCAAGACTGGATGCCTCGTATCCGCGTTCCCTGAGGTAGTCGGCTGAATATTTGGATGAGTCGCCGTGGGCACAGATGGTGACGATCCGTTTCCCCCTGGGCAAGCGGCCGAGGTACTTCTCCTCCTCACCCACGAAATCCGGCTGAGGGATGTTCAGGGAGGGGATGGGGTTGTGTCCCTCAACCCTCCAAGCTTCATACTCATCCGGGTTCCTGAGGTCAAAGATAAAGTCCACTTTTCCCTGGTCCAGGGCTTCCTTGAGGTCAAGAGGACTGAGCGTAGTTGATTGGTTCATGTAAACCTCCTCCATGAATATAACCGTAAACGGGCCCGGACGCCCATGTCCAGTGCTTAAACCGCTCCGGTTCTCCTACGTGCCGCGGGCTCTCGCGGCGACGCTTCATACAAAGAAAGCGGCATGATTGGAGGTGAAATGCGGCGGGTTCCGGCGGAGAATGGGCGCAATATCGGGATGCCGTCTGAATTCCTGGTCCAGGAACCGGCGAACTTCCCTGCGGTTCCAGCCGAGGGGGTGTTCAAAGTCTGTATAAAGGGACAAGTCGCCCTCGTAAAATTTACGAACGGCCAGCGTTCGGGCGTCAGGGCAGCCCACCGGCATGTTGAAGACCGCCAGATTCAGGAACCCGATACCCTCTCGGTGCCGAACCACGAACTCGAGGGTCCGGCGGGCCCCGGCAATGGATTCCGCAGGAGTTCCGAAGAGAAGATACACGTAGGTCGCAATGCCAGCCCTCTTGAGACTTTGCAGCGCTTCAGAGGCAACACTGAGGTCGGTCCCTTTGCCGGTTTCATCCAGCACCTTCTGGTCACCGGATTCAAGACCCAGTTTCAGCAGGACACAGCCCGACTTTCTGAGCGCTCGGCAGAAATCCGGATCCGCGAGCAGGGAGGTGATTCTTCCGAACCCGTACCACTTCAGTCCAGGAGGCCGTTCGATGAGGCCCTGCATGAGGGAGGGGCTTACGGCGTTATCCAGAAAATGCAGAAGGCCTGGCCGGACAGAGTCCCTCAGCGTTTCCACTTCCTTCAGGACCTGCTTCACGGGAAGGGCCCGGTATGGGATTGCTTCGGTCTTTTCAGGACAGAACGAACACTTTCTCCAGTAACAGCCTGAAGAGGCGGCATACGGGAGGACCGGTTCAGGCGAGAGATATTCCCCCAGCGGAAGTTGTTGGTAATCCGGCGGGGCCTGGCCCGGTTCCTGCTCCCGGCCAACAAGGGAAAGGAGGGCCTCTTCCCCGGGCCCCGAAACGAGATGGTCCACGAGGCCTGTGAAAGGGTTCCGCCAGGCCGGGTTGCTCAGCCAGGAGGTGACAAGACCCCCTCCAAGGACGATGCGGATCCCCGAATAGCGTTGCCTGATAAAGCCCAGGATGGCGAAGGAACAGACGGCCTGGGCCAGATAATTCAGGGAAAGCCCCACGGTCTGGGGGCGGATTCCATCGAGAATCCCTGTGAGCCGTTCCGAGAAGTAGGGGAAGA
>QJVM01000223.1 GCA_003235715.1 Nitrospirota bacterium
GGAATGCCTGGCTTGAGATCTTTCACCCCGTGACGGAGACCTTTATCGAAGACGGGCACACCTTTGAACTGGCCGCCCACCCCTATATGGCGGCCCTGCTTGAAGGGAAGGAAGCGGGTACGGGAGGGGGTGAGAAGAGGGTCCCGGCCAGTCATATCCTTATTCGGGACCCCGAGTGTCATGCCCTGTCCGGGCCGGCGCTTTCCGCTTACTCGGCGCGTTACGGGGTCCAGACCGTGCTTCTGGTTCCCCTTCACGCAAGGGGTGTGCTCAGCCATTTCATGATGTTCTGTTCGCCTGAAGGATATTCGGAATTCAATGAATGGGAGATCGAACTGCTTGCCTTCTTCGGAAAAGAGGTCATGCAGGCCCTGCGGATGGAGCGTCTCGATGATATTCTGCACGATCTGAAGAACCCGGCTATTGCCATAGGGGGATTCGCCCGTAGGGCCAGACGGCTGATGGAATCCCCTGATCCGAACGCGGTGCGAGACCGGGTTCTTCAGGCTCTGGATATCCTTGTCGAGGAAACCGACCGCATCCAGAGTCTTTCGACCAGCGCTTCCATAGAGGGGCGGGAACGTTTCGTGGACATCGGCCAGACTTTGAAACGTCGTTTCCGGCTTAATGCTGAGGCGGTTCGGGAGCGGGGTCTTGACGGAATCTCCGTGACCCTGGGGCCGGTGGATACCGGGCTCCTGGCATATTGTGCTCCCTTCGAGTTGGAGCGGATTCTGGATAATTTGCTGGCCAATGCCACGGAAGCCCTTCCTGCGGAGGGCGGCGAACTCTCTGCCCGTTGTTCCAAGGAGGGGGACTTTGCAGAAGTTGCCATACGCAACAGCGGGGTTCTTACGGATGAAGAAATGCAGAAGCTGTTCTCCGGCAAGGTCCGGGGACGTGGGTTTGGAATTGCCCAGCGGTTCGTGCAAACCCTTGGGGGGGAGTTGCGTGTCAGCCAGGAAGAGGCACACACGGTCGTGGTTGTGCGCGTGCCCCTCGTTTCATCCCGGAAGTCCGCATGAGGATTCGAGGACAGGGTAAGCAGATATGAGACGGATTCTCCTGATCGGTTTTGTGCTTCTGATCATTTCCGTTGTGATCACGCTCAATATTTTCTTCCAGCAGAATTACCAACGGGAAACGGCTGAGCAACTGAACCGACAGCAGGCCCTGATTGCAAAGGCGGTATCCACAAACATATCGGGATATCTTGAGCACCTCAAGGATGAGATGCAGGCGCTTTCCAGAACCCTTGGACGCCGGGGACTGGCCCCTGGGGGGTTACCCGAGTTCGTGGAGGACGTATTTGCCGAGGAAAGCATCGAGGAGGGGGTCACCCTTAAAGTGCTCGATGCCTCGGGCCACGTACTTTTTCCCACGGGAGGCACGGCTGCGCCCGAGGACGTCCGGATGTTCTATCTTTCGCGGGACATCAAGCCGGGTGGGGTTCGTTTCTTTGATCACACCAGCGATCATGCCATGGTGGAAATTACGAGTCCCATTCAGGACAGCGGAAACCGGTTTATCGGACTCGTTATGGTCAGTGTTCATACGGACGGAATCAATTCCCGATTCCTTGAACCGATTACGGCCGGGGACAGGGGATACGCGTGGATGATGGATGACAAGGGCACGCTGATTTATCATCCGACGCAGCGCGATATGCTTGGAAAGAACATCTACAACGCCGATGAATCATGTTACGGGTGCCACAAGTCTTTTCATACGGAAAAGATGATCCTGTCCACCCCGAGCGAAGTGGGTTTCAGTTCCTACGTGTCTCCCATGGGGGAGGACAAGCTTGTGGCTTTTGCGCGGATTTCCCTGCCCGGCATCACGTGGTTTGTGTGCGTGACCATTCCCTATTCAGAGGTAACGGCCCGCATTCAGGACAGCATGCGGCTCCATTCCTTGCTCGTACTCTTTATCTTTGCCATGACGGTGGTGGGCGCCATCATTGTGGTGATCAACAATAAGAGTCGTGTCAAGGCTGAAGAAAAGGCTCTGCACCTGGAGAAGGAACGGGTTCTGGAGAGTCGTATCGTTCAGGCGAAGAACTATTTGGAGAACATTCTTGAGAATACCCAGGCGATCATTATGGTGGTCCGACGTAACCTGACCGTTCGCACGGTAAACACGGCCTGCGAGGGAATTTGCGGCCAGTCCACTGAAGAATTGCGGGGCCGGCCATTCCTGGAGGTCTTTCCTTTTTCAGGAGAGAACGATAAGGAAAAGTTTGTGCGCCTTCTGACCGAATGTTTGAACGGGGACGTCAAGCACATTCCGGAATATCCGCTGATCTGCGGCGGGCGCAAGACCGTGATCAATCTGATCATGAGCCCGCTCCGGATACACGGGGAAATATCGGGAGTCATCCTTTCCGGAAGTGATATCAGCGAGGAAGCCACCCTCAAGGAAAAGATACGGGAATATGCCCATGAACTGGAGGTTATCGTCAAGGAACGCACGAACCAGTTGCTTTCCGAGAAGGAAAAGCTCAATGCCCTGGTGGAGGCGATCGAAGCAGGAATTGCCATTTTCCGTTCCGACGGGACGGCCGAATGGACGAACCGGGTGCTTGATGAATGGTTGGTCCCCGAGACGTCCCACGCCCTGGAAATGGGTGACATATTTGCCGGTCGGGGTACCATGGAGAAGGTGTTCCAAACCATTCGGGAGCAGCGATTCTTTCAAGATGTTCTCTACCGGGACTTCGGCCGCAAGGCCGGGCACTTTCAGGTTACGGTCAGTCCCTTGGCTCGCCGTTCGGGAGATGAGCAATTTCTGCTTCTGATCCAGGATGTCACGGACATCCGGAGGGCGGAGGAGCAGATGATCCAGTCCGAGAAACTGTCGGCGCTCGCGCGGCTTTCGGCTGGCGTAGCTCATGAAATCGGGAACCCTCTGACATCCATATCGTCCTATGTACAGATTCTGGAAGAGGGGGAGTACGACGAATTTACCTCGGAGGCTCTGAAGACCATCTCTCGGCAGATAAACCGGATTGCCCTTATCGTGCGCCAGATGGCCAGTTTCACCAAAATCAAAGAATCGGACGTGCGGGCCCAGGATGTATATCAGTTGATTGACCGGACTCTGCAGCTGATACGCTATGATCGCCGGATGAAGAATGTGGATATCGTTAAGAACATTCCCGAAACGATACCCAAGGTGATGGTCAACGGGGACCAGTTGGAGCAGGTCTTCATCAATATCGTCCTTAACAGCGGGGACGCCATGGCCGACGGCGGATGTCTTGAGGTCAACGTGAAGCCCGATGGTAAGTTTCTGGAGGTGGACTTCAAGGATTCCGGGCCGGGTATCCCCCCCGATCGGGTCGAAAGGATCTTTGAGCCCTTTTACACGACAAAGGAAAACGGTACGGGTCTCGGCCTGTCCGTCAGCTATTCCATCGTGAGGAGCTTCGGAGGCAGCATCGTGGTTTCCAGCAAACCCGGAGAAGGAAGTACATTTACAGTGAGGTTGCCGATCTATGAAGGATGACAAATACCGGATTCTCGTCGTGGATGACGAGAAGGACATTTGCTCGGCTCTGGAATTCCTCTTAAAGAGGAGGGGATATCAGGTCGACGTGGCGAACGATGGGGCCACAGCCCTGGAGATGATCCGGCGCAATGCCTATGACCTGATGGTAACAGACCTCAAGATGGAAAAGATGGATGGACTGGAACTGATCCGCAGAAGCCGGGAAATCTCCGAGGACCTGATCACCGTGATGATGACCGCCTATGCCTCAGTGGAATCGGCCGTGGAAGCGATGCGTCTCGGAGCCTCGGATTATATCGTGAAACCCTTTGTCAACGAGGATGTAACCATCACGGTTCGGCGTTTGCTGGAACACAAGCGGGTTCTGGTAGAAAACGAGGCGTTGCGGCGCCAGTTGAGTCAGGTCGTGGGGGCGAGAAATTTCATCGGGGATTCTCCTTCGCTGAGACGGATCATGGACCTTCTGGAAAAGGTGATTCCCACCAAGAGCAACATTCTGGTCCTGGGGGAAAGTGGTACCGGAAAAGGAATGATCGCCGAAGTTGTTCATTATGGGAGTCCCCGTCGGGACAAGCCCTTCATGTCCATCAATTGTTCCGCCATACCGGAAACCCTTCTTGAGAGCGAACTGTTCGGATACCGGAAGGGCGCCTTTACCGGTGCCAGCGGGGACAAGACAGGCCTCTTGGTGATGGCCGACGAGGGAACCCTGTTTCTGGATGAGATCGGAGACATGCCCCTGGCCATTCAGGCGAAGGTCCTTAAGGTGCTTGAAACGGGGGAGGTCCTTCCACTGGGAGACACGCGGGTTCGGAAGATTGACGTCCGGGTGATCGCGGCGACGAATAAGGACATTGCCCGGCTTATTTCGGAGAAGCTGTTCAGGGAGGATCTCTACTACAGGCTTAACGTGTTCGAGATAACCCTGCCGGCGCTTCGTGAACGTCCTGAAGACCTGAGAATCCTTGCCCATCATTTTGCAGAGCGTTTCGCTTCGGAGGCTGGAAAGAAGGGCCTGGGCATTTCCGAGGAGGCCCTGCAGGCGATGTTGGGCTATCCCTGGCCGGGAAATGTGCGGGAACTGAGGAACGTAATCGAACGTGCCGTCGTGCTCTGTCAGGAGGACCAGATACGGGTGGAAGACCTGCCGGACAAGGTACGGGAGCACGAGGCCCTGAAAGGCCAGACCCTCAAGGATCTCCTCAATAATTTTGAGCGTCAGGTTATTCTGGACGCACTCGACGCCAGAGGGTGGAACAAGGAAAAAACGGCCTTGGCCCTGGATGTGGATGTGGCGACCCTCTATCGAAAAATGAAGAAACTCGGGATTGGTCTCGATAAGGCCTGAACCAACGACCCCGGTCAGGATGTCCACGCCGGTTTGGAGGGCTCCTGACCCCTAGAGCAGGGATCGGGGCCCAACCTGAATCTCATTCAGTAGACAAAGAGATCCGGACTGCGGAGGGGGTGGCACCGGTCGCAGAGACCCGGAGCCTGGTCCCTCCCGACGGACCACGTGTGCGGTTTGTGGCAGGCGGTACAACCCAACTCCACCATTTTCAGGTGCTTTCCATGGATGCCGGCCTGAACGTGGTCTCCGTGACAGCTGCCCAGGCAGTTGGCGTCGTCCATCCTTAGAGCCTCATGCGGGTGGTGGCACTCAAAGCATTGGAGTCTGGACATGACCCCCTCTCGTGGAATGTCCTTGTGGCAGTTTGTGCAGCGTTCATAGGAGACCAGGTTGGACGACGAATCACCGAAACTGTGGCAATTCAGACAGAATTGGCCAGCCGTACCCATCCCGTGAACGAGCTTGTCCTCATGGCATTTGCGGCAGTTCTCCTGGTTGGCCCTTAAGTCATGAGCTTCAGCCCCGTGACAGCTATTGCAGTTCAGGTTCAGCATGAATACGTGGCGCGCATGCCCGTACGAGTTGCGGAGGGTCAAGGAACCCTGAGCTGTTTCCTGGGCATGGCAGTCCACGCAGGTCTTCCAGGGCCGGATCCGACCGTGTTCCTGGCTGACGCCACTGGTGTTGCCAGCCACAAAGGCCACGAGCATCCGATTCTCCTCAAGAAGGCTCATGCCATGACAGGCCTGGCAGACCATGCCATTATGCCGACTGACGGACCAGGATTTCTGGGCTTCCTGCATGAGGTGACAAAGGGAGCAGAAATCCGGATCGCTCTGGGTATAGGTATAGTAGCGGCGTCCGACGATAACGGTCAGCGCGCAAACCAGCAAAACGAGTATAAGAAGGCTTCCCTTCCCTTTCATGAGGGTCGATCCTTTTTCCTGTTTCCGAACGGAGGTCCGGATCTGGCCGCCCCGCCTATAGACGGGAGTTCCGGTCAGTCATCCTTGTCCATGAAGGAGAAAAATCTGTAGATCACCATAGCGCATACCGCACCCAATAAGGCTCCAATACCTCCCAGAATACCAAGAATAAAAATAAAGGCGACATAGACAACAGGACTGTGGGGCGTTAAGGTGGAGGAGAAGATGTGGTTGAAATCACGGGCAATGGCATCTCTCCATGTTCCGTTCAAGGCGTCCGCGTAGAGAAGATCCATGAGCAGGGAGACGGTAACGCTTGCCGCTGCGCCAACGATGGCTCCTGCAAGGACAAACCGTTTGACTCGATAAGCACTGGACATTTAACGCATCACGGAGCGCAGAGTTGAAAAACACTTCTGTCGTTCAAGGGTTCCTGTCGGTTTGGGCCACCGATTGACGCTCTGAGCGTATCTGCCGCTCTCAGCGAAGAACCGAAAGCATCCCCCAGGAGGGCTTTCGGCTACGTATCTTATCAGAAACACAGGCTTTGTACCTCCAATTTTGCCCAGAAAAAGCGGCCTCCGCAGCTGGCGGGTGAAGTCTCCTGCCCCCCCCGAAACGCAAGATTCCCCCCCGTTAAGGCGGGGCTGCCTCAGCCGGTGGAACCAAGCGGCAGGAATGCACTCGCCTTCAGCGAAAGACCGTCTACGACACCGGCCTCAAGGCGGTGGAAGGCGGCCGCGGCAATCATGCCCGCATTATCGGTACAAAGGGAAGGGGATGGCAGGTAGAGCTGCATTCCACGGGCCGCGGTTTCATCCATCATCCGCCTTCGGAGTTCGGAATTCGCCGAGACCCCTCCGGATAGCACTACGCGGGTAACGTTTCTTGCGGTGGCAAGGCGCAGAGTCTTCTCCACCAGAACCTCCACCACGCTCCGCTGGAATGCGGCGGCAGTATCCTGGACCGGGAAATTAGGGTTGTTGCGATGATGGTAGAGCACCGCCGTCTTAAGGCCGCTGAAGCTGAATTCGCTTCTACCGTGAAGCAGGGGCTTGGGAAAACGAATGGAGTCAGGATTTCCCTGGTGTGCCAATCGGTCAATGACGGGACCTCCAGGAAAACCAATCTCAAGTAATTTGGCCACCTTGTCATAGGCCTCTCCCGCGGCATCGTCCAGAGTTCGGGAGACCTCTTCATAATGCCCGCAAGCCGTAACGTGGTACACGCTTGTATGGCCCCCGGAAACCACCAGGGCAAGAAACGGAAATGACGGGGGGGTAGGTTCCAGAAAGTTGGCGTATATGTGTCCTTCGAGATGATTAACGCCGATTAGGGGCTTCCGGATGCCAAAGGACAGGGCCTTTGCGAAGGATACCCCGACAAGCAGCGAACCAATCAGCCCGGGGCCTTTGCAGACGGCCACGGCATCCACGTCGCCGGCGCTAATGCCCGCCGTCTGGAGCGCCTCAGCCACCACCGGCCAGATCATTTCGATGTGTCGGCGGGAAGCAAGTTCAGGGACGACCCCCAGGTATTTCTTATGGATATGCTCCTGACCCGACACGATGTTGGACAGGATCTTAAACGTGTCATCGACTACGGCAGCCGATGTGTCGTCACACGAGGTGTCGATTCCGAGGATTCTCTTCACGGGGACCGGGCCTCTCTTTCGCAGCAGCGGTACCGCGAAAAACCGGGGAAAAGGCGAGGCAAGTGGCTGACATTTTAGCCCACCATAGGAGGAATTAACCTGCTGACAATGTATTGACAGTGTGTCGTTGTTGTGCCATACTGTGCGTAATTTGACGCTTTTGTTGTGTTCGGGGGGAATGACATGGCCATAAGAATTCTTGTCATTGACGATGACCAAACGGTCCGGAGTGTTCTTGAAACCTTTCTCCAGGATGAGGGGTACGAGGTCGAATGCGTAAGCGACGGTCAGGCGGCGGTTTCCTCTTATAACCCGGAGTCTTTTGACATCGTGCTTCTCGACCTTGTGATGCCCGGCATGGGTGGCATCGATGTGCTGAAGGAAATCAGAAGCCGGGATTCGTCCGCCTGCGTAATCATTGTAACAGCCCACGGAACAATCGAAAATGCGGTCGAGGCCATGCGCCTTGGAGCTTACGACTACATCACCAAACCCTTTCGAATCGAGGACGTTGCGGCGGTTCTCCGTCGCGCAGCCGAGTTCAAACGGCTGAGACTGGAGAATCAGGAACTGAAGCGGCAGCTCAAGGGGCGATTCAGTTTTGATCGGCTGATTGGTGATTCGCCCGAGATGTACAAGGTATTCGAGCTCATTGAAAAGGTGTCACGGTCTGAAACGACGGTCTTGATCACCGGTGAATCCGGCACGGGAAAAGAGGTCGTCGCCAAGACAATTCATTACAACAGTCCAAGGGAACAAAAACCTTTTATTCCAGTTAATTGCGGGGCAATACCTTATGAGTTGCTTGAGTCTGAACTCTTTGGTCATGAGAAGGGTGCGTTTACCGGTGCGGTCAGTACGAGAATGGGGCGCTTCGAGATTGCGGCGGGTGGGACGTTGTTCCTCGACGAGATAGCGGAAATGAGTCCGCAGCTTCAGGTAAAGATCTTGAGAGTTCTCCAGGAGAGGGAATTCGAAAGGGTTGGTGGCGTAAAGACGATCAAGGCCGATGTTCGCATCATCGCGGCCACGAACAAGGCTCTGGAAACGGCCATTGAGGAGAAGAGTTTCAGGGAAGACCTTTATTACCGGTTGAACGTGATCAATATCAGTGTGCCTCCCCTGCGGGACCGGGTGGACGATATTCCCCTGCTCATCAATTATTTTGTCCCCATCATGTGCGCCAAGAAGAAGAGGGAAAACCTGATATTCAGTCGGGAGGCCATGAACATGCTCCTGTCCTACTCCTGGCCCGGAAACGTACGGGAGTTGGAGAACCTGGTTGAAAGACTGAGCGTCCTCAAGGAGGACGAACTCGTTACTCCGGAGGACCTGCCTTCGAGGTTCTTCAGCGGTGAGCCGCCGGTGACGCCGCCCGTGGTGGAGACAGAGAACGGGATCTACCTGAATGATTTAATTGAGGATTTCGAGAAAAACCTCATCCTGAAGGCCCTTCGAAAGACCAACGGCGTCAAGTCCAAGGCGGCCCAGTATCTGAATATTAACCGGACCACGTTGATCGAAAAGCTCAAGAGACTCAAACTCGACGAGCATGTCGCGTCAAGATCATAACGAATCAACTTCGCCGTTGAAACGAAGTCAATCCATTGTCTTGGCCATAGCTGGACGAACGGGGCGTCCTCTCTCAGGCTCCTTTAACGACCGTCGGGCGCTGTGCTCTTCTCATGGGTGAGGCCCAATCCGGAAAGAACCGGATCCTCTATATTGAAGACAGCTTCGAGAACCGGATTCTTGCCCGGCGGATTCTTGAAAGCCGGGGCTACCAGTTCTTCGAAGCGGGGAATGCCCGCGAGGGCCTGAAAGCGGTGGCCGCCTTCAATCCTGATCTCATCCTAATGGATATCAACCTTCCTGACCTGAGCGGTTTCGAAGCGGCGACTCGGATCAAGGGGATGGGCCGGTACCACCACGTTCCTATAGTGGCGGTGACGGCCCGTGTTCTGAAAGGGGATCGGGAACGTGCGGTTATCTCGGGTTGCGAAGGGTACATTCCCAAGCCCATTGATGTGGACACCTTTGCAGACACCGTTCAGAAGTACCTGGGGGGGGCGGTTGAGCAGCTTGCTCCGGAGGAGGAACGCAACTATTTGAGGCAGTACACCCAACATCTGATTGAACGTCTCGAACGACAGATTGATCTGACGCTCACGGACGAGTTGACGGGTGTCGGCAATCTGCGGTATGCGGCCCTCAGGCTGGACGAAGAGCTGTCGCTTTGCCGGCGTTGCGGCATGCCCGCATCTCTCCTTTTCTGTGATGTGGACTCCCTGAAAAGGGTCAACGCCGAGTACGGTTATGACGTCGGGAACGCGGTGCTAAAGAAAATCGGGCGTATTCTCTCCACCAATCGCCGCCGTTTCGATATTCTGGCGAGAATTCAGAAGGATGAATTCTTCCTTTTTCTCTTTAACGTGGATGGGCTGACGGCGCGGAAAGCGGCCGAGCGGTTCGCGGGTCAGATTCGGGATGCGGCCTTTGCTTCGGGGACCCGACAAATCCCGATCTCTGTTTCGGTTCGAGGGGGCGGTCTTGAGTTGAGGGACGGCACTCTGACCCCCCGAAGCATTATCGAGATGTGCAAAGCGGGCGCCATTCCCGGCAAGTCTCCCGGGCTTCTGGACACGTTTGTGGTGGCTTCGGAGCGCTGCCCGGATGGTGGGACCGGGGGATAGTCCGCATGCCGGGTCTGCCTATACCACGAAGACTTCTTTATATAGAGGGTCACAACGAAAGCAAGCTTCTGGTCTCAAGACTTCTGGAAGCTGCCGGAACCGAAACCATTTGCTGTAATGATGGGATTCGAGGGCTGGAACTCGCCCAGACAAAACGACCCGATTTTGTGCTCGTTGACCTCAATCTTCCTCTAATGGACGGATATGAGACGGCCACTCGTTTGAAAGCGGCCTTCCGCAGGAGTGGAGTTTCGCGAGTTCCCGTGATTGCGACATCAATCTATGCCCTGCACGATGATCGGGATATGGCTCTGGCCGCGGGTTGTGACGGTTTCATGGCCAAACCGGTGGAGGTCGACACGTTTCTGGAAACGGTGAGTCGATACTATACCGGCGGGACCGATACCATGTCGCCTGAACGGGAGAAGGCCGCCCTTATCCGCTATCACCGAAGGCTTGTGGAAAAGCTTGAAACCCGAGAGGCCGCCATTCTTCTGGACGAGAGTACGGACTTGTATAACGAGACTTATTTGTATTCAAGGCTTGAGGAAGAAGCCTCCCGTACCCTCCGGCGAGGGAAGCCCTTTTCCGTTGCCCTCATATCGGTCCAGCTTCAGTCCCCCCGCGATGAGGCGGAAGCCTTCGAGGAGAAGGCGCCTGTTCACCGGGCTATCGCCGAGATTATTCGCGCCAACAAGAGAGCGTACGACGCGGCTCACAAGATGAATGGCGATGCCTACTGTCTTATCCTTGTGGATACTTCCAGGGAGCCGGCCAAGGTTGCGGCACATCGAATATCCCTCCGGATCGTGGAACGGCTACCCAATCTCTCGGGCGCCCGGGTGAGTCTCCTCATGGGTTTGAACACCTACGTGTCCGGCCCCCTGGTCCCGAGAGACTTTATTCGCAAGGCCTCAGAAGGTTTGATGCCTTTCCAACCCTAGCGTTGCGGAGCCCCAGCTCGTTACGCAGGCCGAGCCCCTTCGTGGCAAGAACGGCGCACAAAATTACCCTTACAATCCAGTAGGGATTTCCGGGTCACTGTTGGCGGAATCAGAAATAGGGTGGTTCCGTTCGAGGAGCAGCCGTTTGATGTGGAGACGAACTGAGACGTGCACGCGCTTGTCCCACAGGGCATCCCTCAAGTCAAGTGGCCGGAGGTCCGGAAGAAACCCGACGCAGTCCTGAAGCGGGGTATGGCGGTTTCTAAGGAGAGCCAGCCTGATGTTGTACCGGATGCGCCACCGGGGATGGGAGGCCACCATGCGGATGGTCGTGGCCGATGTGAGATCATGAAAGATAACCCGATAGAGCCGTCCTTCGGTCATATATGGGTTGTTCAGGCAGAGAACGGTGAGTTCCATACGGTCTTCCTGGAGAAGACGGCGGAGAATCCCGTTCCGTCCCAGCCGGGCAAGGCTCTTCTTGATACCCAGGGGCTGTCCGGGTATTTTTTCTACCAGGAATTCCTCAACCTTGCGGCGGAGAATGGGAGAAATCCGCATGTCCCGAAGCAGGGAGAGCAGGTCCATGATGCCGAGGTATTTCAACTGTTTCAGGGAAACGTGGAGGGGAGTCTTGGGGTTCCGGGTGGCGGTGGACCGGATCCGAATGTTATCGCCCCATTCCTTTCGTGCCAGAATTTCTTCGAGGAGGAGAGGCGGCGTATCACTGCGCGCCACCAGCCTGAGAACCTGTGTGTCCGAGAGGGAGATGTCGGCCAGCTGCCTGCGGATGCGTGACCGGGTTGCACCGAGCGCGTTACTAACCAGAGCTTCGAGCAAAGCGTCGGTCATTATCAGGGCCCCGAAGTCTCTGATCGTCCAGCCCCGGCATAGGTCATGGACCCAGGGGGGCGTAACCGCGGACGGACCCCTGTTTGAAACCGGTGAAAGGGGGATGGGCCATGGGACACCCTACTTTTTCTCAAATTCGGAGAATAATTTCAAGAGACCGTTGGTCGGCATTGGGTCCAGCCGGTCTCTTTCCTGCTCTTGCCGATGTGGGAAATTGGGATAGAATTGCAGATAGTCACTGTTGCTGCGCGTTGACGGGGGGGGCGGTGACAGGACGCATACTTAGGCCAGAGGGTAAGGAGGCATCATATCATGGCTTTGATTTCGATAAACCCGGCTTCGGGTGAAACACTCCGGGAATTCAAGGAATGGTCGGCTGGCGAAGTGCAGCGGGTTCTGGATGACGTCCATGTCGCCTGGTCGGCCTGGAGATATATCGAATTGTCGGAGCGGGGGAAACATATGTCGCGACTGGCGTCCGTTCTGCGCGGGCAGAGGGATGACCTTGCAAAGATCATAAGCCTTGAGATGGGTAAACCGATTATGGAAGCCCGGGCTGAGGTCGAGAAATGCGCCATGGTGTGCGAACACTCGGCAGCGCATGCCGCGGAATTTCTGTCCCCGGAGTTTCTGGGGAGTGACGCGTCTCGCAGCTATGTCCGGTTTGACCCGCTCGGAGTTATCCTGGCCGTTATGCCATGGAACTTCCCCTTCTGGCAGGTGTTCCGCTTTGCGGCACCAGCCCTGATGGCCGGAAACGGTGTGCTTTTGAAACATGCGTCGAATACCACGTGGTGTTCCCTTTCCATCGAGGGGCTTTTGGTCCAGTCGGGCTTTCCTGAAGACGTGTTCCGTTCCGTTCTTGCAGGTTCCTCCTTGGTCGCCGGTATCATCGCAAATCCAAAGATAGCGGGAGTAACGCTTACCGGCAGCGCCGCCGCCGGAAGGGCCGTCGGTGAGGCGGCGGGTCGTGCCCTCAAGAAGACCGTTATGGAACTGGGCGGGTCAGACCCCTTTATCGTGCTGAAGGATGCGGACCTTGATTTTGCCGCAGGACAGGCGACCCTCTCTCGAACCCTCAATTGCGGGCAGAGTTGTATAGCCGCCAAGCGGTTTATTGTGGAAAAGCCGGTGCTGGAGCCATTCTTGACAAGATTCAGAGAAAGGATGGAAGCCCTTGTGGTCGGGGATCCCTTATCCGAGGAAACCCAGGTCGGTCCCCTCGCTCGGCCGGACCTTCGCGAACAGTTACATCGACAGGTGGAACGGTCCGTTCAGCAGGGCGCGGAGGTGGTGCTTGGAGGCAAGCCTGTCCCGGGACCGGGTGCCTTCTATCTCCCCACGATTCTCACGGGGGTGAAGCCCGGAATGCCGGCCTTTGACGAAGAGCTTTTTGGTCCTGTGGCTTCGATTATTGCAGCAGAGGACGCTGAAGAGGCGCTGCAGTTGGCGAACGACACCGCCTTCGGGCTTGGGGCGAGCCTATGGACGCAGAATACGGAGCGGGCCGAGAAACTGGCTGGACGCGTCGAGGCAGGCGCGGTATTCATTAACGGTTTCGTCAAGAGCGACCCCCGTCTTCCGTTCGGGGGGGTCAAGGAGTCCGGCTACGGGCGGGAACTTTCCGCTTACGGAATCCGTGAGTTTGTGAACATCAAAACGGTATGGGTGAGGTAAAGAGCCTTGAAAGTTGCAGAGCTGATTGTCCGTTGTCTTGAAAACGAGGGTGTGGACCTCATCTATGGTCTGCCAGGGGAGGAAAACCTTGAATTGCTGGAGGTCCTTCAGGATTCCCGGATTCGGTTCATCCAGACGCGCCACGAACAGGGAGCCGCCTTCATGGCTGATGTCTTCGGACGGCTTACGGGCCGCGCCGGTGTCTGTCTTTCGACCTTGGGGCCGGGGGCGACGAACCTGATAACAGGCGTGGCGGATGCCTTTCTTGATAGGGCCCCCGTGGTTGCTCTTACGGGCCAGGTCGATCGGGACCGTCTGCACAAGGAAAGCCATCAGAATATTGATCTCGTGGAAATCATGCGCCCGGTCACCAAGTGGAACACCCGGATCATGCATCCGCCGGTGGCAGCAGAGGCCGTCCGGAAGGCGTTCAAAGTGGCCCAGGTCGAAAAGCCGGGTCCGACCCATCTGGACATCCCCGATGACGTGGCGGCAGAAGAGGTAAACGAGGGGCCGCTTCCGGTCAACTGGCCAAAACGAGGGGAACCGGCAGAACGTGAGATCGAACGAGCTCTGGAAATCCTCAGGTCCGCGCGGTATCCGATTATTATTGCGGGCAACGGAGTGGTTCGGGGGCAGGCGTCTGACACCCTGATAAGGTTTGCGGAGGCTTTCGAGATTCCTGTGGTCACGACGTTCATGGGTAAAGGAGTCATTCCATACACCCATCCCCTGGCCCTCTTTACCGTGGGGCTTCAGACGAAGGATGTTTCGTACTGTGGTCTGGACAGGGCGGACGTGGTTGTTTCCGTGGGATACGACCTGGTTGAGTATGCGCCGGAGTTCTGGAACCGCGATCGGGACAAGAGACTGATTCAGATCGATACGGTTCCTGCGGAGGTGGACGCCTCCTATAACGTCAATGTCGGCCTGATTGGGGATATCGCGGCATCCCTTCGACGCCTCACGGAGAAGGCGTTCAAGGCAGGAGGAACCCCGGTTTCAGGGTTGCGGGACCTGGTGTTTGGCGAACTGGAATCCTTCCGTTTGGACAGCACGTTTCCTCTGAAGCCCCAGAAGGTCGTGGCGGATATGCGCACGGTGCTGGGCGACTCGGATATTGTCGTTTCTGATGTGGGCGCACACAAGATGTGGATCGCGCGGCTGTACCCCTGTGTGGTTCCAAATACCTGTATTATCTCCAACGGTTTCGCGGCCATGGGGATTGCGGTACCGGGTGCCCTGGCGGCCAAAATGCTTTACCCGGAAAGAAGGGTTCTGGCGGCCACCGGGGACGGGGGATTCCTGATGAACGCGCAGGAACTTGAAACCGCTGTGCGGGTGAAGGCTCCTTTCGTAACTCTTGTGTTTCGGGACAATGAATACGGCCTGATCCGTTTCAAGCAGATGACCCGATTCAAGCGGACGGCCTACGTGGATTTCGGCAATCCGGATCTGGTCCGGTTTGCGGAGAGTTTCGGCTTGAAAGGGTACCGGGTCGCCGCGGCCAGTGAACTCCTCCCGATTCTCGAGGACGCCTTCACGCAAGAGGTTCCCAGCGTTATCGACTGCCCGGTCCAGTACGGGACGGAGAACCTTCGGCTTCTGGAACGGATGGGCAAGGTGATCTGCACCTTCTGACCCAATTCCCGAGTCATAAAACAGTTCGGGGCGACGACCCGTGGTCGCCGCCCCCGTTTTCAACCTCAAGGCTTTCAATCTCAGGGAGCTGTGCCTTCGCGGGCCATGGCCACCTTACCCGTGCGTACAAACTCCTTGATCCCGATGGGTTTCAGAAGATTGATCAGAGCCTCGATCTTCTTTTCATCCCCCGTTACTTCTATGGTATAGGTCTTCTGACTGGAATCCACGACCCGGCCCCGGAATATTTCGGTCAGTCTCAAAACTTCGGCCTTGTGCTCCTGCTTGGGCGCAACCTTGATTAGAACCATCTCCCGTTCGATGTGGTCGACCTCTACGAGATCCACAACCTTGATTACATCGATGAGTTTGTTCAACTGCTTCGTAATCTGTTCAATAATCTGATCGTCGCCCCGGGTGACGATCGTCATCTGGGAAACGGACGAATCCAGGGTCATTCCCACGGAGATGCTTTCAATATTAAAGCCTCGTCCGCTGAAGAGGCCTGAAACGTTTGAGAGGACGCCAAACTTGTTGTTGACCAGAACTGAAATCGTATGTCTCATTACTTCACCGCCTTCAGCCTTCTGGCTTTGGTTTTCTTGGGCTCCTGAAGAAGCATCTGGTCGATGGAGGCTCCGGCCGGGACCATGGGATATACCTTTTCCTTCCAGTCGCAGATGAAGTCCATGAAAACAGGCTTTTTCAACCGGAAAGCCTCCTTGATGACCGGGACGACCTCACTCGGTTTGGTGGCCCGTAACCCCACGGCTCCGTACGCTTCCGCCACCTTCACAAAATCCGGAATCATGTGCGAATCCAGGAAGGTGTGCGCGTAGCGTTCCTCGAAAAAGAGCTCCTGCCATTGGCGCACCATACCCAGGTACTGGTTGTTCAGAATGGCGACCTTGACGGGCAGTTTGTTGATCACGGCGGTGGCGAGCTCCTGAATATTCATCTGGATACTGCCGTCACCCGCGATGTCCACCACCAGTGCATCCGGTGCCGCCATTTGCGCGCCGATGGCGGCAGGAAAACCGTAGCCCATGGTCCCGAGGCCTCCAGAGGAAAGCCAGCGTCGCGGCTTTTCATACCTGTAAAACTGGGCCGCCCACATCTGATTCTGACCGACTTCCGTGGTGATGATGGCGTTCCCCTTGGAAATTTCGTATAGCTTCTCCACAACGTACTGGGGTTTGATAACTTCGTCATCATAGTCGTAAGTGAGCGGATGCGATTCATTCCACTGACGTATCTGTTTCAGCCACGCCTGCTGGACCGCATCCCACTTGTGTTTCAGTTCACTCTTGAGAACGCCATTCATATCCTTGAGCACGTGTTTGATATCGCCGACCACCGGGATGTCCACACGAACGTTTTTTCGAATAGAGGTCGGATCGATATCGATCTGAACGATCTGTGCGTGCGGGGCAAAGGTGTTTGTCTTGCCGGTCACCCGGTCCTCAAAGCGTACGCCGACCCCCAGAAGCAGGTCAGAGTTCTGGATGGCCATATTGGCGCAGTAAGTGCCATGCATGCCGGGCATGCCCAGGTAGAGGGGGTTCGAGGCCGGGAAGGCGCCGAGAGCCATCAGCGTGGTCGTCACCGGTGCATTGAGAATGGTCGCAAGCTCGAGCAGTTCGGCGTAGGCCCCCGAGGCCACCACGCCGCCGCCGGCGAGGATCAGGGGTTTCTTGGCCCTGGCGACGGCCGCGGCCGCCTGACGGACCATCTGCTTGTTTCCGGCGACCTTGGGGCGATAACTCGGGATATCAATCTTCTCCGGCCAATCGAAGTCACAGGCGGCCGCAGTGACATCCTTGGGAAGATCAACCAGCACGGGCCCTGGACGTCCGGTTCGGGCGATGTGGAACGCTTCCTTGATGGTTGGCGCGAGATCCTTCACGTCCTTGACGAGGTAATTGTATTTGGTGCAGGGCCGGGTGATTCCCACGATATCGGCTTCCTGAAACGCATCGTTGCCGATCAGTACCGTGGGCACCTGCCCGGTCAGAACGACCATGGGAATGGAGTCCATATAGGCCGTAGCAATTCCGGTGACTGTATTGGTGGCCCCCGGGCCGCTGGTGACCAGTACGACACCCGGTTCGCCGGTAACGCGTGCGTACCCGTCCGCCATATGAACCGCACCCTGTTCGTGGCGGGTCAGAATCAGCTTCAGCTCCTTGTCATCATAAAGCTCGTCGAAAATTCCCAGTACGACACCGCCGGGATAACCGAAAACGGTGGACACCTTTTCCCGCTTGAGGGCTTCCAGGATGATCTGGGCTCCAGTCAGTTTTTTCTTCGCCATAGGGTCAAACACTCCTTCTCGAAAAACTTCTATGAATAAACGCCTTCTTATACGGGATCAGGCCTTCATGACCGCGCCGGTGCTTGCTGACGTCACGAGGCGAGCATACCGTGAAAGCCAGCCCGTGGTGATCTTGGGGCGGGGGGCCTTCCACTTCTTCTGCCGGCTGCGGATTTCAGGGTCTGATACCATGAGTTCAATGGTCCTTCTTGGGATATCCACACGAATCTCATCGCCATCCTGCACTACGGCAATGACCCCGCCCTCCATGGCTTCAGGGGAGACGTGACCGATACAGGGGCCTCTCGTTCCTCCTGAAAAACGTCCGTCCGTGATCAGGCAGACGCTCGAGGAGAGGCCCATGCCTGCGATGGCGGATGTCGGAGAAAGCATTTCTCTCATCCCGGGGCCGCCCTTTGGCCCTTCATAACGAATGACGACGACATCCCCAGGTTTGATATGGTTATCCAGAATTGCTTTCATTGCTGCTTCTTCTGAATCAAATACCCGGGCGGTTCCCTTACATACCAGCATTTCCTTGCTGACCGCCGTCTGTTTCACGACACAGCCTGCGGGGGCGAGGTTGCCCTTGAGAACCGCGATTCCGCCCTGGCTGTGATAGGCCCGGTCCAAGGACCGGATGACCTCTCCGTCGAATATTTCCGCCCGGTCGGCGATGGCATGAATTCGTTTTCCCGATACCGTCAAGGTGTTGTGGAGTTTCTTTCGCAATCGGGCAAGAACAGCCGGAACCCCGCCCGCATAATAAAGGTCTTCCATGTAATGGCTGCCGCCCGGAATCATGTTGGCGATGTGTGGGGTGTCCGTGCTCAATTCGTCGAAACGTTCCAAAGGAAGCCTGATGCCGGCCTCGTGAGCAATCGCCGGAATATGGAGCACGGTGTTGGTGGATCCGCCCAGGGCCATGTCCACCCGAATGGCATTCTCAACGGACTTTCGGGTGATAATTTTTCGAGTCGTGACGTTCTTCTTCACCAACTGTCCGATGACGACCCCACTTTCGTAGGCGATACGCCGCTTCTCGGCGGCCACCGCCGGGGTGGCCGCACAGCCGGGCAGACTCATCCCCATGGCCTCGGTCACGCAGGCCATGGTGTTCGCCGTGTACATGCCCTGGCATGAACCGGCACCCGGACAGGCACATTGCTCAAGGGCCTTGAGTTCATCGAGGCTGATTTCTCCCCGTTTGTACTTGCCCACCGCCTCAAACGTATCCGTGGTGAGGTTCAGTCTGCGGCTGTGACGCCGACCCGAAAGCATGGGGCCGGCTGTAACCACGACGGCCGGGATATCCAGTCGCGCCGAGGCCATGAGCATTCCCGGGGTGATCTTGTCACAATTGGTCAGAAGCACGAGTCCGTCCAGCCGATGGGCCTCACAAACGGTTTCTACCATGTCCGCGATGAGTTCACGAGAGGCCAGGCTGTAATGCATTCCCCGGTGTCCCATGGCAATACCGTCACAGATGCCCGGAATACCAAAGAAGAAGGGAACGCACCCCCCGTCATGGACCCCTTTTTCAATGAACCGCTCAAGGTCTTTCATCCCCGAGTGACCGGGGATCAGGTCCGTAAAACTGCTGGCCACGCCGATAAAGGGGCGTCCCATCTGGGAGGGCGAAATCCCCGTGGCATAAAGCAGAGCCCTGTGAGGGGTTCTTTCGATTCCTTTTTTTATGGTCGCGCTTCTCATGACTTCGGACTCCCTAGAAGTATCCTGTGAGTGTCGAGGTCTACCTTGGACACGTCACTTTTTAACGCGTGGATTGACAGGGGAGGGGATAGGGTGTTGTCCCGTTTTCCTATCCCTCACCCTGTTTTCGGATGAGTTCTGCCATTCGGTCCTTTTTGGCCAATTTCTGCTTTTGAATGGTTTTTCTTTCCATCTCGTCTTCAGGAGAAAGGTGAAGCCTCTTGTTCATCTCGTCAAGGGCTCTTTCGAGCGCCTTGTGTTCTGCCTCAAGGGCCCGATACTCTTCATTCTCGGCGCGCAACTTGTCGATGACCTCCTGCTCTCCCATAGCGGATCCTCCTTGCTTTCTGTTCTATCCGGACCCGTATACCGTCGCTGACCGGCGTGTCCTCGGTCAAAGGGCCCGTTTCGGAGGCCCTGAAGGGATGTTCCACGCAACAAACTTCCCTCCGGGACCTGGCGGACGTTAGCGGGTTGAACAAGTCAAAAAAATATCATAACCCACTGAAAAACACAAAGTTTATCGTCGATCCCTCGGGTTTCGGGACAGCGGTCTACCATGGATCGTTTCTGGCGGACCGTTAGCGTCCCTGAAGCCGGATTGAAAACGTCCGGCGAAGCGTTGTGCCCCCCCTAACGGCACCTTCCGGATGGGTTTTGAAGGTGGACCCTTCCTGGCTTTCGGGCAATATAGGGCGCAAGACCGTGCCGCCATGCACGGGATTCTCCTTCAGACCCGCGTTACACGGAAAATCCGGCGTGGTAGTCCTTCAGGGCTTCGCCAAAACGCTTTCCGTAATCGAAAAGGGTCTGCATGTCCTCAGCGTTGGGGCGGTATTTTATTTCCATGCCGGGTTCGAATATTTCCAGGTTCATCCGCTTCAGTTCGCTGTAGGCTTCCTTGACCGCTCCACCGCCCCAGCCAAAGCTCCCGAAAGCCCCCACGATACGATTCTTGGGGCGAAGGCCTCTCAGATGTGTGAGAAATTCGGCAACCGACGGAAACATGATGTTATTCAAGGTGGGCGTCCCAATCAGGGCGCCACGGGACTTCCAGAACTCCTTGATGGCTACGCTCATCGGGGTGGCTCTCAATTTCACGACCTTGGTCGGGACACCGGCCTCAAGAAGCCCTTCCATGATGGGTCGGGACATGAGTTGGGTCGATTTCCACATCGTGTCGTAAATAATTACGGCCGTGCAGTCCGCAGCGCCCGTCGCCAGGTCATGGTACATCTTCAGGATCTTCCCCGGATTCTTCCTCCAGATCACCCCATGGTCCGGGGCAATCATGTCTATCTCCAGTCCCAGTTTGGCCACCTCGTTCAGTTTGGCCTTGATGATAGACCCAAAGGGCATGAGAATGTTGGCGTAGTAATCGACCACGGCATCCTCAAGTTCTTCCTGTGGCACCTGATCGTCGAACCGGGCCGATGTAGCGTAATGCTGGCCAAAGGCATCCTGGCTGATAAGCAGCTTGTCCTCCTTGACGTAGGTGATCATGGAGTCGGGCCAGTGCAGCATCGGCGTCTCAAGAAAAACAAGGGTCCGCTTGCCGATGCACAGCTCGTCTCCTGTTTTCACAATGTTGATATTCCAGTCCGAGATATCAAAATGACGGTCAAGGGCTTCCTTGGCCTTCTTCGTCATATACAACGCGGCATTAGGAGCCTTTCTGACCAGGGTTTCCACATCGCCATGGTCCATTTCGATGTGATTAATCACAATGTTTTCGATCTTGGACGGATCCACGATGCTAGAGATACGGTCAAGACTGGTCTTGATGAACTCCGTTTTCACCGAGTCTACAAGCGTCAGTTTCTCATCCAGTATCAGATAGTTGTTATACGACGTTCCCTTGGGCGTGATGTAACCGTGAAAATCGCGTACGGTCCAGTCAATGGCGCCAACCCAATATATCCCGGGTTTGATCTCAACAGCTTTCACAGGTACCTCCTTGAATTCATAATGGGCCGGGGGCCATCTTCACGAGGGGCAACGTCCCCTTCCGCCCTCCCGTGAGCCCTCCGGGGGTGGGCCGCTTGATTCAAAGCAACCCGGACAAGATCGGGGCACCCCCCAATTGGCAGGTGGTGCCCCGGAAAAACGGACCCTCCGTTAAAGCCCTGCCAGACCACGGTGTGGTCGGTGGGCCGAGTTCTCATTAGTCGATCTTCTTGAAGGCCTTCTTGATCGCCTGACACACCGGACATTTGTCCGGGGGCTCGTTTTCAACCGTGTGTCCGCAAACCTGACAGACATAGTAGTCCACAGCTTCATTCTTGCCAAGGGAATCCAGCGCCTTCCGGTACAGGGCGGCGTGCACCATCTCCACCTGGTTTGCATAATCAAGACTCCGACGGCCTCTTTTATTTCCTTCCTGATCGGCGTCCTTGATCATGGGCGGATACATTTCCTCGAACTCATAGGTTTCGCCTGCGATAGCCGCCTCGAGATTCTCCCGGGTGGTCTTCACCTTTCCGGCTGCACTGAAATGGCTTAAGGCATGAACCGTTTCCGCGTCTGCGGCGGCACGGAAGAGTTTGGCGACCTGCTTGAGGCCTTCCTTTTCAGCCTGTGCGGCAAAGGCGAGGTATTTGCGGTTCGCCTGGGATTCTCCGGCAAAGGCGTCCATGAGATGTTTCTCCGTAATATTCATCGTCAAGATCTCCTGATAAGAAATATGGGTTGTCTGAAAGAAAGGCTCAGCCTTCAGGTTCAAACTCTGACTTTCCTGCGCCGCAGACCGGGCAGGTCCAGTCCTGCGGGATATCCTCAAAAGCAGTGCCGGGGTTGACCCCGTTGTCCGGGTCCCCTTCTGCAGGGTCATAGACGTATCCACAGACGGTGCATTTGTACTTTTTCATGAGTCCTCCTTAAATTCCAGAGTAGTTTTGCTTGAGCGGACGGGCCATCATGCCCCCAACCCGTGCTGTTCCTGGTTTTGCCTTTATATCCCCAGCCTCTGAGCGGCGTACCGCGTCCCTTGCGTTGGACGGCGCGTGTGCATCCCTTGAGACAACCGTTCCGGCCTTCCCTCCGGGGCGGGCGACTACGGGTTCAGGTCCCCTGAATCCTGAACTTTCAGACCACCTGCTTTCGTGTTCCCCTGTGTGCAGGCTGCAGGCGTTCCACTCGATAAACATACCTTCAAAAGATTCGTCCTGCAACTGCGCAGCAGCGAGATGGGGCATTTTATAAAACAGGACAAAAACTGTCAAGAATAGGGCGCTCTATTGATGGGTGCTTGAGGGATAAACGGTAGCTCGTACCGCTATACGGGCGAAGCGCGGATTCGGGTCACCCGGGCCCCCTGTCGCGCACGCAACCTCCGGGGTCAAAGGCGTTCAAGCTGACAGGCCGTATGTCATTTACACCCAAAGATCCCCCGATGAGGACCAGGGGGCCGCTTCGTCAGGGACCCGGTAAAGCCCACGGGGATTTCTTGCCATCACGATTTTCCATTGGATATGATTCCCTGGACAGAGAGTTGCCAAAGTCGCTGCGCTTCTTATGAAAATCGCATTCTGCCTCTTCCGTTACTTTCCCTATGGGGGGCTCCAGAGGGACTTTCTCCGGATTGCACAGACCTGCGCCGGACGTGGCCACGAAATTCAGGTCTTTACCCTTGCCTGGGAAGGGGACAGGCCTTCCGGAATGGGAATCAACCTCGTGGCTGTGAAAGGTATGTCCAATCATCGAAGGTATGACCGTTATATGGAATGGTTGGCGCATACCTTTGCCATGGACCGCCCCGACGTGGTGGTTGGTTTTAACCGCATGCCGGGCCTTGACGTGTACTACGCGGCCGATACCTGCTATGAGAGCCGCACGCGGAAGTACCGGCCCTGGTGGTACCGCCTCCTGCCGCGGTACAGGAGTTTTGCAGCGGCGGAACGGGCCGTTTTTCAGGAAGATGCGGCCACCCGGATTCTTCTGGTCTCGTCCCAGCAGAAACCCGAATTCCAGGGGTGTTATTCGACCCCGGACCACCGCTTTCATATTCTTCCGCCCGGAATCTCCCGGGATCGGGTCCGACCCGAGAACGCAGATGAGCTGAGGAGCGCCTTCAGAGCCGAACAGGGATTCGGCGAAGACGACTTTCTATTGCTCATGGTCGGTTCCGGCTTCAAGACCAAGGGAGTGGACCGGGCCATTCAGGCCCTCCATCACCTCCCGGCGCAGATACGGCGGCGAACCTCTCTTTTTATTGTGGGGGCGGACGACAGTCGTCCCTTTGAACGAATGGCAGCCCGGCTGGGTGTCGCCAGCCAGGTCCGATTTATGGGCGGGCGCACGGACGTCCCCCGGTTTCTTCTCGGAGCTGACCTTCTGGTACACCCTGCCTATAACGAAAACACGGGCACGGTCCTCCTCGAGGCGATGGCCTCAGGCCTCCCCGTTTTGGTGACGGACGTGTGTGGTTATGCGCATTTTGTGGAGGAGGCGGATGCCGGTATGCTTGTCCCGACGCCCGTCACCCAGGCTTCCATTAACGGCCTGTTGCAGGAGATGATGGTTTCGAACCGGAAAATCCAGTGGCGTAATAATGGAGTCGCGTTTGCCCGGGAGGCGGACATTTACAGTCTGCCGGAACGGGCGGCCGATATCATTGAACGTGTGGGGCAGGCACGTTGAGTCCTTACCGGACGAAACTCTATCTTCGGGACGACTTTCAGGAGGCCTGGAAGGAAGAAGACCCTTTCCGGGCGGTCCTGCGTTTGCGGGGAAAGATATATCGGGAACTCGACGGGCGCCGGACGCTCCGTTTTGAACGGAACGGGCGCGGCTTTTTCCTGAAACTTCATACCGGGGTGGGTTGGCTTGAGATCTTGAAGAATCTGGTGCAACTCAAATCGCCTATCCTGAGCGCTGAAAACGAATGGCGGGCCATAGAGGCATTGAGGACCATTGGCGTGGATACGATGAGCCTGGCGGGTTACGGAGTGCGAGGCGCAAACCCTGCAAGCCGAATTTCGTTCGTGATAACCGAAGAGCTTGAAGGCATGCAGAGCCTTGAGGATCTGTGCGCGGGATGGAGGGAAACCCCCCCGGAGTTTTGCCTGAAGAAGATTCTGATCGATCGGGTGGCCTTAATGAGCCGGTTGCTTCACGGACACGGCCTGAACCACCGGGATTACTACATCTGCCATTTTCTCACGGACGCCGCGACCCATCCCGTTAACCCCGAAGCCATCAGGGTCGTGCTCATCGACCTTCACCGGGTGCAACAGAGACGAAAGACTCCCGAGCGGTGGATTTTCAAAGACCTCGGTTCGCTGTGCTTCTCGGCCATGGATATTGGCCTCAAGAAGACCGATCTTTTTCGCTTCATGAAAATCTATTCCGGAAAATCCCTCAGACAGACGATGGCCGAAGATGCCCGTTTCTGGTCCGGCGTAAGGTCCCGGGCGGTCGAATTGTATAAGAAGGTCCATGGTACAGAGCCTCCTCTGCTTAGGTAAGCGTACCGGGTTTCAGGAGGTGCGGATGTGAGGGCGGAGCCCCCCATATGGTGACGTACACCGATGCCACGGCCCTGGTTTCACAGGGATACTCGTGCACTCCATCATTTTTTCTGGAGGTTCGGGAGAAGGTCGGGACAGGACGGATTCTGTGCCGCGAGATACTGAGGATCCTGCCTGGAAGACGGCTGGTGTTTAGAGGTCAGTGGCACGAGAGGCTCGTAGTGGTTAAGGTTTACCTGGCTCGGGGGACGGCGCAAAGGCACGTCGACCGGGAAATGAAGGGCGTGAACGCCCTCAAGGCGGCAGGTGCAAGGACGCCTCGCGTTCTCCTGGAGACGAGTCTTTCAGGCGACGGTTCCCCAGTTCTGGTTTTTGAAGAATTGCCTGCGGCTCTGACGCTTTCCGAAGCTGTGGTGCAGGCCAAGGATCCTGCCACCCAGGAAACCCTTTTGCGGCAAGCAGTACAAACCGTTGCCGCCCTCCACGAGGGGGGGCTGGTTCAGCGTGATATTCATCCGGCCAATTTTCTTTTCTCAGGTGATGAACTCTACACGATTGACGCGGATTCTGTGGACACACGCAGGGCTGGAACTCCCCTGGGGCAGTGGCCCAGTCTGGTGAATCTGGGCCTGTTTTTTGCCCAGTTTTCCGGGAACCTGGAGCCTTTCTTTTCCGGCCTCTATCGCGACTACGCCCGAGCACGGAGGTGGGATGAGTCTCGATGTTCCTTTCCCGAACTGCAGAGACATATTGCCGAACAGTGGGAACTCAGGAAAGGGCAGTACCTCAGAAAGATTTTCAGGTCCAGCACGGAACACATTTGCCAGAGGGAGTGGAGCCGATACTCCGTGTGGGAAAGGGGCTGGGACGGTGACGACCTCCGTTCCTTTCTGGCAAATCCTGACGGCTACCTGGAGGGAGGGGAGGTGCTCAAAGACGGCCGTTCCAGCACGGTGGTGGCGGTCCTCATGAATGGATGCCGGGTGGCGGTCAAACGGTACAACCTGAAAAACCCGTGGCACGTGTTGAGGCGATGTTTACGGAGCACCCGTGCGGCTGTTTCCTGGAGGAATGCCCATCTTCTCGGGATGATGGGAGTCAGGACCCCCGACCCGGTCCTCCTCCTCGAAAACAGGTGGGGGATTTTTCGTGGTTCCAGCTACTTTGTTTCCCGATACGTTGAAGGCCGCCCGTATCAAAAGATTTTTGAAGGTCCTTTTCATGAGGCCGGGTGTGGCCGAGACCCCCGGGTTCAGGAGTTCGTGCGGATGCTGATTCTGCTCAGGAAGCATCGGCTCAGTCACGGGGACATGAAGTCGACGAACTTCATTGAGTCGGACAGAGTTCTCTGGGTCATGGATCTGGATGCCATGAAGGAACACGGAGACGAAGCATCACACCGCCGGGCTCTGGCAAAGGACTGCGCCCGGTGGATGCAGAACTGGAAGGCCCACCCGAAGGTGTCCCACTGTTTCCGAGAGGCCCTGCAAGAAGCGGGGTTCCTTTAGGAGGGGTCCCCTATCGGCCCCCAATGGTATCTGAGGGCCAGGAACGCTGTGGCGAGGAAACGGACCCCTCTTCAGGAGGAACGGTCCATCAGGAATTCGAGGATGGCCTTCTGCACATGGAGCCTGTTCTCGGCCTGGTCCAGGACCACACTTCTAGACCCGTCCAGGACCTCGTCGGTAATCTCGTGTCCCCGGTGGGCGGGGAGACAGTGCATCACGATACACGAGGGCGCCGCCAGGGAAACGAGATGGCGATTCACCTGGTAGGGGCGGAAGACCAGCGCCCGTTCCTCGGCCTCGCCCTCCTTCCCCATGCTGACCCAGGTGTCCGTATAGATGACGTCCGCCCCGCGAACGGCTTCCTCAGCATGCTCCAGAACTGATACAGGGACCCTGCTTTCCGCATTCGCTGCCCGGAGGATGCTCTGGTCCGGGAGATGGCCCGGCGGGCAGGCCAGAACCAACTCCGCCCCGACCCGGCCTGCCGCCTGGACCAACGAATGGGTGACATTGTTCCCGTCCCCCACATAGGCGATACGGCACGAGAGCGTCTGCTTCTTTTCCTGTATGGTCAGGATATCGGCCAACGCCTGGCAGGGATGGTGCTGGTCTGTAAGGGCATTGACCACCGGAATTCTCGCATGTCGGGCGAACTCCTCCACCGCTTCATGGGCATACGTGCGGATGACCATGGCTTTCAGGTACCGGGAGAGTACGCGAGACGTATCGCGGATGGATTCCCCACGGCCCAGTTGAAGCTCGCCGGAAGTGAGGAAGATCGAATGCCCCCCCAGCTGATCGATGCCCACCTCGAACGACACGCGCGTTCGAGTGGAAGACTTGTCAAAGAGCAGGCCCACGCTTGACCCTGCAAGCATGTCCGCGCGCAGATGCGGGTTCCGTTTGAAACTGACCGCGCGATCGAGGATGGCCAGAATCTCTTCTGTCGCGAAATCAGAAACGGTAAGAAAATCCCTCTTCATGCGGCGCCCACCCGGGTCAACGCGCTGGAGAGACGGTCAAGCATTTCATCAATATCAGCCTCCTCGACGATGAGGGGCGGGGTAAACCGCAGCACGTTATCGCCGGCGCAGGTCAAAAGCAGGCCCGCTTCCAGTGCGGCCCGTGTCACCTTGGCACAATCGGTCTTCAGGGGAAGCCCCAGAAGCAGTCCGGCCCCGCGAGGCTCCGTGGCCACCAGATGAGCAAAATTGTAAGCAAGGCTCTTCAGGCCGTTCCTCAGATACTCCCCCATTCGCCGCACATTGCTGAGGAGGATGTCGTCTTCAAGGATGTGCCTCAACGTGGCCAGTGCCGCTGCACTGGCCAGGGGATTGCCTCCAAAGGTTGTTCCGTGGGAGCCGGGAGAAAAGGCTGAAGCCGCCCTGGCCTTGGCGAGCAGACATCCGATGGCCACCCCTCCTCCCAAGCCTTTGGCCAGCGCCATGATATCCGGAATCACGTTGAACAGCTCATAGGCGAAGAGATGCCCGGTCCTTCCGATCCCGGTCTGGATTTCGTCAAAAATGAGAAGGACCTCCTTCCGGTCGCACAGTTCCCTTACCTGCTGAAGATAGGTGACGTCGGCAACGTGAATGCCGCCTTCGCCCTGAATGGGTTCCAGGAGCACGGCACACGTATGCGGGCCAAGGGCTTCTTCCATGGCCGAGATGTCATTGAAGGGAACAAATCGAAATCCCTGCAGCATGGGACCAAAACCCTTTCGATGCTTTTCCTGTCCGGTGGCGGACAGCGCCGCCATGGTTCGCCCATGAAAGGACCCATGGGCGGCCACGATTTCATACCGGTCCGGTCCATAGGTGTCTTTGGAATACTTACGGGCCAGCTTGATGGCCGCCTCGATGGCCTCGGTTCCCGAATTGCAGAAGAAGGCCTTGTCTGCAAAGGAGCGTTGTACCAGGAGCGTTCCAAGTTCAGTCTGTGGACCGATGTGAAAGAGATTGGACACGTGAAGAAGTCGCTGGGCCTGTTTCTGAAGCGCGACCACAACCTTCGGGTGGCAGTGGCCGAGTGCGTTCACCGCGATGCCCGACATGAAATCCAGGTATTCGGTTCCATGCATATCCCACACCCGCATGCCTCTTCCCTTGACGAGGGCCACAGGGTGCCGGGCGTACGTATTCATAAGATACTGGGCTGATGCCTCAATCAGTCTTTCCTGGTCTGAAGCCGTATGTGATGTGGTTTCCATATTCCTTGAACCGGTTCCCCATACCGTGGGAAACCTTCCTCAATGTTAGGGCGCGCCAGCCGCGTCTGTGCCAACGACAGGATCCGGAGAGCCGGCTTGCGGAAGCGAAATGCCAGACCTTGCAAGATCAGGCCTATCCGGAGACGTACAGTGTAACATAACCTCTTGTAAGTACGGGACGAATCACGGGACAGGAGAGGGGGACGGCAACGTGGTCTGCCCAGGGAAGCCCTCCGTTGCGATACGTGCGGTGAAGCTGGTTTAATATGCCTTAGAGGCGCTCCCGGCCCCCCTCATGCCAGATTCCGGACCTCGCTTGAAGACGCTCTGCGCTCCCAAACCCGGCACATGTCTGATCTGACCCCATTGATGAAGCAGTATTTCGATATCAAGGCCAGGTATCCGGATACGATCCTGTTCTTCCGTATGGGGGATTTTTACGAAATGTTTGGCGAAGATGCGGTTCTGGCCTCCGGAATTCTTCAGATCGCCTTGACCTCCCGGGACAAAGGGAAAGAGAATCCCGTTCCGATGTGCGGGGTCCCCTATCACGCGGCAGAAGGATACCTTTCCAAACTTGTTCAGGCGGGCAAGAGGGTAGCGGTCTGCGAGCAGGTTGAGGACCCGAGACAGGCCAAGGGACTCGTACGGCGGGACGTGGTGCGGGTCGTAACCCCCGGCACTCACATGCCCGAGGACCTGCCTCTGGACAGTTCAAACCGATTCATTCTCTGTCTGTATCCTCGAGACCGTATTTCTGGCATGGCCTGGGCGGACCTCACCACGGGCGAGTTTCGCGTACTCGAGAACACGTCGCCCTGGGAGGATGAACTGGCACGCCTGGAACCGACCGAAGTTCTCGTTCCTGAGCAGGTCACGCTTCCCCGTATGCCGACGGCGCTTTCCAGATATACCGTCACGCCAGTTCCGGATGCCCGGTTCCAGTTTTCCGAGGCCACCCTGGTGCTCGAAGGGCACTTCGGCCGGGAAGCACTGACGTCCACCGGAATGGATGCCATGCTGATGGGAGTCTCTGCGGCTGGTGTGCTCCTGGGGTATTTGATGGAAACCCAGAAGACGGACCTCTCCCATATCCAGACGATCCGTCCTGTGGAACGTAAAGGGAGGATGACTCTGGATTCGGTAACTCAGAGAAACCTCGAACTGGTGAAGGGGCAGAGCGAGGATTCCGAGGGAATCTCTCTTTATTCGGTTCTCAAGGCAACCGTGACCCCCATGGGGTCCCGCCTCCTCAGGCACTGGATTCTGAACCCGCTTCTCAGTACGGATGAAATCGATGCGAGACTGGACAATATCACCCACCTCCTGGAAGACCCGGCGCTGCTGGGGAGTATCCGGGCGGGGCTCAAGGGTATTCCGGATCTCGAGCGTCTGATTTCCAGGGTCTCCATGGGTCTCGGCAATGCCCGTGACCTGGTCGCTCTCAGTAACGGGGTCTCAGCTCTCCCGGGGGTCAGGGAGCAGTTGTCAGGGGTGATGGGTCCGGGACTTGGTCGTCTCGCCCGGAGGATAGACGGCCTGGATGACGTACGGGAACTGGTCACCAATACCATCGTGGACACGCCTCCTCACTCGGTGCGGGAGGGGGGGCTTATACGGGATGGTTACAGCGCGGAGTTGGACGAATTGAGGGGCCTCAGCGCTCATGGTCGTGACTTTCTGGCTTCCCTGGAACTCAAGGAGAGACAGGAAACCGGGATTCAGGCCCTGAAGGTGGGGTTTAACCGGGTTTTTGGGTACTACATCGAGGTTCCCAAGGCCAAACAGGATCAGGTGCCCGCACATTACGTGCGGAAGCAGACCCTGGTCAGCGCAGAGCGATACATCACCGAGGAATTGAAAAGATATGAAGACAAGATCCTCGGAGCCGAAGACAAGATTAAGGCCATTGAATATGCCATCTTTGTCGATATCCGGGACACGGTTGCCGAGGTGAGCAGAAGGATTCTCGATACCGCCGCGGCTATCGCGGAACTCGATGTTCTGGCGAGCCTGGCCCAGACCGCCCGGGTCAGGCGATACATACGCCCGGTGGTTACCAATGGGGACGGGATTCGTATCGTCGGAGGACGTCATCCTGTGGTGGAGGCCGTCGCCACTTCGGAACGCTTTACCCCGAACGATACCGAGTTGGACGGTGCTGACCATCGTCTCATGATCATTACCGGGCCCAATATGGCCGGTAAATCCACTTACATGCGGCAGGTGGCCCTGATCACGCTGATGGCCCAGATGGGAAGCTTCGTGCCTGCGGAGGAGTGCGAAATCGGCGTAGTGGACCGAATATTCACGCGTATAGGAGCTTCGGACCGGTTGGCCAAGGGGGAGTCCACCTTCATGGTGGAGATGACCGAGACCTCGCATATCCTCAGTCATGCCACGCCCCGCAGTCTGCTTGTCCTGGACGAGGTGGGCCGGGGGACGAGCACTTTTGACGGCATCAGTATCGCGTGGGCCGTGGCGGAACACATATGCCGAAACACCCGGGCCCGTACGCTGTTCGCGACTCATTATCACGAGCTCACGGAACTGGCCATGGTTCTGGACGGCGTCAGGAATTACAATGTGGCCGTGAAGGAATGGGGCGAGGAGATCATCTTTCTCAGGAAGATCCGTGAGGGGGCGGCTGACAAGAGTTACGGCATCCAGGTCGGACGGCTGGCCGGACTTCCGGCCAGCGTGATCGAGCGGGCCAAGGAGGTCATGGGGAATCTTGAGAAAGCGGAATTGAATGAAGTCGGACAACCCAAACTTGCCCAGAGCGAGATATTTCGGAAGGAAAGAGGCGATCTTCAACTGGACCTGTTCACGGTTCAGCCGGATCCGGTGGTGGTCGATCTCCTGGGCTTGGACATTACGCGCCTGACACCGATCGAGGCCTTGAACAAACTTCACGAATTGCAGACCCGTGCGGGCGAGAAGAAGCACCCAGGAGGAAATTCCTGATAGAATACATGGGTTTCGGGGCGAGCTGCCCGAGCCTGCAATGCGGTGCCCTTCCCGGCCCCCACATGCCACCGTCATGAAGGAGGTTTTATGATTTCCATCAAGCATCTCCCCTGGATCGGTTCGGTCCTATTCGTTCTTGCAGTCACAGGCTGTGGCAACAGTTCTACCCCGTCAGCACCCGGACCTCCCGCGCAGGGAACCGGCAGCCCCATGGTGGACCTTACGAAACAGGAAGCCCGTTACCGTGAGGTTGTTGCCCAGGATCCCCAGAACGTCAATGCCTGGGTCGGCCTAGGGAACATGTACATGGATTCCGGCCGCTACGCTGAAGCTGTTGAGGCTTACGGCAAGGCCCTGGAGATTGTGCCCGAAAACGTCAACGTCAGAGTTGATATGGGAACCTGTTATCGCAGGGTGGGCCAGCCCCAGCGAGCTGTGGAAGAGTACAGGAAGGGGCTCTCGTACGAACCCAATCATGCGAACGGACTGGCCAATCTGGGGATTGTCCTGGCCTATGATCTGCAGGATTACAAGGGCGCGCTCGAGGTCTGGGAAAAGCTTCTGAAGGTCGCCCCCGGTCATCGAATGTCTGAACAGATCAGGCAGGATGTGGCCCGACTCAAGGAGACCCCGGCCACCAGTCAGCCAGCAGTACCCGCGGCCCCTGTCAAACCTTAGGACGCGAATCTGCTGCAGGGGAATCTCTTCCCTGTCAAGACAAACAGGGTATTTCACGCGGAAACGGGTGCGCCTTTATCGGGGAGTGAGGCTGGAGGAGGCGTGCCTGAATCCCTAGGTCCTTTCTGGAGATATTGATCTGTTTTGAAGAAGAACTCGGCCTTTCTCCTCATGGGTATTCTTGCCCTTGCAGTGGGCTTTTTTATCAGTTACCGCCCAACACCCGGCGGGCCGGACCCTGTTCCCGGGCCGGAAGACACCCGAAGGACCTCATCCATGACCCCGCAGACACCGTCGGGAAAATCCGGCGACAGGAGTGAAGCGAAAACCTCCTCTTCTTCGGGCGTTGAGGGGTCACTTTCCGTTACGAGCAATCCTTCCGGCGCAACGTTATATATCGATGGTCGGAAATTTGGAGTAACCCCCCTAACCGTGCCCGGACTGAAACAAGGGGCCTATACCATCCGGATCCTCCGTCTGTATCACGAGCCTCATGAAGAGAAAGTCGAGATACGGCGAGGGGAGCGCATTGAAAAACATCTGGAGCTCGAACGCGGCAAAGGGATTCTGTCCATTGTCGCGAAACCGGTCTCGGCCAGCGTCTATCTGAACGGGGTCAAACAGAAGCGGCCGACGCCGCTTCGGGTCGAGGGTCTGATTTCCGGCTTGCACCGCGTTAGGGTCGAGGCGGACAGATATCGGGGACAGGAGAGGGGGGTCGAGATTCTGCCCGGGGAAACCACGGAGGCTCTCTTTGTTCTGGAGGGAGGCAACCTTGAGTACTACCGGGATGAATGGCATGAGCCTGAGGTCGCCCGCAAGATGAAAGAAGAGGATGTGGGCGGGCTATTGGCCAAGGCTCGGGCGGCGAGCAGTGCCGGAGATTTCGCGGCGGCCCTCCGTCTCCTGGAACAGGCGGCATCGATTCTTCCCGGATCAGGGGCCGTAATGGAGTCCGTGGACCTGGTCAAGACGCTTGAGGCAGACAGACAGCGCCGGTTGGACCAGGAGCGGGCCGAACGACTGTTGAACAAGGGTAAGGTGTTGGAGTCCGAGGCGAAGTACGAAGAGGCCCTGGCGATGTACAAAGAGGCCCGAACGATTTGCCCTGATTTTGAAGGCCTCGGCCCAATCATTGCGCGCCTTGAGGACAAGGTGCGTCAGCTGACGGAGTATCGCCTGACCGGAGGGATGGTTCTTGTGCCCGGTGGCTTCTTCATGATGGGGTGTTCGTCGTGGGCTGGCGACTGCGAGGAAGATGCTTACCCGGTTCACCGGGTGGAGTTAGACGCTTTTTATCTCGGGAAATACGAGGTCACGCAGCGGCAGTGGAAGGAACTGATGAACGACAACCCGTCGCACCATCGAGGTTGCGAAGACTGCCCGGTCGAGAGCGTGGGGTGGAACGACATTCAGGAATTCATCCGACGGCTGAACAAAGCGACGAACAAGCGCTATCGGCTTCCGACAGAGGCGGAATGGGAATATGCGGCACGGGGGGGCGGGAAGCCCGAAAAGTGGTCGGGAACGAGCAATCCGGAAAAGCTTGAGGACTATGCATGGTATTGGAAGAATTCGGGGCAGCGGGCTCGTCTGGTAGGAACGCGCTTGCCCAATGGTCTCGGACTTTATGATATGACGGGAAATGTGGACGAGTGGTGTTCAGATGTGTATACGGCCATCTACTACCGGTCCAGCACCACGAAGAACCCCGCGGGGCCCAAATCAAGTCCGTTTCGGGTGATCAGGGGTGGCAACTGGAACCATCCGGGTGATGAGATACGTACGGTCATCCGCTATCACGTCACGCAGGGGGCCAGGCACAACGGCCTTGGCTTTCGTCTGGCCCTGAGCAAGGATGGGTAAATCCGGCAGGAGAGGGAAGGCGGAGACGGGCCGGGACCCGGAGGCCCCGAGGCAACTTGCCGGCTTGTTTGACCATACGCTTCTCAGGCCGGAAACGAAGGACTCTGAAATCACAGGTTTGTGCCGGGAGGCGAAACGATACAGATTCGCGGCCGTCTGCGTCGCGCCCCGGTTTGTGGCGCGCGCCCGCCATCTGCTGGCGGGAAGTCCCGTAAAGGTGGCCACCGTGATTGATTTCCCTCTTGGTTCCGCAACCTTGAAGAGCCGGGTCTACCAGGCGCTGGATGCAGCGGAAAGAGGGGCGGACGAACTGGACATTGTAATCCCGTTGGCCGACCTGATGGCCGGGCAGTGGCGGAAGGTTCAGGACGATATCACGGCCGTTATCCTCTCCACCGGTGGTCTCGTTCACAAGGTTATTTTGGAAACCGGTTGCCTTACGGATGCACAGAAGGTTCGCGCAGCCAGGGTGGCCGTGGAGGCGGGGGCGGACTTTGTGAAAACATCCACCGGCTTCGGTCCGGGCGGCGCCACGGTCCACGATGTCGCCCTCCTTCGAAAAACGGTGGGCGACCGGGCCGGCGTGAAGGCCTCGGGGGGCATCCGCTCCTTGGATGCTGTCTTCAGTCTCGTTCAGGCGGGGGCCTCGAGAATCGGGACCAGTTCGGCTGTGGCCATCATGGAAGCGTATTCGAAACGAAAGGGCGGTAGAATTTCGTAAACCACGATCCCGGCCTGCACACGCGTCAGGTTATATTCAAAGAGCGCATGGCTTTCGCCGGGTGCAGGGTCAGACTCCAGGACTACAGGGAGTCTGTCCGAAAAGCCTCAGAATTACTGAAGAAGCCCAAAGCATTTTTGCAGGTAGGCCTTTCCATCTAAACTGCTCAAGCCAGCGTGTACCGGTATCGGGAAATCCCTGTGTGCCAGCTGGCTCCGAGTGGCCAGAGAGCTGACCCTGGTCCACCATGTGTCCTCTTGACAACCGAAATGCGCCCCTATAACATATAAACAAATCTAAATACGTTAATGGGTACGCTCATGGATAAGAAAGCGATCCTTTCGTGTCTGAAGGCCCTCGGCGACGAGAGCCGGGTGCGCATGGTCATGCTGTTGAGGGAGAAGGAACTGTGCGTCTGCCAAATCAAAGAGGTGCTCGGAATTTCCCAGCCCCTGGCCTCGCGGCATTTATCCATTCTCAAGAATGCCGGCCTGGTCGAGTCCCGGCGGGAGGGAAAACTGATGTATTACGGGTTGAGCGAACAGGCCCGGACAGGCGGGAAACTCGGGCTCGTCCAGGTGCTGAACGGGGCGCTCAAAAGTGATAGTGTGGTGAGGGATGACCGGGCGCGCCTGCGCGAATGCCATCCCCCCCATGGCCAGTCCCATAAGAAGGCCCGCCGGGGTCCCAAAGGAGGGTGAAATGAACCGGAAAATCACGAGCGCTATGTTCTTTTTCGCTCTGTGTCTCTTCATGACGGCCCAGGGCCGGGCTGAAATGGTGGTTACCCTTCAGGAAGCGGTCGCACAGGCCCTGAACCGCAGCGACTCCATCATAGCAGGTGCGAAACGGCTGGAGAGCGCGAGCTATCAGCGGCGCGAGGCGCTGGGTTACCTGTTGCCGAAAGTCAGCCTGCAGGAACGTTATATGAAGACGGATACCCCGGCATACGTATTTTCCACGAAGATCAATCAGGAAGCCTTCACGCTGACCGACCTTGGGGGGGCTCCGGACAGTTTCAATGATCCGGACTCCGTCGATGACTTTGAGACCACCCTGGAGGTTGAACAGGTGCTTTTCTCCAGAAGGGCATTTCTCGGAGCCGAAATGGCGGACCGGAACGAGGAGGCGGCGAGTCTTCAGTTTCTGAGGGAACAGCACGAGGCGGCCTTCCGCGTCTATGAAGCCTATCTGATGGCCGTGACGGCCGAGGCCTATCTGGAAACGGCCGAGAGTGCCGTGAAAGACGCTGAAGAGCATCTCCGGCTGGCGACCCTGGCAGTCGACGCTGGAACCGGGCTGGAAGCGGACCGCCTGCGTGCGGAAGCGGCGCTGGGAGAGGTAAGACGGATGGACCTGAAGGTCAGAAACGACGTGGAACTGGCGCGGAGGGGGCTGGGTCTGGCCATGGGCGTGGAAGAGCCTGTGCGGCCCGCACCGCCCACGCTTGAGAGGGACAAGCCTGATCTTGCACGGCTGGAAGCGGCGGTCCTTCGGCGTCCCGACATCATGGCCATGACCGAACAGGTCAGCAACGCCAAACGCAACGTGGGGCTCATGGAATCCGAGTTTCTCCCGGACATCGGGCTTTTCGGGGCGCTTCAAGCCAACGATCCTGATGCGCCTTTTGGAACCCAGGGAACCAGTTACCGCGTGGGTGTGGGCCTCAAGTGGAACCTGTTCAACGGCCTGAGCAGTTCGGCCAAAAGGAGTTCGGCTCTTGCGGAGTATGAGGTGGCCTCGCAGATGCTGGAGGGCATGAAGAAGAAGGGTCGATTCAGCGTGCGGGAGGCCTACCTTAGAGCCGCCGAAGCCGAATCGGGGCTGGCGATTTCCGCAAGTGCCCTCCATGCGTCGGAGGAGAGCGCACGCCTCATGCGGCTCCGGTACGAGAACGGGCTGGCCAGCATGGTGTCGCTTCTGGACACTCAGGCCGCGCTTAACCGGACGCGTTCCGAGGTCGTGAAAACAGAGATGGAATTCTTCAGGTCTCTGGGCCGGGCCAAGCACGAGGCTGGCCTGTTGTTTGACGAATTGAACCCGCCATCGGAGGGTGGACCACTGAAGCCGGAGAACGGGAGAGGGTTATGAATAAGATGAATATTTGGGCAGGACCGCTGGTCCTGACCCTGGTACTAAGCGCTTGCGGTCATGAGTCGGTTGAGCAGGAAGGCCCCGCACCGGAAGCGAAGGTCGTTGAGAATATTGACCTCTACACGGTTCAGAGGACTTCCGTGTCCGGTTCGCGTTCGCTGGCGGGGACGGTCAGGGCCAGGTCCAGCTTCTCAATATCCCCCAGGGTTATGGCGCAGGTTGAGCGCATCCACGGTCACGAGGGCCAGCGGGTCCGAAAGGGTGACGTTCTCGTGGAACTGGATGACCGGGAATTCCAGGCACGCCTGACACAGGCGGAGAGCGCAATGGGCCAGGCTGAGGTCCAGCGGGAACTGGCGGCTGCAACCCTGAAGCGGTACCAGACGCTTCTGGAGGGCAGGGCCGTGTCCCAGCAGGAGTATGACGTGGTGGCGGCCCAGGAAAAGGCGGCGCGGGAAGCGGTCAGGCAGGCCGAGGCTGCCGTATCAGAAGCGGGAACGTACCTAGGATTTACCCGCATCGTGGCCCCTGCGGCCGGCATCGTGGTGAGGAAACATATGGACCCCGGGGCGCTGGCCGCACCCGGCGCGCCGGTCCTGACCATCGAGGAACCCCGGTACCAGGTCGAGGTTCCTTTGGACAGTTCACGTTCCGGGTCCATGGCCCCGGGATCGCGGTTTCAGGTAGAGGTGGATGCGGCCGGTTTTTCGGGCGAGCTTCAGGTGACCGAGGTCGTTCCGTCGGTTGATCCCATGTCACGGACGTTCATCGTGAGAGCAGACCTTCCGGACCGTGAGAGTCTGCGGTCAGGACAGTATGCGAGGGTCTCCATGCCTGATATCGAACGTGAAGTGCTCATTATTCCCGAAACGGCCGTAGTCCGAAGGGGCCAACTGGACGGGGTCTACCTCGTTCCTGAGGACGGGATCGTACGTTTTCGCCTTGTCAAAACCGGCGGGCTTTCCGAGGCCGGGCAGGTCGAGGTGCTGTCCGGATTGAGTGACGGGGATCAGCTTGTGGCCCGTGATACGGAGGGGGTGAGCGAGGGCGTCCGGGTCGTTGCGGGGCAGGCTCCATGAAGGCAACCGGAATATCGGGACGCATTGCAGGAGCCTTCCTGCAGTCGAAGCTTACGCCCCTGGTCGTCCTGGCCGCGCTGCTCCTGGGAATATTTGCGGTGGGAGTAACGCCCCGGGAGGAAGAGCCCCAGATTGTGGTTCCCATGATGGACGTATTTGTCCCCTATCCGGGAGCGTCCGCCCGTGAAGTCGAGGAGAGGGTGACGAAACCGCTTGAGCGGAAACTCTGGGAGATTACAGGGGTGGAATATGTGTATTCCATCACACGGCCGGGCATGAGCATGACCATCGTACGCTTCTATGTGGGCGAAGACATGGAGGACAGCATCGTCAAGCTCTATAACAAGCTCATGTCGAACGTTGACCTGATTCCCGCAGGCGTCGGACAACCTCTGGTGAAACCACGCTCCATTGACGATGTCCCGATATTCGCCGCTACGCTCTGGTCTGAACGGCTGTCGTCTTTCGAACTGCGTCGCATCGCGGCCGAGATGCTGGACGAGATCAACAGTATCGATGACGTCTCCGAGACCCGGATCATTGGAGGCGCGCGTCGCCAGGTGCGCGTGCTGCCGGACCCGGTTCGCCTAAAGGGCGCGGGGCTGTCCCTATTGCAGGTCATGGGGAGCCTTCAGTCCGCCAATGCCCGTTTCCCCTCAGGGTCCTTTTCGGAACTGAACCGGGAGGTCCTGGTGGAGTCGGGGCATCTACTCGAGACTGCGGACGAGGTTCGGGACGTGGTGGTGGGGGTTTTCAATGGCCGTCCTGTGTATCTTCGAGATGTGGCCGACGTGGTGGACGGTCCGGCTGAGCCCGAGAATCATGTCCTTTTGGGGCTGGGGCCCTCTGCGGCATACAAGGCGATTGCGGAAACCGTAAGGCGCCAGCAGGACTACCCCGCCGTCACGCTGTCGGTGTCCAAGAAGACCGGGACGAACGCGGCCGTGGTGGCTGATCAGGTGATGGAGAAGATCCGACTCATGGAGGGCAGGGTCATTCCCGCGGATGTACAGGTCACGGTCACGCGGAATTACGGGGAGACGGCCACCGAGAAATCCGACGAACTGCTCAAACACATGATGATCGCAACGGTCTCCGTCATCATTCTGATCGCCCTGTTTTTGGGCTGGAGGGAGTCCATCGTCGTCGCCGTGGCGGTGCCGGTTACCCTCGCGCTCACCATGCTCGTGAATTATCTTTCCGGTTACACCCTGAATCGGGTGACCCTCTTTGCGCTCATCTTTTCCATCGGAATACTCGTGGACGACGCCATCGTGGTGGTCGAGAACATTCACCGCCATTTCCGGATGAAAGGGGCCGGACGTCGGGCCGCCATCGAGGCCGTGGACGAGGTGGGAAATCCGACGATCCTGGCGACGTTTACGGTGGTGGCCGCGCTGTTGCCCCTCGCCTTCGTGCGGGGCCTCATGGGCCCTTACATGCGCCCCATCCCGGTGGGGGCCTCCATGGCCATGATCTTTTCCCTGCTGGTCGCCTTCATCGTGAGTCCGTGGCTGGGCTACAAGGTGCTCCGCCACGTGGGGGCCGCCAGTCACCACGCGATTGAAGAGGATGCCACAGGGCTCGGCCGGTGGTACGCCCGAATCATCCGACCCTTCATCCAGAGGAGCATTCTTCGTTATGCGGCGCTTTCCCTCGTGCTGGGACTGCTGGGGCTGGCAGTCCTACTGGTGCCGCTCAAGAAGGTCACGGTGAAGATGCTTCCCTTTGACAATAAGAGTGAACTCCAGATCGTGGTAGACATGCCCGAAGGGAGCACCCTGGAACAGACCACCGCTGCTCTCCAGGAAATCGGGATGTTTCTGCGAGGCGTGCCCGAGGTCACCGATTATCAGATTTATGCCGGGTCCGCATCCCCTTACAATTTCAACGGGCTGGTGCGCCATTACTTCCTTCGTTCGGCGCCCCATGAGGGCGATATCCAGGTCAACCTGGTCGGCAGGGAGCATCGTTCCCTGCAGAGTCATGACATTGCCAAGCGGCTTCGGGCTCCGGTCGGAGAGATTGGAGGACGGTACGGGGCCAACGTGAAGATAGCAGAAATCCCTCCCGGCCCTCCGGTTCTCTCCACGCTCGTTGCGGAGGTTTACGGTCCCGACCCTGATCGCCAGACCGAGATTGCAGGACAAGTGCGATCCATCTTTGAATCCACGGACGGCGTGGTTGATGTGGACTGGTACGTGGAGGACGATCAGGAGAAGCTCAACTTTGCCGTAGACCGGACCAAGGCCTCTCTGAACGGAATATCGCCCGAGACGGTCGCACAGGCCGTGCGAATTGCGCTGGGCGGAGTCTCCACCGGCCAGGTTCACATGTCCCGCGAAAAGGAACCCGTGGAACTTCTCCTCAGGTTGCCGGTGACGGAACGTTCGGGCGTCGACGCCCTGAGCCGAACCACTCTTCCGTCGGCCACGGGCGTGCAGATCCCGTTGTCGGAACTGGTGACCACGGAACGGACGATCGAAGACAAGACCATCTACCACAAGAACCTCAAGCGGGTGGTGTACGTCACGGGTGACGTGGCCGGATCGGAGGAGAGTCCGGTGTATGCCATCCTCAAGATGAAGGAAAAGATTGCGGCCCTTGACCTTCCGGAGGGCTACAGCCTTGAACAATACTCGGCCGTCCAGCCGCCCACGACCATCCGCTACGCCATGAAATGGGACGGGGAATGGCATATCACCTATGAGGTTTTCAGGGATATGGGTATGGCCTTTGCCGCAGTCCTGGTTCTGATCTACGTGCTTGTGGTTGCGTGGTTCCGGAACTTCGTGACCCCGCTCGTGATCATGGCCCCTATTCCCCTGACCCTGGTCGGCATCCTGCCGGGTCACTGGGCCTTCGGTGCCTTTTTCACGGCGACCTCCATGATCGGTTTTATCGCCCTCGCAGGGATCGTGGTGCGTAATTCGATTCTTCTCGTGGATTTTGTGCAGATGGACTGGCGGGAATCCGGAAATCTTGAGGAAGCCCTGGTCATGGCCGGGGCGGTCAGGCTGCGGCCCATTGCGCTGACCGCCATCGCGGTGGTGGTGGGCTCTTTCGTGATGCTATTCGACCCCATCTTTCAGGGTCTGGCCATTGCCATGATGTTTGGGGCCGTGGCTTCCACGCTCTTGACCCTGGTCGCCGTACCGCTGCTGTATTACGAGTTTTTCAGGAGAAAGACCGTTGCTGTTCTGGATGCCTAGGCTTCTATTGAACCCATACCCATGGAGGTTGCGCAATGTATCGATCGCAGGTTAACACATGGACCCTGGAGAGAGCGATTCGCCTGATGGCAGGGGGCTTCACGCTTCTCGGGCTTTTTCTTGCCATGGCCGTTCATCCCTATTGGCTGGCCCTTCCGGCACTGGTGGGGCTGAACCTGGTCGTCTTCTCGGTCACGGGGTTCTGTCCCATGGCGGTTCTGCTCCACGCTGTCGGCGTGCGCCCCGAATGCGGGACCTGAACAAGGGGTTGATGGTGCCAAGCGGGAACGCCGGCGCCCCTCGGGGGTAAGATGGTAATGAGAGGCAAATAAAGGATGGAAACGGCGTGGAAGTGATCCTGGAAGTCTTCGCAGAGACCTGGAACATTGTTCTGGAGGCGGCCCCCTATGTTCTCGGGGGGTTTCTGGCGGCCGGTTTACTTTATGTGTTCATCGACGCCAACTGGATATCAAGAAACCTTGGCAGAGGCCGGTATAAACCTGTATTCCTGGCCGCGCTGTTTGGTATTCCCCTCCCGCTGTGTTCCTGCGGGGTGGTCCCCACGGCCATGGGACTTAGGAAACAGGGGGCCAATGACGGGGCTACGGTGTCGTTCCTGATTTCTACACCGGAGACGGGAGTGGATTCCATGGCTGTAACTTGGGCCCTGCTGGGTCCGGCGATGACCGTTATCAGGCCGGTTGCGGCCTTTTTAACCGCCGTTGTGGCCGGGGTAGCCCAGAACCTCCTGGGCCGCGGCGCAGGAGTGCCTCCAAATGTTTCTCCGGATTCGGCGGTGTGCCGTGTGGACGCCTGCTGCGACGGACAGGGATGCTCTCCGGCGGAACATGCGGCGCACCACACAACTCTGGAAAAGCTCTGGGCCGGAACCCGGTATGCCTTTGGTGCTTTGCTTGACGACATGGCGGGCTGGCTGGGTCTTGGGTTTCTTCTGGCCGGGCTCATCGGGGTACTGATACCTGACGAGTTCATATCCCGCTATCTGGGTTCGGGATGGTTGCCCATGGTGGTCATGCTGGTAACTGGTGTGCCCATGTATATGTGTGCCACAGCTTCAACGCCTATTGCGGCCGCGCTTATGCTCAAGGGTCTGAGTCCGGGAGCCGCGCTGGTCTTCCTGCTGGCCGGGCCGGCCACCAATGTGGCCTCCTTAACTGTGCTTGCGGGAACGCTGGGGCGGAGGTCGGTGTTCCTTTACCTGAGCAGCATTGTGGTCTGTTCCCTCGTGGCCGGGTTTGCCGTGGATGGCCTGTACGGTTCCTTCGCCCAGGGGACGGGCACGCCTGATGCCCTGACGGGATCTCTCATTCCGGCCTGGGTCGAGTGGGGCTCCGGAATACTCCTGGCGCTTCTCATCGCGAAAGGCATTCTGGTCAGGTCAAGGTTTTGGAGAGGACGGTCGCGCCCGGAGGGCAAGGCTTGCAGTGACGAACATTGCGATTGTTCCCACGAGGCGGAGCATCCGCCGGTCCTGAAGGTCAGCTCCGTGCAGGCGCTCTTAGGGAAGCCGAGAGAAGAACCGCCGCACCGGCCAGAAGGGAAGCCATAATAAAGCTCGCTGAGAAGCTTCCGGATTGTTCCGCAAGCAGTCCGGCCACGGCCGGTCCCAGGATCTGTCCAAATCCAAAGATGAAAGTTACCAGTCCGAAGATCTTTGCGGTCTTCTCAGGCCCCACGTAATCCCCGACCAGGGCGGCCATGATGGAAGGAATGCTCCAAGCCACGACCCCGAAAAGGACGACGGAAAGATACAGAAAGAGGCCCGGAAGCTGAAGTCCGATGAGCAGATAGGACACGGCCTGTATGGAAAAAACGATGGAGAGAGCGGCCTTTCTGCCGATACGATCGGAAACGGTCCCCATGACCGGCCCGGAAAGAAGACTGAGGATGCCCACCCACGACCACAGCGTGCCTGCGGCCTGTTCTCCATACCCCATATCCTTTACAAGGGATGACACCATGAACGTGACGTATATCACGTAGGTGTACCCGAAGAGGAAATAGATTGCGCCCAGATGAATCACGGTTCCCCGGAGGTGCGGACGGTCAGTTGGGGAGGCCGGAGACGCTTCTGCCCGGGCCTCTGACGGATCATCGGGGTGGACCCCTACGGGCAGCCTTCCGATATCCTGGGGCCGGTCTCTCAGGACGTGCCAGCAGAGAAGGGCGATAAGGATGACGAGACCGCCCAGGATCTGCCAGTTCAGACGCCATCCCTCATCAGGATAGAGATTGTTTATCCAGGGAATCATCCGGCCGGTCATCATGATGGCGAAACCGCTCCCTATAACGATGAATCCGGCGGCCCGTCCGCGGTGTCTGCGATCAAACCAGGTGGCCACGAGAGACATCATGGGGATGTTGGAAGCCCCGCTCCCCATTCCCGTCGCGGCGTACAGGATGAGCAACAGGCCGAAGTTCGTGGAAAGCCCCACAAGGACCATGGTCGTCCCAACGAGAAGCAGGGCCGCGAAGATAACCCGGCGACTTCCGAATCGAGATGAAAGATGTCCGCAGACCAGGGCTGAGAGAAGATACCCGGCAAAATTGCCTGTACCGAGATATCCCATCTCGGCCGGGGACAGGGCAAGGGATTTGCCCATGGCGGGCAGGAGCATGCCGAGGGAAAAGCGGCCGATTCCCAGCGACGCGAGGATGCACAGGGTTCCGGTTCCCGCGATAAACCAGCCGTAATGTATGAACGTCCTTTGGAGTCGGGCCGAGAGCACGGCTGAAACTATAGCATCAGGGGACTTGTGTGAGAAAGAACCTTCGGCCAGGGCGGTCAGGGCTCAACGCGGTGACCGGTTCGGCGCAGGAGGTCAATCAGACTGTCTGGGCCCACGAGATGGCCGGCGCCGACAATGACGAGGACGTCTTCGTCCATCTGAAGAAACTTCTCAATCTCCGGAATCCAGCTGCGATTGCGTTTCAGCATGATCGTTTCGTAAAGGGTCGGGTAGGCCTCGAAGCCTTCATGGATCAGGTTATACAGGCGGGCTTCATCCCCGGACCGCCAGGTTTCCAGCAGTTCCCCGGCCAT
>QJVM01000051.1 GCA_003235715.1 Nitrospirota bacterium
AGACCCTGTAACCCATGTCTGAACCCATACGCGTTCGATTTGCACCGAGCCCCACCGGATACCTTCATATCGGGGGCGCGAGAACCGCGCTCTTCAACTGGCTTTATGCCCGGGCCACCGGGGGAACCTTTATTCTGCGCATCGAGGATACCGATCGGGACCGTTCCACGGATGATTACATCCAGGCCATCCTGGAGGGCATGGAGTGGCTGGGCCTCACACATGATGAGGGTCCGTACCGCCAGACCGACCGGATGGACAGCTATCGCAGACACCTGGACCGGATGCTCTCGGAAGGGAAGGCATATTACTGTTACTGCACCAAGGAAGAACTCGAAGAGAAGAGGTCTCTGGCCGCGGCCAGCAAGCAGGAGTACGGTTACGACGGCACCTGCCGCGACCGGAAGAACCCCCGGGAAGGTATTACGCCCGTTATCCGTTTCCGGATGCCGCCCGGTCTCACGGTCTTTGAAGACCTGATCCGGGGACACATCCGTTTTGAGAACAGTCAGTTCGATGATTTCATCATCGCCCGGGCCGATGGCACGCCCGTATACAACTTCGTGGTCGTGGTGGATGACCTCGATATGGGAATCACGCATATCATTCGGGGCGATGACCATATCAATAATACGCCCAAGCAGATACAGCTCTATCGCGCGCTGGGCGACCGGGAACCCCCCAAGTTTGCCCACCTGCCCATGATTCTCGGGTCTGACAAAACGCGTCTGTCCAAGCGGCACGGAGCCACCTCCGTCATGGCCTACAAAGAGATGGGCTACCTGCCCGAGGCCCTCAATAACTACCTGGTCCGGCTCGGCTGGTCCCATGGCGACCAGGAAGTCTTTTCGATGAAGGAGATGATCGAAAAATTCTCCTTCGAGAATATTGGCAAGGCGGCGGCCGTCTTCAATCCCGAGAAACTGCTCTGGCTGAACGGACATTACATCCGGAACACGGACCCGGCAAAGCTTGCGGAACTGCTGTTCCCCTTCCTGGAGCCTCGTGGGCTGACCGCCGGGGAGCAGGCGCGCAACCCCGCATGGCTCGCCAAGGCGGTGGCCACACTCAAGGAGAGAAGCCAGACCCTGGTGGAGATGGCGGACCAGATGAGGTACTACCTTGCAGATGAGATCGACTTCGATGAGAAGTCGGCGTCAAAATTCCTCACGCCGGATAGCGTGCCCGTTCTCTCGCTGCTCCGGGAACGACTGGCCGGACTGGAAAACTTCTCACACGACGGATTGGAGTCCCTCTTCAAGGCCTTGTGCGAGGAGAAGGGGCTCAAACTCAAAAACCTGGCCCAGCCTGCCCGTGTGGCGCTGACGGGCGGCACCGCCAGCCCGGGCATCTATGAACTGATCGAGGTCATGGGCAAAACCATGACCCTGAACCGGCTGGACAAAGCCATCACGCGCCTCGGATGAACTCCTGGTCGCCCGTATCCTGGAGGCAGAAGCCGGCCACACAGATCCCGGTCTATCCTTCACAAGACGCCCTGGATGCCGCGCTTGAAGAGCTTGCCGTGCTGCCTCCGCTGGTCACAGTCTGGGAAATCGAGGCCCTCAAATCCAAGATTGCGGAGGCCGCCGACGGTCGGGCCTTTATGCTCCAGGGCGGGGACTGTGCCGAAAGCTTTGCCGACTGCACCCGCTCGGCCGTCCTGAACAAGCTTAAGATCCTTCTTCAGATGAGCGTGATTCTGGTTCACGGGCTGGACCGACGGGTCATACGGGTGGGCCGGTTTGCAGGCCAATACGCGAAACCGCGCTCCGCGGACACGGAAACCCGGGACGGCGTCACCCTCCCCAGTTACCGGGGGGACCTCATCAATCACATCGGCTTCACGCCCGAGGAAAGAACACCGGATCCGGCTCTCCTGCTTCGGGGGTATGAGCGGGCCGCCCTGACGCTGAACTACGTGAGGTCCCTCGTCGAGGGGGGGTTTGCGGATCTGCATCATCCTGAGAACTGGGACCTCGAGTTTGTGGGCCATTCCCCCCTGGCCGAGGAATACCGGAAGGCGGTATCCGAGATCAGCCGCTCCGTTCATTTCATGGAGGCGATCCTTGGCACCCGGGCCTTTGAGGTCAACCGGGTGGATTTCTACGCCGGCCATGAGGCCCTCCACCTTTATTACGAAGAGGCCCATACGAAACAAACCGCAGGGTACGAAGGGTGGTACAACCTCACCACGCATTTCCCGTGGATCGGCGCCCGCACGGTCGATATCCATTCGGCTCACGTCGAATACATGAGGGGCATCCGGAATCCCATCGGAATCAAGGTGGGGCCGGCCATGACGCCGGAGGGACTCACGCATCTGCTATCCGTTCTCAATCCGATGCTTGAACCGGGACGCATCACCCTCATCCACCGCTTCGGAGTGCAGAAGATCCAATCCGTCCTGCCGCCCCTGGTGGAGGCGGTCCGGAACAGCGGCCATCCGGTTCTCTGGATCTCCGACCCTATGCACGGAAACACCATCACCACAGCGGACGGGGTCAAGACCCGCAGGTTCGAACACATCCTGGCCGAACTTCGCTATGCCTTTGTCATTCACAACGACCTCGGCTCACGGCTTGGCGGAGTGCATTTCGAACTGACCGGCGAAAATGTGACGGAATGTGTCGGCGGTGCACGGGGATTGAGTGAAGCGGATCTTCACAAGGCCTATCGATCCCAGGTCGACCCCAGGCTCAACTACGAACAGGCCGTGGAGATGGCCATGCTCATCGTGGATCTGGCCCAGACGGACCCTCCGTCCCAAACCTGAGCTCTCTTGACACCGCCGGATACGCGGCACCCCCATCCGTCCCCCTGCGCCACCATTCCCCCCCTTCTAACCAAAAGGCTGGAGAACTCGCGGATGACCCTATGGGTTGCGGGCTCGCTCAGGAAAGGGGCCGGCAAAAAGAAGCGGGGCCGTTCGGCCCCGCCTTTATTTCGGCTGGGTTGCCGCTGGGCTACATCTTCTTGATCATGAGGATTCGGTCCGTAATGCCGTAGGGGTCCTCGACCTCCACGCCCGCCTGTGCCATCAACTGCTTCTTGCCCCTGTTGTTCAAATACTTATCAAGCTCCAGGTCGACCACCATGGGGACCTCCACACCTGCCTGGGTGAGCGCCTGTCGGAGAAGGGCCTCGGCCTTGCCGGCGAACCCCACCGCATCGCCCAGGATCCGTGCCGCCTCCGTAGGATTATGGAAGCCGACTGAGTTCTCCGCGCCCACATAAAGGGACCGGAAGAACGCTTCCATGTAGAAATCCTTCGCTTTCTCATAGAATTCGGGGTCAATGTTCTTTCCCGCGGCCTGGGCCGCGTGGGTCTGCTCCAGCAGTTTCGCCACCGTGGCGGTCGCATACCCGGCTCGCAGCATCAGGGAAACGGTCCGGTCCTGAATCGCGAATACCTGTTCCCGCAGCCACTCGACACTCTCCGTGTGGCACTGCATGCAGGCCTTCAGGTCCTCCTTCAGAGGGCTCGTTACCCGATGGTTCGACGCCTTGACCGCACCCACCTTGGTATAGGACATATGGCAATCCGCACAGGCCGCTCCGGCCTTCCAGTGGACGCTGTTCATCGAGAAGAGTTCGAACTCCGGATGACGCATAAACGGCATCTTGAATCCCGTCACCTTCTGCGTCCATTCCCCTACACTCTTATCCTCCCGGATTTGTTTGATGATGTTCTCCACCGGGATGTTTCCCCAGGAACTGCCCTGCCACGGGAAGTAAATGCCCACCGATTTCTTGTTTTCGTCCTTCTTGATGTTATAGGTCACATGGCACTGGCCACACACCACACTCCGCATCTCCTGATGCGTCAGCTTGTTCGGATCCACGCCGATGGCTTCCAGCGCCTTCACCAGCGTGAAGCCCCTGGAGATCTTCAGGGACATATCCTTGTTGTCATGACAATCCACGCACGCCACCCCCAGTTCCTGATGCTTCTCCGGAATCATCAGGCGGACCTCGTTCCAGGGTTTGCTGTAGTAATCAATCCCGTGCTCGGCTTCCAGCTTTGGGGCATAGGGCGTCTTGCATGTCAGGCACACCCCGCCGGCGCCAACCCGTGAGGGATCGATCTCGATCTGGTCCTTCAGCATATACAGATGCCCCCGGGGCTCGTTGTATTCCACCCCGAAGCCCCAGCCGTTGAAAAGCAGGGCCATGAACGGAAATTCAGACAATTTGTCATACGTAATATTGTCAGCGTCGAACCCCTTCTTGTAACGGCTCTTGCCCGCCGGCGTGGCCTCCCCCGTCTTCTTCCAGAGTTCATATTCCGTGGGATAGGCTTTCCCCCATTCCGCCGGGTCCATCTCCCCGTCGGGGATAGTGACCGCCTTGACCTGCTGGGGTTTGGGCTGCTGACAGGCAGGCATCAACATGAACGGGACGACCACAACCATCAACAGAGCCACCATCAGAAAGACATTCCTCTTCATGGGTTCCCCCTCCTTTCTACAAGGTTGCCATGGCTCCGGTGCGCTTGTGCGCGAGCCTTCGATGGCAATCCCAGCACTGCCTTTCCTGGTTAATCATGGACACCGTGGTTTCATGACAGCGGATGCAGTTGGCCTGGAGCACTTCCCGGCCGTGGTCCGTGATGCGGATGGTGTCAGGGGCCAGCCCTGAGTAGAAGAAGCCTACATCCTTCATGCCGTCGATGGCTTTCCAGACGTAGTGCGCGGCCCGGTTTTCATTGGGCAGGTGACAATCGACACACTTGCCTCTCCTGTGCGCGCCGGCGTGGGACCAGGCCTCGAATTCCGCTTCCATGACGTGGCACCCCCCGCAGAATATCGGGGCCTCGGTCTTGGCCATCAGCTTGGGCGGCCCGAAAAACAGGAAGGCAAACAGCGCGGCACCTGCCGCAATGACGACCAGGAGAACTCCCATCACCCTTCCGTAGCGTCCTTTACCCATAGTTCTCACCCCCTTTTCAGGTGGACGGTTCGTTACGCAATGACAGGGTCCGTGTTCTTCGACAGATATCGACTACTCCCTCCTTGTAGCCCAAGTCTATCAAAATTCCATTACCAGTCAATCTCATAATCAACAAGAGGAGACCCAACGCTTCCGTTGCAGAAGCCTTGGGGCAAATCGCAGGGTCAAAACGTTGTGAATCAACGAGTTAGGGCCATTCGAAAGCAACAGGCGGGATACGGGAACATCGGGGCAAACTCGGCCGGGAGACCACGTCCGATTTGAACAGGGAAAAACAGGAAGAAAGGTTAGATCTGTCTGCCGTTGACGACGCGCTCCAGCCACTTGCGGATGCGGTTGGCATCACCCATGGGCGTAAGCTTTCCCCACGAATCCAGGAGCACAATCACCAGCGGACGTTCCGCGATCCAGGTCTGCATCACCAGGCATTTCCCGGCCTCATGAATGAATCCTGTCTTGGAAACGTCAATGCGCCAGTTGTCATTGCGCACGAGGGCATTGGTATTGCCGAATTCCCGAGTACGCCCCTTGACCTCCACCTTGTACTTCTCCGTGGTGGAAAAGGTGCGAATGGTGGGGTACGTCGCAGCCTCGCTGATCAGTTCGACGAGGTCCCGGGCCGTCGATACATTCCGGGCCGATATTCCGGTGGGATCGAAAAAGACCGTACCGCGAAGCCCCAGTTCCCCCGCCTTCCGGTTCATGGTTTTCACAAATTCGGCCTTTCCGCCCGGGTAATGCCGAGCCAGGGCTGAGGCCGCACGGTTCTCCGAGGCCATCAGGGCGAGCCTCAACATATCACCCCGCTTGAGTCTGGAGCCCACGGGGAGCCTGGAGGCACTCCAGCGTATCCGGTCCACGTCATCGCGGGTTACCGTGAGCTCTTCCTCGAAATCCTGTCCGGCATCGAGCACCACCATGGACGTCATCAGTTTGGTAATGGACGCGATGGGCACGACCGCGTCGGAATTCTTTTCATAAAGCACAGAACCGTCGGACAGGTCGGCCACGATGGCTGAGGCCGAACGAAGCGCAGGACGCCGGACCTTGGCCATCTCGATGGTACCGGCAAGGGTTATCCCTGGTGGCTCGGGCCGAAAAACGGGAAGCGCCGGACTTTCTCCGGCCAGAGTCCCTGCGGGAGAAACGAGAAATGCGTTGACCGCGAGACCAAAGATCAAGGTATAGGCTTTCTTCACTGTTCAACCTGGCGAATCGGTATTGGGCCGGCCAGTGATAGCCGGTGGCACGACCGCGGACATTCTATACTGAAAACCATTTAATGTGAACCCCTTACACGGAATCCCCTTCTTTTCGGCTTGAAGTTTTGGAATATACAGCCCCCCTTAATGGCCTTACAGGACCCGTTTTGTCCGGAGTTCAGGGTGGCCCCGAGCGTCCCGGCAGGGACAAAGCAGATCGAACAACCTGTTCCTGCCCTATAATGACGGCACAGTCATGACACACACACGAAGCGAAAAGCCTCGACGTTTCTGGCGGCGCATCTGGGACACGGACCCGACAGGACAGCCGGCTATCAAGGCCGTGTGCATCCGGAGCCTGCGCGTGTTTCACGTGGTGGTACAGGAGGTCTCGGGTGGACACCTCACCATCAGGGCCCAAAGCCTGGTTTATACCAGTCTGCTCTCCCTGGTCCCGCTTCTGGCAGTGAGTTTTTCCGTCTTGAAGGGGCTTGGAATTCATGCCCGTTACGAGATCGTGCTTTACTATTTTCTCGAACCTCTCGGAGACCCCGGCGTGGAGTTGTCCATGACGCTGATCGGGTTCGTCGAGAACGCCCAGGCGGGAATCATTGGAACGGTCGGTCTGGCCTTCCTCTTCTATACGGTCTTCTCCCTGGTGAGCAAGGTTGAGGAATCCCTGAACGACATCTGGTACGAGAAGAACAAGAAGCTGTGCCTGACGAGGTTTGCCACGTATATCAGCGTGATCCTGGCGGCTCCCCTGCTTGTGGCTTTAGCCGCCGGTTTTGCCGCCACGTTCCGGGAAATCGCGGTAGTCAAGAGTCTCATGGAGAGGTCCGGTTTGGTTTCGGTCCTGCCGGTCTTCAGCAAACTGCTGTTTCTTGCCATTGTCTCCGCTTCCTTTACGTTGATTTACGCCGTGCTGCCCAATGCCCGCGTCCGACCCGTCCCCGCCCTGACCGGGGGCATCTTTGCGGGCACGTCCTGGCTCGTCACGGGTTGGCTCTTTGCCCGTTTCGTGGCCACCTCCGCCCGATACTCGGCCATCTACTCCAGTTTCGCCACGATTATCCTGTTTCTCATCTGGCTCTACTGGAGCTTTCTGATTCTGCTCCTGGGCGCAAAGGCCGCCTTCTACACGCAGTACCCCGGACTTCACAGGGCCGTTCGCTTGAAAACCGTCGGGGTTTCCGACGCCGAAGCATGCGCCTTGCGGACGATGTACATCCTCTCCAGAAACTTCCATGAAGGAATTCCTCCCCCCGGTATCGAGTCCCTCGTCAGGAACCTGCGCATGCCCTTTGAACTGGTCAAGGACGTTCTGGCCGCCCTCGAGAGTCGCGGTCTCGTGGTCAAAGTGGCCGAGTCCAGCGAGCAAACCTGGCTGCCGGCGCGGGATGCAGAGAGCATCACCGTACGGGAAACCCTCGAATCGGTGGGCGTCGTTGGAAGGAGAGAAGCACGCGGGGCCACAACGGAGAACCCGGTGTGGAGCCTGCTCGCGGAATCAGACCGTATACGAAACGAGTTTCTCGATAACAAGACCCTGGGCCAGATGGTGAGGTCGGAAGGCGAAAGGAGAGAGGAAACCGGTTCGAATGAGACCCGATAAGGGAGGGCTCAAGGGTTTGACCCGCCGGGCAGGATCGGTTCGATCACCTTCACCGGTGCGCCCAGAACCCTCCCCAGAAGTCCAAGCAGTCTCTTGCCGGTTCCCAGAGCAGACATGGGACTGATCGTGGGTTCCGTCACCGTGCCTCGGACCTCCAGGGGAACGGTCACGATGCTTCCGTCAAGAATGTAGGACACGATGGGGATTCGTTTTACCACGGCATCCACCGTGGTAAAGGGTGCAACCAGAATTTCACCCTGGATTTCGTTTGTTTCCAGGTTTACGGTTCCGGCCATGACCAGGTCCATGGCCCCTCCGTCAAGGGCGGCTTGCCTGATATTCAGAATTCCGTTCGCCATGTCCCCCTGCACATCCAGGGAATTGTATGCAAAGCCCTTATCTAGGCCCTCGAAACCGGCCCCCTTGATCACCTCGGTCACGGTCAGAAACTCCAGGACCCGGGCCAGGAGAACCGCCCGGTGAATCCGGCCGTCCGTGGCCTTCATCGTAAAGACCCCGGTGGCGGACCTTATCAGTTCGGAGGGAGCCCCCGCCGACTTCACGCTTCCAGAGAGATCGAATACACCGGTCATGGCACTTCGTTTTTCCGAAAGGCAGAGAACCGTGGGGGCGAACTCCTGCTGCCGAGCCTGAAGGTTGAGGTCAAGACGAAAGCGATCTCCAACCTGTTCCACGGTTCCGGTGCTTGAAATATCACACAGGGCCGCATCCCGGATATCCAGGCGGCGGCTTCCGTCAGGTTCAAGAACCAGGTCGCCGAGGAAAGGCCGCCAGGTATAACCGCCCAACTCAAGGTACCCCGCCTGCAGGCGGACAACACCCTTTACGGGGAAAGCCCGTTCTCGAGCTTCCTTCTTGTCTGTTCCCGTCGTGGCCTCCCGGTCCCGCAGAGCTGCGCGGATCCGGCTCCAGGGAATTCCTTCTGCCGAAACATCCAGGCTCAAGACAAGCGCGTCCTCGCTGGCCCTCACTTCGCCGCCGGTCAAAAAGGTTTGGTCAAAAACCCGGAGTTCGGCATCCTGAACATGAAGCACACTGCCGCGCCCAAGGAGCGAAACCCGGTCTATGTGGACCGGTCCGACCGGCGTCACAGGCAGGGTAAATCCCCGGCCTGCAAGACGCCCCGTAAAGAGGGAATCAAAAGGTTGCGCAAAATCCAGGTGAAAGAGAGCCTCTCCCTCGAGCAGAGAATCTTGCCACCAGCCTTCTGGGGCCCGAATCATGCCATCGAGAGTCTCTTGCCTCAGAGTGCCTCGGAATTCAACGTCTGCGGTCCTTTTCGTGGCCACAAGGCGCATGCGGGCTGAAGAGGAACCGTCGCGAATCTCCAGGTCATCCACCTCGATATCACCGGGCGTGTACCGAATGGCGGTGCGAACGGTCACGCCGGACTCAAAGCCCAAGGTCCCCTGCAGGTTCCCTCCCTCGCCCGACCGGTGCCTGATCCAAAGATTCGAAAACGATACGGGCGTCATCACCTGAATCTTCTCCGGCAACCGCAGACGGCCGGAGACGTAACGGGTCGCCTCGGTCCCGGCAAGGCCGGACAAATCCAGATTCCATTCCGCCGGTCCGGCCCGATAACCCGATACGCCCACGTCACCCCAGACCTCCGCCTGCATGGCCCGCATCCGCAGGTAACGCGCGGCAAAAGCGTCTGTCGATACCTCGAAATCCCCCCGGTCGATCGTCAGCTCTCCGGGGAGAGCCTCGGTCCGCCCCGTGACCTCACGGAAGCGACCGGTCAGATGATAGGTCCAGGCCCTGGGCACAAAAAGGGGACCCTCCAGATTCACCTCCGAGATTTCGGCTATACCGCGCTCCACCGACTGGATGCCCAAAGTCAACTCCGCCCCGGTCTGCGTTCTCCGGACGAGTGCCAGAAACTCCGGCAGATCGGCCTTGCCGCCGCCGTTGTCAACGCGCAACACCGGTTCCCCCGCCCAGGACACCCTGCCGGAGACCCCGCCGAAGGAACTCGACCCCATGCTGCCAAACAGATGTCTGAATCCAACGGACCGGTCCGCATAGTCTGCCGTACCCCGGTCCACCCTGAGCCGAAAGGGAAGTTTTTCATGGCTTACCGCGAGGCTCAACGCCGCGTCCCGTACCTTCACATCAATGTGGCGGCGCGTACCTCCGAGGGCGACCCTCCCCTCAGCCCTTCCATAGACGTCCCTCAGACGGAACAGCTCGCTCCGAACCCGGTCATTACGGATGTATTCCTTCAGGAGGGCAAGAAGGGTTTTCATGCTAATCTCGCCATCACCCTCCAGACCAAAGACCCCGTCCGCGCGGAACAGATCGAGGATCAAGCCTGCTCCCGTGAGCCGCCCTCCTTCAATGGTCCCGCTCAGATTTCTGCCCGATAGAATCCCCTGCTCTATCCTCACGTTCCCGGTGGCTTCGGATATGGGAAACGGAAAATGCGGCACTTCTATTTCAAGCCCCTCGCCCCTTCCAGCCAGAACCCAATTGGCCGGGGCCAGAAGCCCGCGTGCATCCGGCCCGTGCGCCACAAATTCGACGCCCGATACCCTCCCGCCCCGGAGAATTCTGAAAAGGCCATGGGAGCCCTCCAAAGCAGGAAACACGGGAACGAGCACGTGCCTGACCGCGGCCACATCAGCCTGTGTTAACTGGATATCGGCCCGTGTACCGGCGTCGTCTGCATATCCTTTCTGATAATGCCCGGAGGCCTGGAGTTCAGGCTGCCCGATACGGAGGTCGTCGATGGCCAGGTCCAGGCCATCCTCCCTCACCGCCAGAGCCCCCTTCAAGCCCACCTTCTCAACGCTGAACTCCCGGCCCTCGTACCGGACCGGAAAGCGCGGGGCGGCCAAGGTGAATCGATAATCCTGAGCCAGCCCCCGAATGGACATGTCCATTTCCACGTCTGCAGGCAAGGGACCCGGAAGGGTGACTCCACTCCGGGGAAGAAACTCCTGCAGGATATCTGCGTGGAAATCCTGAAGGCTCAGCGCACCCTCGAAGTGCGCCTCCGCTATCCGGGCCGAGGCCATGAGGGACATCCTCCGCCATAAGGAAGAGTCTGCGTCCAACAGAATATGAAGGAGGCTGCCGCGGACCTCTGCTGAAAGGTTCACGTTTTCCAGCCGAATCCTCGGTCGACCCGCAAGCTGAAACTCGACCCGGCCCTCAAAGGTGGATACCTGGAGTTCAGGAGGAAAGAGAGAAAGAAGACCTGCTGCCGTAAGCACCTGGGCCGAAAGTTCCTCAAAGAAAGAGGCATTCAAGGTTCGTTCGACGGGTGGCGTCACACGCGGGGTTTCCACGGGGACCACACGCACCTGCGGCCGGATCAGTTCAACTCCACCCGGAACCAGGGATCCTCTCAGCAGATTCCTAAGGGACGGGTATAAACGGATCTCATCGGTACGGGCATCCACCCCTCCCCGGGAAGACAGGGATACCCCATCCAGCACAAGCGAAGGAAAAGGGAGGACGTGAAAATCCATCCTGTCGATGTGAACGCTGCGACCCAGATAGCGCGAGGCGGAGACGGTGACGAACTCCCTCACGGTATCGGTTCGAATCACCCGGGGTGCGTAATAGAGAAAAACCAGGGCGAGAAGTCCCAGGAAGGCCGCAATTCCCAGACCCCACAGTGCAATCTTTCGCTTCAAAGACAGGCTCAAAGGGCGTCCTCAAAAAGAAAGGGCAGGATGGATCCTGCCCCCATGATATCGCTAAATCGTGTGGGGGTCATGAATAGGAAACAGAACCGGGGGGCGTCAGCGTCCAGGACCGTCCCACGCAATCCCGGAAACCCTGTTTAAAGCCATTTCTTCCTTTTCATGACGAGAAGCTGCAACGCGGCCGCAACACCCAGAAGAATCACCACTTCGGTGAAGGCCCATTCGTTCTCGGAGCCCGGAATGCCCCCGACGTTGATCCCGAGGAGGCCCGTAACGAAACCCAGCGGGAGGAAGATGGCGGCCACAATGGAAAGGATATACATTCGTCGTTCCGTCTGCTCCGAGAGACGACTCACCAGTTCCTCATGGGTTACCGCCGCCCTGTCGCGGGCGGAATCCAGATCCTCCACATAGCGCGCAATCCTGTCCGTGGTTTCCCGAAGGTGGAGCCGATCCCCGTCCGTAAGCCAGGAAACCTTCTCCACTTGCAGCCGCGCCATGGCCTCCCGCTGGGGGGCAAGATATCGCCTCAGCGCAATGATCTGCCGGCGTATATCCGAAAGCATCGGCCGGAGCTCGCGGCTTTCCGCGTGGAGCACGCGCTCCTCCAGTTCATTGACGCGGTCGTCGACGCTCTCAACCACGTCCCCCATTCGGGTGACCAGACGGTCCGAGACCATCACGAGAAACTCTGCGGACGTCCCCGGCCCCTCGCCGCGGTCAACGTCCGAAGCCATGTCGGCGATGGACAGGACCCGGCGCCGCCGGGAAGAAATGATTCGGGTCCCGTCAAACCAGAGCCGGAGCGATACCATGTCCTCGGGGTCAGACCCGGGATTCATGTTCACGCCCCTGAGAAAGACCAGCAGTCCGTCAGGAAAGGTCGCGCTCCCGGGCCGCGTATCCTCCTGCTGAAGGCCCCGGACAGCCACCTCATGAAGACCGCTCTTCTCGTCCAACCACAAAGCCGCGTCCGGGGCGGCGTAGTTCAGGTGCACCCAGAGGAGTCCATGGGCCGGTTCCCAGGAACCCAGTTCTTCCCGTTCGAGCCGTCGTCCTCCTCCCTGTCCGTCAAGCAGGTAGACATGAATAAAACCGCTTTCTCTGTTCACAGAGGCCTCCTCTTCGTGCCGCCTGGACAGCCCGGACGTTGAGACCCTCTCATGTTTCTTGCCCTGAAACAGCATTTCCGTTGACCACGCGTATGGGGAGGGGGTCGGTCATGCTGCCCGTGTAAAAGGTGATGTGCGGAAATGGAATTTCGATATTCGCGGCATCGAAGGCCTGTTTGATCTCGAACTGGATGCTCGTCTTGAGAGCGAGAAAGTTCTCACGCTTGGCCCAAACGGAAAATTGAATATTCAGGGACGAATCCCCGAACCCCTGAAAGATGAAAAGCGGAGGAGGTTCTTCCAGACAGAGCGGATTCCGGTCCGCCACCTTCAGGAGCACTTCACGGACCCGCTCCAGGTCTTCCTTGTAGGCCACCCCCACCTGGAGGTCAATTCTTCGTATGGGGAACTTGGTCAGCGTGGTGACCACGGCCTTGACCAGCGTTTCATTGGGAATGCGCACGTAAAGATTGTCAAAGGTTCGAATCTTCACGGACAGGAGGTCCACGGAAAGGACCTCTCCGGTAACGTCCTCAACCCGTACGAGGTCGCCGATGGAAAAGGGTCGTTCCACGAGCAGGAAGAGCCCGCTGATCAGGTTAGAAGCCGAGGTTTGGGACGCAAACCCCACCGCCACGGAAAGAATCCCGGCCGCGCCGAGAAGAACGCCCAGGTTGAATCCCATCTGGTGGAGACCTGTGACGAGAAAGAGCCCCGACAGGGCGTAGAAGATGCCGCGTCGTATCAGGAGACCTTCGTGGTTCGTCACCCGGTTCTTGAGGAGCTTCACAACGGCCGAACTGACCAGCCGGGCCACGACGAGACCGACCAGCACGATGACGACGGCCCGGAGGATTTCCAGCACCCTTTCCGCACCGAACAGACCCACCATTTCAGACACCTCCTTCTGCATGACCTCACCTCCAGCGAGTCTTCCGGCACATGCGGCTACTTGAATATGGAACTAAAGGCCCGAACCAGCATCCCGGTTTCCGGCTTCTGGCGGGGTTCCACCAGGCGGACCGGCCTCTCCGCCTGGGATGGGGGTACTTCTCCCACCCGAACCTCGGCCATCTCGGTTTCGGCCTGTCGGACCAGGCTCAGCGGTTCCGTCCAGAGCAGTCCCTGGGCATCCGTATAAAGGCCAAGATAGGGCACCGGGATGCTCAACCGTTCCAGAAAAAGATTACTGGGAGCCCGGTTGTGGACCATGACCGGCGTGATGGCCCGATGAGGGCGCCGGGGGACCTCACCGAGTCGAAGTCTGGCGCTGGTCCGAGTGGCATAACAGATCTCGCCCTCGAGGGTAGATGACCCGAACCATGTGTCCGAGGGCCTCACAATCGGAAGCTCCTGGAGAAACACCGGGGGGTCGTTGACCTCGATCCGAACCCAGAGCGGCGTACTTACAAATATGGTGGCGTCGATACCCGAAGGAATATAAAAGGGGGTGTGGGGCCGGGTCACAACGGGCCGGTCGGCAAGGGCGGGTTTGAGAGACAGCCTGGCGGAGGTCAGACCAAAGACATATCGGGACACCACGGCCCGTTCCGAAGGCTCGCATCGCCCGAACTCAACGCGCCATTCCAGAGGTCGGTCCTCCTCATGGCTGGTATATTCATGAGCCACCCTCCATTCCGAGTCCGTCCGCGTAATCCAGACGGAGAAGGGGCCGATCTCCCAGCAGAGGGTCTCGCCCACCGGGAATTCCATTTCCTTCCACCAGAGAGACTGATTTGTTCCGTTCATGAATCCTCCCGGTTACCACTCCATGGTCTCCAGGTACTTCCGGATATGAGACATCTTACGAAACTTTCGGAGAATGAGCGAGCGTTTGAGGCCGCAACAGATGAATTTCACGACCTCGGGCTGTCGCCTGTATGTCCTCGCCCCGCCCAGGATTTCATAGAAGACCCGGATCAGGTCGCAGATATCCTCCTGCTTGTTCTCCGCCTTGGGCGTTTCCCAGTGGAACGGATCGAATATCTTCGGTTCAAACGTCAGCCCCACGCGCTTGGTGATGATGTTCTCCAGGTGCAGGTCTCCGTGGTACTCCCCTTCCCGATGAATCTGCTCCATCCCGATCGCCAGCACGTACAGCAGGTGCAGGGCTTCAAAGGTCGAAAGTCGTCTCCCGGGAAGTTCTCTGATGAATTCCGACAGCGGTCTTCCTTCCACATATTCCGAAATGAGGATGGTCACGGGAATGTCATTGAAACGGAAACGCTCCTCGGTGTGGTACTGGATGAGCAGAGAGCAATTCCGCAATTTGTGCAGCTTCTTGGCATACCGCCGTGACGCCCGGTTGGCCAGATTTCGCTGCGGATAGAAAAGCTTGGCCGCCCGCTCGATGCCGGTTCGCATTTCCACGATCCGGTAGACCTCGCCCTCCCAGCCTCCACCCAGTTTGGAGACCACCTTGTACTTGTTCAGGATCCGGAATCCTGAAGGAAGGTCAAAGCAGTCAATCCGATAATTGCGTTTCTTCAAGACAAAGACACTCCCTTAAGATGCCCTATCGGAATCCGCGCGGAGCGGTGAACGCCCGCAAGGCGACGGGATGGAAGCTCGATTTCGCCCACGCGCGGCACTCCGTCAGGTAACCGGAAAGACGAAGTAGAAATTGTTCCCGCCGGGGGTCGCTTCATATCCGACCACCCCCTCGTGCAGTTCAACCACATTTCTCACGAAGGCCAGACCATGTCCCGCCCCCGGTCGGCCGCTTGCGTTCGGTCCGCGAAATCCGTCCTCGAAGAGGCGCTCCCGGGCATCCGGAGTGAGATGCGGCCCGGTACTGAAGACATTGTATTTGATGCCGTCACGGCCTTCCCCAAAGAAACCGGGAAGGAGCTGTCTGCCGTAGGAAACCCGCCTTCTGGATTCACCGGCCTGCCCCTCGGGCACCTCGGTGTACTTGATGGCGTTGGAAAACAGGTTGGCGTAGACCTGGGCCATGAGCCCCACATCCACCACCAGGATCGTCTCTTCTTCAGGCACGTGGCTCAGGCGATCATCCACGACAATGCCGGCCGCCACAAACTTGTCCATATAGCGCTCGAGTTGAGGCTCGATCACATCCCTCTTCATGTTACAGCTCTTCTTCCGGGCCGTGAGTCGACCCTCGTCAAAATGGCTTCGCCGGAATAGGGTTTCGAGGAAAAGGCTGGTGTTCTTGTAATGGCCGTTGATGTTCCGGAATTCCTGCCATAGCCCCCGGTTCACATCGACCAGCTCGGCCAGCAACGTTCGAAGCTCCGGGTCGGTCTCGGTTCGTGCCTCGACATACTCCGAAAAGAGCCGTTCCACTTCTCTGTTCTTGTCCACCAGACCCTGCAGGTTTCGGAGATAGAGTTTATAGACCATATTGGGTACGATGACATTATGTTCAATGTCCGCGACGAGACCGCTGATGAATTTCAGGTGTTCGACGTGCCGTGCGGAGAGAAAACGGTTGTGCATGGAATAGCCGATGCGGTTCGCATATTTCTGGAAGAACAGTTGTCCGTCGCGGGTAAGGGGGGCAGGGGGCAGCATTTCCAGCATGCCCAGCAGGTTATCACTGGCGTCAAAGGGAAGCTCGTTCAGCCGCATGACCTTGCCTCGCACCGGGAACACGTACCCCCCGGTTTCTTCCACGATATAAAACTCCTCAGAACTCCGGATGTAGGCCGGGGCCGGGACATAAAGTTCTTCGGCCAGGCTGCAGGCCACCAACACAGGGGTTCCCTCGCGGGCCAGACCCGGCGCAAAGAGCCGGGCATCCATATCCAGAAAAACCTTGGGGACGCTTACACAGAGGGCGTAGAATTCTTCGAAACTTTCAAATTCCTGGGCAAGATCGAAAAAGGCCTTGAACGCGTTGTTCTGCTTTTCACTGAAGCTGTAATTCTGATAATCCGCCTTCTTTTCGAGCAGCCGTCTCGTGACTGATTCCATGAATACCTTTGAAGACCATATTCCCCTGCAGGTCCGTCCGGGACAGGACAGTCCTGGAAGTCAGGGACGAAGAATAAATGTTGAAGATTACCCTTCAGTCCGGTCTTTGTCAACGAGAACACCCTGTGAAAAACCCCTCAAGGGAAACCCGGTGCAGACCTCCTGCGACAGGGGAATTTCAGGCTCATCGGACCCCGACCGACGAAGGGGCCTCGCCGGGACGGCCGGCCTCCTGGGGGCCATGGCCTTCAGTCTCCTCCTCGCGGGACCCGTGCACGCGACCCCGGAGTATGCCGCACGCTCAGGGCAATCCTGCAAGACCTGTCATCTGGAAGCGGGCACGGGCGGGCCGCTTTCTGAAACCGGGCTTGAATTTGCCGCGTCCGGTTACGCGTGGCCACCTTCAGGCGGATATCGGGTGTTGGGGCCCATCCGCAAGCCCGTGCGGTTCGTGATCGGCTATATCCACATCCTTACGGCATTCCTGTGGTTCGGAACGATCCTGTATGTGCATATTCTGCTGCGACCCGCCTATGCCTCCAAGGGACTGCCCAAAGGGGAGGTCCGGCTGGGCCTTGTCTCCATGGTGACAGTTGGCATCACCGGTATTCTGCTCCTGGTGTCCCGGGTCCGGGGCCTGTCGGTTCTCGTCAACAGTCCCTGGGGCCGCACCCTTCTTCTGAAGATCGTCCTCTACCTTGCCATGGTGGCCTCGGCCATCTTCGTGGTACGCGTCCTGGGTCCCCGCCTCGGTCGGTCCAAGCCACGCCTCCGTCCTCCGGACGACCGGGTCTTCGGGCCGGAAACGCTGGCTCCCTATGACGGGCAGGAGGGTCGCCCCGCCTATGTGGCTTATAGAAACAAGGTGTATGACGTAACCGGACTCAGGTTGTGGAAAGGCGGTTTACACATGAAACACAGCTCCGGAGCAGACCTGTCCGAAGCCATCCGAAAAGCTCCTCACGGCGACGAAAAGCTGGCCTCCGTCAAGGTCGTGGGCCAATATGACGCCCATCGACCTGCACGGAAGACCGCGGCCCAGAAACTTTTCTACGCCATCGCCTATGCGAACCTCGCCATGGTCTTCGCCGTTCTGCTTGTGATCGCCTGGTGGAGATGGGGTCTCTGAAGACCAAGCGCAAACGGGGTGCCGTCTCCGGCACCCCGTAGAGGACTCGACCCGATACGTCGAAGTCTTGCTCTTAGTACATGTCCTCCATGCCCCCGCCCGGCATAGGAGGGCCGGCTTTCTTCTTTTCCGGTATATCGGTGACCATCACGGACGTCGTGAGCAGGAGGCCCGCCACCGATGCCGCGTTCTGAAGGGCGGTCCGTGTCACCTTGGTCGGATCGATAATCCCCGACGAAACCATGTCCGTATATTCCTCTTTCTGGGCGTCGAACCCGTAGTTGATCGATTTGGACGCCTGCACCTTATCCACGACCACCGTCCCCTCGATTCCCGCGTTCTGGACGATCTGCCGGATAGGTTCTTCAAGGGCCTTCCTGAGGATATTGACACCAATCTTCCGATCATCGTCAAAGGAAAGCTTGTCCAGAGCCGCACGACAGCGCAGGAGAGCCACGCCCCCTCCGGGAACGATCCCTTCCTCAACAGCGGCTCGAGTGGCATTGAGGGCATCTTCGACACGGGCCTTCTTCTCTTTCATCTCGGTTTCGGTGGCAGCCCCAACGTTAATCACGGCCACACCGCCCACGAGCTTGGCCAGCCGCTCCTGAAGCTTCTCACGATCGTAATCGGAGGTCGTCTCACTGATCTGATTCTTGATCTGGCCTACTCTCCCTTTGATGTCGGCTGGTTTTCCCGCACCTTCTACGATGGTGGTGTTGTCCTTGTCAATGGAGATTTTCTTGGCCCGGCCCAGATCGCTCACGGTCACGGACTCAAGCTTAACCCCGATATCTTCAGAGATGACCTTACCGCCCGTCAGGATGGCGATGTCCTCAAGCATGGCCTTCCTGCGGTCTCCGAATCCGGGAGCCTTTACGGCACAGACCTTGAGGGTCCCCCGGAGCTTGTTGACCACGAGGGTGGCCAGAGCCTCCCCCTCCACGTCCTCGGCGATAATGAGAAGCGGTTTGCCCATCTTTGCGGTCTGCTCCAGAATGGGAAGCAGATCCTTCATCCCCGAAATCTTCTTTTCATGAATCAGCATGAGGACGTCCTCGAGGTTGCATTCCATCCGGTCGGCGTCGGTGACAAAATAAGGGGAGATATAGCCCCGATCGAACTGCATGCCTTCCACCACATCCATGGTGGTCCCCATGCCTTTGGCTTCCTCCACCGTGATGACGCCATCCTTGCCAACCTTGTCCATGGCATCGGCAATGAGTTCACCGATGGTCGTATCGCTGTTGGCCGAGATGGCCCCCACCTGGGCAATTTCCTCCTTGCCCGAAATCTTCTTGCTCATCTTCTTGAGCTGTTCGAGGACCGCCTCCACGCCGGCGTCTATGCCCCGTTTCACATCCATGGAATTGGCCCCTGCGGTCACGGTCCTCATGCCCTCCCGGAAGACGGCGTGGGCCAGAACCGTGGCGGTCGTGGTGCCATCTCCCGCAACATCCGACGTCTTGCTGGCGACCTCCCGGACCAGCTGGGCCCCCATATTCTCAAAAGGGTCCTCCAGTTGAATCTCCTTGGCCACGGTCACCCCGTCCTTCGTGATCGTCGGGGATCCGAACTTCTTGTCGATTACGACGTTGTGCCCTTTGGGTCCGAGGGTGGTCTTGACCGCGTTCGTCAGGGTGGTCACCCCGCTCAGAATGGATTGCCGGGCCCGGTCGTCGAAAAACAACTGCTTTGCCATGATTCATCTCCTCCTTGTTCTTTCTGAACGATTAACTGAGAACGCCAAGAATATCTTCTTCCTTGATGATGAGGTACTCCTCGTCATCAAGCTTGATCTTGGAGCCGGAATAACGGTCAAAGAGAACCTCCTCACCCTTCTTGACGCCCTTCACTTCCGAGCCCACGGCCTGAACCGTTCCCCGCTGGGGCTTTTCCTTGGCAGCATCGGGAATGTACAGCCCTCCCTTGGTCCTTTCCTCCTCGCTCGAATACTTGACGAAAACCCTGTCCTTCAGCGGCTGGACTTTCATCGATTTCCTCCTCTGGTCATTTCCTTTATCTGTCCCGCCGCAAGGGCGGGTTTACGGGAATCCCGTACTGTTGCGGCCAATAATATATCTCAGCGGGACCTCCGGGTGAAGACGGTCGTTTCATGAACCTTGCGGGTCGAACAGCCCTTTTCAAGAGGGATGGAATCTGCTTCACATCCTCCCCGCTCCGGAACGGTCTTGAACGACGCCTCGCCAGGTCGAGGGCCCTCAGCATCGAACTCTCCGATAGGCGGCCGCAACGGCATGGGTCCTCCACGCCGTTGAAGGCCCACCATACTTCGTTTCCAGGTGTCGGTTTTAGGGCTATACCCAGCCGGTCTTACAGTGGTCCAGAACAGGTTCGACCGTTCTTCAGGAAACGGCCCGTCTTCATTTGCGAGCGTTTGCCGGAACAAACCTGTAAATCCCGTCTCTTTAAAATATCAAGATGGATAAAACAGGACGGCCCGTGACCCCACGCGGGAAATTCGTCACGGGCCGCCTGGCCTGCTATTCTGTCTGGACCGTAATCTTCTTCTCGAGTTCTAGGCCCGACACGGACTTGGGGACCCTGACCGTCAGCACGCCCTTCTTGAAGGTCGCCTCCGCCTTTCCAGCCTCAATGTCCTCGGGGAGCTGGATCGAGCGTTCAAAGCTTCCATAAGAGCGTTCCGTCCGGTGATAGTCAGCCTTCTTCTCCTCGCTCTCATGCTTCTTCTCGCCCCTCAGTCGGAGCACATTCCGGGTCAGCGTCACGTCCACGTCCTTCTCGTCCATCCCGGGAAGTTCCGCCGAGATGGTGAACTCCTTTTCGTCCTCCCTGATATCCACTCTGGGATGGTAAGCACCCCAGGTCCCTCCAAGGAGGTTACCGAAAGGGGCCATTTCGAAGTCGCGGGTCAGGTCGTCAAAGAGCCGGTCCATACTTCTTTGAAAAGCGTAGATCGGGTCGTCATCCTCTCGCCTGACCTCGATGTTTTTCTTTGACCAGTTCCACGGTGCCAGATCCTTGATCGTCATCTTCATCCCCCCTTTCTTCAGGGTTGTCGCCTCAGTTATCCCGCCTGAACCGTAATCTGGCGGGGTTTTACGGTTTCTGCCTTGGGGAGCGTAAGTTCGAGCACCCCGTCCTTGACCTTGGCCTTGATACCGTTCCGGTCCACCTCGTTGGAGATCGTGAACGCCCTCTGGTAATCACCCACAGGATACTCACGGTAGACCAGCTCGTGTCCGACCGGCGAGGCCTCTTCCACGGTGCCGGTTATCGTCAGAACATTCTTCTCCAGCGTGATGTCCACATGGTTCGCATCGACGCCGGGCATATCGGCCACGAGGTAGATGTTCTCCGTATCCTCGTAAATGTCCGTATTGGGAAGGAACACGTTTCTCCTGCGCGTTCTTTCAACGCCCTCCGGAGCCGTGGCCTCCTTCTTCTGCAGTTCATCATTCCGTGTTGCCATATACGTCACCTCCTTAAATCGCGTCCGTTTTAGATAGTTTGTTCCAACCTCGTCACGAGTGGATCTCGATCTTGCGCGGTTTTTCCTCCTCAGCCCTTGGCAGACGGATGTGGAGCACGCCGTTGGAGCATTTGGCTTCCACTTTGCCGGCATCGGCCCTGAAGGGCAGTGAAATGGTTCTCGTGAATTCTCCGGTGGGACGCTCTCTGCGGTGCCAGGAGAACTTTCCTTCGTCGACGTCCGTCTTCCGGTCCCCTTTAAGGGTGAGTGTTTCTCCGGTCACGGAAATGCTAATGGTTTTTGGGTCCACCCCGGGTATTTCCGCCGTCAGCACCGCATCGTCTGTCGAGGCCCAAAGGTTCATCGCCGGGTACCCTGCAGGGGTCCGTCTCTCGAATCCTTCAAACAGGCGGTTGAATTCGTTCCGCATCCTTTCCAGTTCGCTCAGGGCCCCAAATCCAAGGGGTCTGTCATACATTCTGAGTAACATCTCCGTTAACCTCCTTCCCATGTTCGGGTTTCCTCGCCTTCTCACGGAAGGCACCTCCTTCATGAGGCATCCCCATAAATGCAGTACGCGTGCCAGATTGGGCCGCCCGAAGGATACGAGGGACGGGACTTCCGGAGGTTGAGAAAATCGCAGGATAATCAAAGAGATGAGATACTTCTGAAGCCTGCCTGGAGAACTAGGCCACTCCAGGTCCAAACAGGAGGTTAGGGATAACGTCGCAAATCACGGGAACGCGACGTCGCAACCCGTAGAGGCGTGTGAAGGGGTGCAACCGCCAGGTGCAGCTTAGTCGACCTTCCGGAGGAGGGCCACGGGGAAGTGCAAAAGGAGGTCTCCGGCGGCTACCGGGGATGGTTCATCGGTAGGGTTCACCTCGATCCGTTCCTCGGTCAGTACATTAATATAAGATCCGGACAGCGATTCGGCAAACCGGATATCCGTATCCCCCCACACCTCCCGACCAAGTGGAGTTCGGTTCCCGCCGGTCAGTCTCCAGAACCACCTCGGGGCCAGCACGATGAGGGTCTCTGTTTCAAGACTTCTCGAGAAAACGCACAGGTGGTCCCCATTCTCTCCACTCGTTTCAACAGGGACGTAATCGCCGCTCTCAAAGAGCGCGGGCAGAGACCTTCGGAGACGCAGCAGCGTGGCCGTAAGATAGAGCTTGGCCCTTCCATCCTCCAGGGAATCCAGGAGGGAAAGGCTGTACGCGGCACGATCGTTTCCGGACTCGACAGCCCTGTCCATCTCTTCGATCAGCTGGATACGGTGCTCGTAGTCCACGGGTCTCCGATTGTCCGGGTCGACCAGACTGAAGTCCCAGACTTCGGTTCCCTGGTAGATATCCGGAACTCCGGGGCAAGTGAGTTTGAGCAGGGTCTGGCTCAGACTGTTGTACAGGCCATGGCGGCTGAGCGACTGCACGAAGGGAACGAGATCGTTCAGAAAGGAATTCGCCTCGGGAGTGGAAAGGAGTCGGTCCACAAAATGAGTGACTCCCTCTTCGTATTCCTCGTTCCGGATAATCCAACTCGAATGAACCTTGGCCTCCCGAACCGCCTTCAGCATGTAAGCCTTGACCCGTTCCCGGAACTCCCCGAGGGCGGAATCGAAAACCGGCCCGGGCGGAAGGGCCCCGGCGATCACCTGATACAGGTGATATTCGTCGTTTCGTGAAGGAGCCCACGTATCGGCAAGCTTCCTCTTGAACCGACGGTTCGCACGTCCCCAGAGGGTCAGGCGCTTCCGCCATTCCCCCGGCATTTCCGAAAGCACGCTGAGCCGACTCCTCACATCTTCACTCCGTTTCGTATCGTGCGTCGACGTGGCGAGCATGGACCCAGGCCAGCGTCGGGCCCGCTCAGCGTTGGACCAGTGGAACCCCGCCATCGACTGTCCGAACCGCCTGGGATCTCCGCCGACCTCGTTCAGACTGAGCAATCGGTTGAAGATGTAGAAGGAGGTATCCTCCATCCCCTTGGCCATGACAGGCGCCGTATACTGCTGGAAACGCATCACGAATTCGACGGCCATACGTCGGTACACCGGCGGCTGATGCTCGGGGATCTCCATGTTCAGAATGGCCTGCACGAAATCGAAGATGGTCCGGTCCCGGGCCGTCGTGGTTTTCCGCGCCTTCCCCACGGCCCAGTCGATGTACCGCCGGTCATCCTGAGAGGGTCCGGTTTCGGTAACATACGTCCGGTACACGGGGAACCAGGCCACAATCTCGGTGAGCGCGTCCCGAAGAGCCTTCAACGTAAAGTCACGCGTATGGGGATCAAATTCCGTAATCCGGTCCAGCTGGTTGGCCAGCACGTGCATCTCACTCGAGAGTGACACATCCATGATCAGCTTCTTGGCCTGGTACAATAACTCGTCAAAGTCGAAGAACTCGCGGCTGAACCAGCGATAGACCCGCTCCATCTCCTTCAGCGCGGGAGCATAAACCAGGAACCCGCCCAGCTCGTTGGCAAAGTCATAACCCGTGGTGCCTGCCACGGGCCAGTCCTCTGGAAGCCTTTCATAACTGGCCAGGATCTTCTCCACCGTGACATAGAAGGCAGACTCCTGGCCTCGGTCTCGGCCTTGCCCCTCGGACTTGACGATTCTTTCCCTGATGGCCTGCTGCAGCCTGCGATAGTAACCCGCCGGATCAAAAAGGCCATCCGGGTGGTCGATCCGAAGGCCCTGGACCACGCCTTCCCCAATGAGGTCAAGGATGAGACCGTGGGTGGTCTGAAAGACCTCTTCCCTTTCCATTCGGAGGCCGGCCAGTTCATTGATGTCAAAGAAGCGCCTGTAGTTGATCTCGTCTGCGGCCACCTGCCAGTACGCCAGACGATAGGCCTGCTTGTCCAGAAGCGCATGAAGCAGACCTCCGCGGAGCCCCCCGGTTTCGCTGGTGTTGATGGCCAGGACCGCCGCATCGATGTGGGTGCGCACGGCTTCGTTCTTTTCGTAATGCCGGGCCAGTCGTTCCTTAAGCTTCTCTTTGGCAATGCGCCGTTCCTCGAGACGCTTCGGGTCGGTTTCCGCCCGGCCGGGAAGAAGGGCCAGTTCCGGAATGAGTGCCTGAAGCGGCTCCGGAAGATTCTCACGAGCCGAACTGCCCTCCGGGCCCCATGACAGGATCTCGGGATAGGTCTTCGGGTCCACGGGAAAACGATGGTTGTAATACTGAATATGAAAGGACCCGTGCCGGGCCTCGAAGTGAAGCTCCAGTTCTCCGCGCTCAATAACATTCCCGTACCGGTCCCCCAGAACCGGAAGCAGGACCTTCTGCCTGAGTTCGTCCTTGAAGGGACTCCAGTCAATGTGAAAATAATCGGCATAGGGCGAGGCCTGCCCTGACTCCAGCACATCCAGCCACCACTGGTTGTCGTTTCCCCCCACGCCCATGTGGTTTGGAACAATGTCCAGGATCTGTCCCATCCCACAGGCCCTCAGCGCCTCAACAAAGGTCTGGTAATCCTCCCGGGTTCCTATCTCTGGGTTGATCTCGTTGTGGTCCACGATATCGTAACCATGGGTACTGCCCGACCGGGCCTTTAAATAGGGGGAGGAATAGACATGGGTGATGCCCAACCGGGCCAGATAAGGCGCCAGATCCGCGGCCTGGCGAAAGGTGAAGTTCCTGCTGAACTGAATCCGGTAGGTGGAGGAAGGGGTCCTATTCACGGGCGCTCCCCGGGCTCGGAGTCTGACCCGGCATCCCCGTTTCCAATGCGGCACGGCCCCCGAGAGTCATCGCGCCTCTTCAACAAACACCTGGACAGTCCAGGGGGCGGGGCTGAGGGTATCCGCAGAGGCCTCAGGGCCGAAAATGAGCCTGCCGGCAGGGCGTTTCACCGGCTCGCCCGGGGCAGGCCCGAGATTCGCCATCAGATGAAGCACAGCCCCATCCCCCAGGGTCCACTGGACGCAAAGCAGTCTGTGCCGGTACAGCCTGCGTTTCGCCAAACCCGCTCTCATGCCGGTGAGGCGCGGAATGATCTCCTGGCGGCGGAGCGCCAGAAGATGCTGATGGAAGCGGAACCAACTGAGGTGGGGCTCCCGGTTCAAGGCGTCCCATTCCAGCACCGACGCTTTGAACGTGGCGGTCTCTACGGGGTCCGGAATTCTTTCGCGTACCCGCGGGTCGGCAAACTCCGGAAACCGGGCAAACTCCCTTCTTCGGCCTTCCGCAACCGCATGCCTGAGATCATCCCCGAAATCGCAGAAGAACAGAAAGGGTTGATCGGCCCCCCACTCTTGTCCCATGAAGAGAAGGGGCGGCGACGGGGCCAGAAGCATAACCGCCGTGAGGGACCGGAGGACCTCCTGGGGCGCCAGAGCAGAAATCCTCTCGCCAAAAGCCCGGTTGCCCACCTGGTCGTGGTTCTGGATAAAGGAGACGAAGGCCGAGAGGGGCAGGTGAGCCGAGGGCTCTCCCCGCAGGGCTCCGTTCCGGTAGGGCGAAGGATCATTCTGATAGGCAAAGCCCTCGGTGAGACAACGGCCGAGCTGGCCCAGAGGGTCCTTCGCATAGTCCTTGTAATAGCCTCCCACCTCTCCGGTCCCAAGAACATGAAGGGCATGGTGGATGTCGTCATTCCACTGGGCGACGTAAAACTCCGGCTGGCCCGTTCCCTTGCGGGCCAGGAACCGGGATTCGTTGTGATCGTTCTCAAGCACCAGATGAATATGACGGTGCAGTCCCGGTCCCGAATTCACCCGCTCTGCAATCTCTTCCAGAATATGGGGTGAAGAATCGTCCGCAATGGCGTGCACCGCATCGAAGCGAAGCCCGTCCAGATGATACTCTTCCAGCCAGTACAGGGCGTTCTGGATAAAGAACTCCCGCACGGTTCCGGTCGGGTCGGCATCGAAATTGATGGCCGCGCCCCAGGGAGTTTCATGCCGTTTGTTGAAGAACTCGGGGCAGTAGGCGTGCAGATAATTGCCCTCAGGCCCGAAATGGTTGTACACCACGTCCATGAAGACCATGATCCCCCGATGATGGCACGCCTGAACCAGCCTCTTGAGGTCCTCCGGCTTTCCGTAGGACGCATCGGGCGCAAAGGGAAGAACTCCGTCGTAGCCCCAGTTCCGTTTCCCGGGAAAATCAGAGACTGGCATCAGTTCGATGGCCGTGATGCCCAGGGCCACAAGATGGGCCAACCTCTGCTCCACCCCGGCATAGGTTCCTTCCGGGGAGAAGGTTCCCACGTGCAGTTCGTAAAGAACGGTTTCCTCCCACGGCCGTCCGGTCCAACGGTCATCGGTCCAGGACCATCCCGTGATATCGACCAACTGACTGGGACCATGGACGTCTTGCGGCTGAAAGCGGGAAGCCGGGTCCGGAACGCGGAGTTCTTCATCGATGCGATACGCATAAAGGCCCTCCGGTGACGCCTCCGCCTCCCTCTGATGCCATCCGCCCGGTACGGGGTGCATGGGAAGCAGCGTCTCGGAGTCTGCCTGGAAAAGGCAAAGGTCGACCTTTCGGCACGAGGGGGCCCAGAGGCGGAAGCGGTATCGACCGTTTCCGACGTCTTGCGGGCCAAAGGGCATTTGGTGCATGCGCTTAACCATGGCATGTCCATCTTACCATCCCGGTGAACACCGGACGTGGAGCTTCAAAGAATGCTTCGCCAGAAAGACCCCGCTACTGCATGGGTTGCTATCATCAGTCCCAGCCGGTATAGTAGACCCTGTTGCACGGATTCCGGCAAGTCCCGGTTCCGACGTCTGGTTGAAACTCCCGCCTTCTGCCGCGTCGTTTCCCCGTTCTTGTTCCCGTCACAAAATTTCATCGGGCTTTAACGTTCCTGTAACAATGCCGCGGTACGGTATACCCGAACGGGTGAAATCTCATTGAAGGAGGTGAACGCATGATGGTGCTTGATATTCGAAGCGAGAAACAAAGTCTTCTGGCCGGCAGAGTCCGCCATGCCCTGACCGGAGGAGCCAACCGCCCCCGGGAGATGGCTGTGCTGGTCCGGTCGGCTGATGACGAACAGGTTGTGCAGTACCTCGCCGAACTCTCGGGTTACCGGACGACCTGTCCCATGGGCCCGGGTTCGCGAATCCTCGTCTTAAGAAAGGCGGCCTGATGCCCGATAGGCAAAGAGACACGACGAGGACATTTCCGAAGAAAGGAGGAAGAATCGATGAAGACCATGACCGTTTCAAAGGGCACGTATCGGACAGACATCCTGTTCTCGACATCCTGCCCCTACCTTGATCCGCAGGATTCCGTCTGCGGCGCATCGCTGACACGGATTCACGTGGAAGAGGTCAAGAAAACCAAACTCTGCAGTACAGACAATTCATGGGACTGCCCCATGCTTCTGTCCAAGATCCTGAGAAGGTCCTAGCCTTTCCCAAGGCTTGATCTCTCAGGCCTTTTCCCATTTTCTCCAGCCAGGCCGGTAAAAACACCCTTTCCCTGAGAAGGGCCCGCCTGAACTGCGTCGTGATGACCTTGACCCTCAGTCTTCCGAGGGTTGACGCGTCCGTGAGCTGTCGATGAACTCCTGGGGAGTCTTCATATGCCGGACGATCTTGCCATCGATGAGATAGATCACCAGTTCCGCCACATTTGTGGCATGGTCCGCAATCCGCTCCAGATACTTGGAGACATAACTGATCTTGATAGCCCTCTGGACCGCGCCGGAATCCCGCATCATGATGGCGGTCAGTTCCTCTATAACGGCGGCGTTCAGGTCGTCCACCTCGTCATCCCGAATGATCACGTCCCAGGCCAGCTGACGGTCACCCCGGACGAAAGCATCAATCGCGTCCCGCACCATCCCCTGGGCGATCCGTCCCATGTGGGGGATATCCACGTAGGGTTTGAGGTTGGGTTCCTCATTCAACTCCAGGGCCCGCTCGGAAATATTGACCGAGTTGTCGGCGATCCGCTCCAGGTCTGACGTGATCTTCATGGCCGTCGTGATGAAACGGAGGTCTGATGCCATGGGTTGCAGGAGCGCCAGCAGCTTGATACACTCCTCGTCGACGGCCACATCCATGGCATTGATCACGTGGTCGTTCTCGATCACTTGCCGGGCCAGTTCACTGTCCCGGTCCACAAGAGAACGGACGGAATCCCGGATGGAGGTTTCCACGGAACCCGCCATCCGGATCAACATGCCCCGCAATTTTTCTATCTCTGCTCCCCTGGCCACCATCAGCCGAACCTCCCTGTAATGTAATCCTCGGTCAGCTTGTTGCCCGGATTCGTGAAGATCCGGTCCGTATCGCCTATTTCAATGAGTTCCCCCAGCATGAAGAACCCCGTGGTATCTGAAATGCGGGCCGCCTGCTGCATGTTGTGCGTCACGATGATGATCGTCACCGTCCTCTTCAGGGCCACCACCAGTTCCTCGATCTTGGCTGTGGAAATCGGATCCAGCGCAGAAGTCGGTTCGTCAAAGAGAAGAACCTCCGGCTCAACCGCCAGAGCCCGGGCAATGACGAGGCGCTGCTGCTGTCCTCCCGAGAGCCGGTAGGCGCTTTTCCCTAGCTGGTCCTTCACCTCGTCCCAGAGGGCGGCGCCTCGGAGGGCATTTTCCACGCGTTCGGAGAGTTCAGAACGCTTGCGCAGGCCTTTCAATTTGAGCCCGTAAGCGATGTTGTCAAAGATACTCATCGGAAAAGGCGTGGGTTTCTGAAACACCATACCCACCCGGCTCCGAAGGTCGATGAGGTCCACATCGCGTGACAGGATGTTCCGTCCTCCATAGAGGATTTCCCCCTCATACCGGTTTCCGGGATAAAGATCGTGCATCCGGTTGAAACAGCGCAGAAGCGTGGTCTTGCCACAGCCAGAGGGACCGATGAGGGCGGTCACCGAGTGCTTGCGCGCATAAAGGGAAACCGCCTTCAGGGCGTGGACCCCTCCGGCGTAGTAAAAATCGAGATTCTTGACCTCCAGAGTGCTCTCGGGCGTCACCGATGACTGTACCTCCAGCGAATGATAGCGCGACCGGCCACCGTGAGGATCAGGATAAAAAGCGTGATCACCAGGGAGGCCGCCCAGGCCTGGGTGTGCCATTCCTCGAAGGGGCCCATAGCGTACTGGAAGATCGTAGCCGTCAGGGAGGCGATGGGCTGTCCCATGTCCGCCGAGTAATAGGCGTTATTGAAGGAGGTGAACAGCAGGGGCGCCGTTTCTCCGGAAACACGGGCCACCGAAAGAAGTACCCCGGTCAGGATGCCGGTGGCGGCTCCCCGGTAGACTACCTGGATGATGACCTTGTAATAAGGAGCCCCGAGAGCGAAAGCCGCCTCCCGCTGGCTCCAGGGAACCAGAGTGAGCATATCCTCTGTCGTCCGGACGACCACGGGGATCATGATCAGGGCCAGGGCCGCGGCTCCGGCCCACCCGCTGAAGTGTCCCAGGGGCCTCACAAGAACCGCGTAAACAAACGTCCCGATGACAATGGAGGGAACGCTGACCATGATATCGGCCAGGATGCTGATGAACCGGGCAAACCCCTTGCCGCGAGCGTACTCGGCCAGAAAGGTTCCCCCCAGGATACCGAGGGGCACTCCGAACAGCGTTGCAAAAAACGTGATAAGCAACTGTCCGACAAACGCGTTCCGCATCCCTCCACCCGCCACTCCCGGCGGGGCAGGGTCCTTCATGAAGAGCTCGGGAGTCAGAGCCCCGATTCCGTGTATCACCACGTCGCTCAGAATAAAGAAAAGCCAGAACAGCCCCAGCGCCGCCGCCAGCGTGCTCAGGGAAAGCCCTCCATATCCCCGCAGTTTTCTCCACTGCTGGCCGGTCACGCGCGCTCCTTTCTCTGGGCCCGGAGCAGGATGTACTTGGCCAGAGCCAGTACAACCAGGCTGAAGACAAAGAGAATGAGGGCCAGGTGAAAAAGAGCCGAAAGATAAGTGTCTGAGTCGGCCTCGGTGAATTCATTGGCCAGGGTCACGGTTATACTGGCGGCACCGTCAAAGAGGGACGACGTGATCTGGTGGTTGTTGCCGAGAACGAAGGCCACGGCCATTGTTTCGCCCAGGGCCCTGCCCAGCGACAACACAATACCCCCGAAAACTCCAAGTCTGGCGTGGGGAAGGATCACGTCCCGGATCACCTCCCACTTGGTGGCCCCCAACCCGTAGGCCGACTCCTTGACAAGAGCGGGGGTCAGGTTGAAGGCGTCCCGGGAGATGCTGGCCGCGAAAGGCACGATCATGATGCTCAGGATCACGCTGGCCGTAAACAGGTCGATACCCATAGGGGTTCCGGCAAACAGCTGTCCGATGACCGGGATGTCGCCAAAGACGCTCTGAAGAGCGGGCTCCACATGGTCGGCCATGATCGGGGCCAGAGTGAAGAGCCCCCACATCCCGAAGACGATGCTGGGGATCGCCGCGAGCAGTTCAATGGCTACCCCGATAGGGCCCTTCAGGAAGTTGGGAGAGACCTCGGAAAGAAAGATGGCAATCCCGAGGGCCACCGGGATGGCGAACACGAGGGCCAGCACCGTGGTTACGGCCGTGCCGAAGAGACCTGTGGCCGCACCAAAAAGTTCCTCTACCGGGTTCCACTCGGTCGAGAAGATAAAACCTATGGGGCCAAACTTCTCGATTGAAAGAACGGATTCGGACAGAAGGACCCCCAGAATCCCGAGAACGATGACGATGATGAAGACCCCGGCTGCGCCGGTGAGCGTCGCGAACAGAACATCGACCGGGGATCGCCGCCTGAAGAAAGCCGCAAGCCCTCGGGGTTCTGCCCGTGACAAAACAGGACCGGGCAAGGCCGTGGCCTCGCCCGTTCCCGGATCGTCCCTGTCAGGTTTTATATACCCGCCTTCTTCCAATACTCCCTCACCTTGTTCTTCAGGCTCTCCGGAAGAGGCACGTACACCAACCGCTCGGCCGTGGCGTCTCCGCTCTTGAAAGCCCAGTCAAAGAACCGGGTCGTTTTCAGATTCGATTCGGACTTCTCGCGGGCCAGGAGAATAAACGTTGCCCCGGCAATCGGCCAGGCCTTGGCTCCGGGCGCATTGGTCAGCCAGAGATGAAAATGTCTGGCCGGGTCGAAATCCGCGGAGGTCGCGGCTTCCTTGAAGGATTCCATGTCCGGCTCCACAAAGGTCCCGGCCGCGTTCTTGAGCTGGATATGTGCCAGTTTATTTTGCTTCGCATAGGCAAATTCCACATATCCAATGGCATTGCGGGTCCGCTTCACGTAGTTGGCCACCCCCTCGTTTCCCTTTCCCCCGATTCCCGCGGGCCACTTCACCGCCTTGCCGGCCCCCACCGTGTCTTTCCAGGCGGAGCACGCCTCGCTCAAATACGTGGTGAAGATGGCGGTCGTGCCAGACCCGTCCGACCGGTAGACCACCGTGACAGATTCGTCCGGGAGCTTCAATCCTGGATTCAAAGCGGTCACCGCCGGGTCGTTCCACTTCTTTATCTCCCCGAGAAGGACTCGGCAGAGAGTCTCCGAATCCAGCCTGAGGTCTCCCGCCTTCACTCCCTTGATGTTGACCACAGGAACGACCCCGCCGATCACGGCCGGAAACTGGAGCAGCTTTTCCTTCTCCGCATCCTCAGGAGACAGAGGGGCATCGGAGGCGCCGAAATCAACGGTGCGTGCCGTGATCTGGCGCTGACCCCCGCCGGAGCCAATGGACTGGTAGTTCACCTGAACTCCGGTGATCCCGTTGTACTCGTAGGCCCAGGCCGAATACACAGGAAAGGGGAATGAAGCTCCGGCGCCGTTCAGCCTTTCAGCCGCCTGAACGCCGGTAACCGCGACCAGCAGAACGAGCACGACAAGGATGGTGCTTTGAACAAAAGGGTTCTTCATGTTTCCTCCTTCGTAAAGTCTACGATCGAATTGTTACAGGAACGTTACAGGGTTGTCCTCGCCTCGCGAGACTGGGACACGGCCACCCGCCTGGAAAACCGCTTCCATCAACACCGTGTTGTTCTCGAACGCGCTCCGCAGGGGAACGTTCCCGTACAGCCTGCATGGAAGAAACACTACAAGCCCCATGTTACAGGATAATGACAATGAGGTTAAATTTCGGACAGGACAGGACCGACCTGTGGTCGAAGACCGGCCAGAGAGGAAAATAGGGGAACGACCCAAGGGCCTTTCAGCGAGGGGCCATGGAACGGGCCCATGAAAGGAAACAGGCTATGCAAGCGGATCCGTAAGGATACGGACCGTAGTCCCTTTTCCAGGACGGCTTTCCACGTTCATCTGCCATCCATGGGCACGCACGAGGTGCTTCACAATGGCTAGTCCCAGACCCGTGCCGCCTTCAGCCCTCGACCGGGCCGGGTCCACGCGGTAGAACCGCTCGCCGATACGGGGAAGATGTTCTTCCGGGATGCCCACTCCGGTGTCTCGAACAAACAGGGATACCCCGCTGTCCACGGCTTCCGCGCCGGCGGTAACCTCGCCGTGGGTCGTGTACTTCAGGGCATTGTCGACAAGGTTTGTGAGGATCTGCACCAGACAGCGCTCGTCCGCCCGGACTGCAGGCACGCTTGGAGAGAGGATCACCTTAAGAGAAACCCCCTTGTCCCGCGCCTTCCGTTCGAAGTTCCCCACCACGCTCTGGAAGACCCCCTCAAGGGCGACGTCCTTCTTCTGTATCTGAACCGTTCCGGATTCGAGACTGGAAATGGTCAGCAGGTCATCCACAAGACTGTTGATCCGGTCACTGTTGGAACGGATGATTCCAAGAAAGCGCAGGGCCGTCTCCCGGTCTTGGAACCCTTCCTCGAGGAGGGTGTCGGCAAATCCCCGGATGGACGTGATCGGGGTCTTGATCTCGTGGGACACGTTGGCTACAAAATCCCGTCGCATTCTTTCTAGCTGCTTGAGTCGGGTGATGTCACTGAACAGGAGCACGCAGGCCGGTTCACCGGCCGTCACCACCTCGAAGAAGGGCGCCACCTTCACGATGACATGCCGTTCACGCCCCTCGAGCAAGAGGGTAAGCTCCTTTTCCTCCGGAAGCCGGGTCTTCTTGGCCCGGTCGAGCAGAGCCAGGAATTCCGGGTTCCGGACGACTTCCGTGACCGGCCGGTTCACCAACGACTGGTCAAAGAAGTCCGAGGCCGCAGCGCTGTACAGCACGATGGTATCCGAAGCATTGATGATCAGCAGGGCATCGGGGATGTTCTTCAGGATCGTGCCCAGGCGTTCGTTTTCAAGCTCGTTGGAGGAAATAAGTTCCCGCAGTTCCTCGGCCATTGTGTTCAGGTTCGTGGCGATCTGACCAAACTCGCCCACCCCCTCGAGGATCAGGCGGCTTTTCAGTTCCCCCCGGGCCAGGGACGTGGAGAAATCCGTCACCTGTCCCACCATGCGTCGAAGCCTGACCGCTTGCCACAGGGAAAAACCGCCCGTCACGAAAAGAAGCACGATAAGGGCACCCAGAACCCGGTGGCGAAGCTCCTGAATGGAATCGTTGACCGCCTTGAGCGGAACAGCCAGCCGTATGAACCCTGAGGGTTTCTCAGCGGTGCCCGTCCTGAGGGCGAAATAGAGGAAGTCGTAGCCCAGGGTCGTGCTGAACCGAACCGAAGACCCGGTGTTCTGCAGTATGGATTGCTGGATCTCGGGCCGCCTCAGATGGTTCTCCATCTCTGCGGCGGCTCCGTCCGAATCTCCAAGGACCACGCCGTCCCAGCTTACGATCGTGACCCTTGACCCGATACGGGCTTTGATTTTCCGGCAGGAGTCATCCAGGTTCCCCCCCCTGCCGGGGTCCAGCTGCTCCGCGATGAGGATCGCCTGCTTCTTCAGGCTTTCGGTGAGATTCTCGATGCGCGTCTGGCGCACGACCTGGGTGATGTATATCTCGGAAAACAGGAGGGACACCCCAACCAGCAAGGCAAATACGACCAGGACCGGCCCGAAATATCCCCTTCTCACAGGTCCGCCTCCACGTAGTACCCGATGCCGCGCCGGGTCTTGATGTACATCGGCGAGGAAGGGTCGTCTTCGATTCGGGACCTGAGACGACGGATGTGGACATCCACGGTCCGGGGTTCCACAAAAGCCTCGTCCTTCCAGACCGCGTCCAGCAGCTGGTCCCGGCTGAAGATACGGCCCTTTTTCTGAACCAGATAGTGAAGCAGGCGGAATTCGGTCGCGCTGAGGTCCACCTTCTGTCCGTTCTTCGTGACCGTGTAGGCCTCCGGATCGATGATCAGGCCCTCGAACTGAATCCGTCCGGTGGCTTCTTCGGAAGCCGACATTCTTCGCAGCACGGCCTTGATCCGGGCTAAAAGCTCCCGCGGGCTGAAAGGCTTCGTGATATAGTCGTCGGCCCCGAGTTCCAGTCCGAGAACGCGGTCCACTTCTTCGCTCCGGGCCGTAAGCATGATAATCGGGGTCAATTTCGTGGCGGGATTTCCCCGAACCATCCGACAGATTTCCATCCCCGGAAGCCCCGGAAGCATCAGATCCAGAAGGATCAGATCAAAGGATTCCTGACGGATCCGGGACAAGGCCTCTGCTCCGTCACGGACCACCGTCGCCTGATAGCCCTCTTTCGAAAGGGTATGGAGCACCAGGTCGGCAATATCCCTTTCATCTTCGACAATGATTATCCGTCTCAACGTGGGCATGAAATTCACGGGTGCCTTTCGGTCCCGGAGAGCCCCAGAACGCCGGGGCCTCGTCTTCATTTCAAAAACAGGGTATCCTAAGAACCAGGTCTGCGATAAACCGTGGAACACCCTGTCCATGGTACTACATTACCTGTCATTTTTCTGCGCAAAGGAGGCATTATGAAACGCACTGCAACCGCACTCTTCGTCGTTCTTTTCCTTGGAGCCCCTGTGTCCGGAGTCTGGGCCGGCGACCCTGAAGCCGGAAAGGCCAAAGCCACGGTCTGCGCCGCCTGCCATGGGCCCGCGGGATTCAGTCCCAGCGGACAGTGGCCGAATCTCGCAGCGCAGAAGGAGGAATACATCGTTCTGCAGCTCAAGGCCTTCAAGGATGGATCGAGGAAGAATGCCCTCATGTCTCCCCAAGCGGCCTCCCTCTCTGATAAGGATATCGAGAATCTGGCCTCCTATTATGCATCCATGAAGTGCGCGCCCTAGGCCCTTAGCCGAGGCTCCTCTCGCGCCTCCGGCGTATTCTGACTTTTACCCTTTTGTGTCCGGCCGGGCGCAGGATTCCCTGACAGGGTTCTGCGCCCGGTTGCGTTTTTTCTGACGCCTTGCTGCATCCCGCCTGTTTCCCTCCTATAATGGAAACGAACGCCCTTCACGCCGGGATACACCGACATGAAATCTCGACGCATCGGAGAATACCTGGCCGAACGAATCCACGGTGGCCGTGCGGTCGTCGAAGAAGCGCTGTGTAGCCAGGTCGCTTTGGCCACTGACGGGACAGGGGTGCCTCTTGGACAGCTCCTTATTGAATCCGGTCATGCCGACCGTGCCGCCGTCAACGATTGCCTCACCCTTCAGCGACAGGATATTCTGGCCTCGGTCCAGCTGTTCCGAACGTTGAGCCAGGAATGGGTCCGCCGGATTGCCGAAGTCAGCAGACAGATCTCCCTTCCCGCAGAGACCGTGGTCTTTCGGCAGCATGGCCCGGGAGATGGCTTTTACGTTCTTGTCACGGGTTCCGTCCGCGTCTACCGGGAATCGGAACATGGCCCTGAGACCACGCTGAGTGTTCTCGGTCCGGGCAAGACCTTCGGCGAGATTGCGCTCCTGACCGGCGAACCGCGTTCGGCCTCCGTCATCACCGTGGAAGCCTCCCAGCTTCTCGTCGTGCCCCGGAAAAACTTTGAAGAACTGCTCTCGGCCGTCCCCGAACTTTCAAAAACCTTTGTTCGCATCCTGGCGGAATGGCTTTCACACGGAGATCGAACCATCGAAGCCGCCTCAGCCACCGAGCGGGATTATCAACAGTTCGTCTCAGCACACCTGCGGCCCATTCCGTCGCGGCTGAGCGGAAAAAGCCGGGAGTTCACAGGACTTCTCGCCAGGATACGCCAGCTTGCGGAAGGTGACCGGCCGGTTTTGGTCACGGGCGAACCTGGCACCGAGAAACTGGAAGCAGCCAGTCTCATTCACCGCTTCAGCACACGACGGGGCAAGCCGTTTCTGTGGATCGATGCCAGAAGTATCGTCCTGGACGGCATGGAGCAGGGCCCGACTCTTCAGGACCGGGTCCGACAGGAACTGGCCCAGTGCAGCGCCCTTTTCGGCCGGTCCAGGGAGGCGCTGCCCTTTGCCCCGGCTAGCCGGCTGGGCCTGCTCCGTGTGGGGGACGGAGGGACCGTGGTCATCCACAACACCGAAGACCTGGCCCCCGGGGTCCAGAAACATCTGGGCCGCTATCTGGCCACAGGAACCTATCATCCCTTGGGCGCGGAAGAGCCCGAATCTTCTTCGGTTCGCATCGTGATGACCTCGTCCCTCGGGCCGGACCTGTATGCGGAAGCCGAAAGTATTCATCCCACGCTGAAGACGTTCCCGGAGTCCGACGTACTCTGGATCCCGCCCCTTCGATCCCGGAAAAAGGACATTCGCCACCTGGTCGGAACCATGCTTCAAAGTCTGGGTCGCGAGTTCGGCAAGAAGGTAGAGGGACTCAGTGAGGAGGCCTATCAGGCCATCATGGCCTATGACTGGCCCGGCAACACCGATGAGCTGGAGGTCGTGATCCGTCGTGGTGTCAGTATTGCGGAGCACGACCATCTTTGGCCTCAGGATATCTTTCTTGCCCAGCCACCGGTCACGAGTCGATACACCTTCAACCTCCTAAAGCTGGAACCGGTCCGGAAGTTCTTCCTGCAGGGAACCTTTGCAGCGCGGGCGCAGATCGTAACCGGCCTCTTCATTGTGGCCGTGGTGGCGTCAGGATTCCTCGGTTCTGAAAATCCGTCCCGGAATGTGGCTCCCGTGCTCACGTGGGGCGTCTGGGAACCTCTGCTTGTTCTCAGTTGTTTTGGCTTGGCCAGGATGTGGTGTTCCGTCTGTCCCCTCAGGGGCCTGAGCCGGACCCTTCAGAAGCTGGGAACTCTTGAGAAGAACGTTCCCGGCATCGTTCGAAGGTACGGATATCTGGTCGCCGCAGGGGGCATCGGACTCATCTTCTGGGCGGAGTCTGCTTTTCATATGCTTCAGTCGCCTGTGGCCACGGCGGTCCTTATCACCGTGATCCTGATATATGCGTTGTCTGTGGCCTCGCTTTACAAAAGGATGGCCTGGTGCCGTTATCTCTGCCCCCTGGGGGCGATGGTCGGCTTAATTTCCAGATGCTCAGCCATTGAACTCCGGTCCAATTACAACATCTGCTGCAGCGACTGCGCCCAGCCCGTGTGTTTCACGGGAAATGCGTCAGGCGAAGGGTGTCCCATGTTCGAAGGTCCCTTCAGCGTTCGAGACAACCAGGATTGCACTCTCTGCGGAAACTGCATTCGGGTCTGCGAACGGAATTCTCCTGTTCTCAATCTCCGCATCCCCGGCCAGGAACTCTGGGCTATCCGTAAGCCCGACCGAAGAGTGGTCGCCTTGGGACTCGTACTTATAGGAAGCCAGGTCTTTCGCGCGTTGGAGGACAGTGGCGCTTTCAGCTCTCTGGTTACATCAGAATTCTGGAAACCCGCTTCAGCCCTTTTGGTGATTTTGTACACGCTACTCATGGCACTGCTGGCCGGGCTGTGGGGTTCCAGGCTTTTCAAGAATCCCGGAACGGGCCATACCGAAGCCATGGGGTTTATGGTCTACGGCCTGATTCCCCTTGCCGCCACCTTTGAACTCGCCTGGCATCTAGCACGTTTTCTGTCTTTGGGTGGAACTTTGGGACGCGTTACCTCGGAGCAGTTGGACCTGCGGTTTGTTCTCCCCTCGTATCAAGCCTCGGAGACTTTCATAGGTTTCTCAAGCGTGCTGATTCTTCTTTGCGGCATGGTTTGGTCCCGGGTGGTGCTAACCCGCCTGTGGGGGGCCCACGGAACTTCCGCCCAAAGGCGGGAACTTCCGCCCTGGGGAAAGTGGCCCGGACTCGTTCTCGGTATCCTGCTGATCTGGCTGATCTATTGAGGAATCGGCAGATCCTCCAGCATGTTTTGCGGCCCCGGTCCGCACCGTTCTATTATGTAACCGGTGTGATTTGACCCCATCCATCAAGGAGGCCCTTCGTGTACAGAACATTCTTGCTTGCGGCAATTCTCCTCTGGACGGCCCTGGCTGCAGGTTGCGGACTTCCGGACCTTCCGGGACCCATCGGCATTCCCGGCATCTGAAAAGGTAATGCGCCGGACAGAAAAAGTGTGTTCGTCGTCCCGACGGGGCGCCTCGCCATGAAGAAAGCTCCTTTCGAAACCCTGGTCTGTTCTCCATGGTGCCGGTTCTACAAGGGCGGCAAGGAAGAGATGGCCTGTGCGGGGCTCATATTCTTCCAGAACCGTTTTGAATGGAACAGCCTGAACAAGCTTCTCCAGACCCTGGAACCCATGTCATGGAACGCGTCCGAGGATCAGCTGCTGGCGGGTGTTCTCTGCGACCCCTGTGAGTTCCGTGTGGATGGGTGCGGGTTCCGGGAAGGCGAGGAGGATTCTCCTCCCTGCGGGGGCTATATTCTCCTGGAACTCCTGATCCGGCAGGGTCTTGTTCAGCGGGAAGACCTCTAAGGGTCCTATGGAACAGATCCCGTTTCACATTTCGCCGGCCGGGTCTTCGGAGGACTTTGCCGCAGGCCGCGCCCTCATGGAAGCGTATGCTCGTGAACTCGGCATGGACCTCGGTTTCCAGAATTTTGAATGGGAGATGGAACACCTTGCCGAAGTGTACGGCAGTCCCCGGGGCTGTCTCCTGCTCGGCCGGTCGGGCACGGGTGCGGCGGGGTGTGTCGGTCTGCGAGAACTCGGCAGAGACGTCTCTGAAATGAAGAGGCTCTATCTCAGGCCTGAACAGCGGGGTAAGGGGCTGGCAACGCTCCTCGCCACGGTATGCGTCGGGCAGGCGAGGGCCATGGGCTACCGGAAGATCGTGCTCGACACCCTGCCCGGCATGGAGGCCGCTCACCGCGTTTACGAAATCCTGGGGTTCAGGCCTGTCCCGGCGTACTATGAGAATCCGCATGAGGGAACCCGGTACCTTGGGCTGAGTCTGGTCTAGGGGGGATCCGTCTTGCCCGCCGAGGCCAGCCCGAAACAGGTTCGATACGGTTCCCTCGTTTCCGGATGATGACGCCGGGATTCCTTCTGCCCGGGGACGCAAGCCGAAAGGCTGTAATACAGGCGTGAAAAACGATCTTAACCGTATCTATCACCTTCTCTTTGAACGGTTCGGCCCTCAGCATTGGTGGCCCGGCGATACGGCCTTTGAGGTGGCGGTGGGGGCCATCCTGACTCAGAACACGAACTGGACCAATGTGGAGAAGGCCATCAGGAACCTGAAGCAGGCACAGCGTCTTTCGGCCAAAGGCATAAACAACCTCCCGGAGCGACGACTCGCCGAGCTGATTCGGCCGTCCGGATATTTCAATCAGAAGTCACGAAGACTGAAGGATTTCGTCGGATACCTGACGGAGCATTACCGCGGAAGCATGGCGGCCATGGCCCGGTCGGCACTGAAGGACCTGCGACATGAACTGCTTGCGCTGAAGGGAATTGGCCCGGAAACCGCTGATTCCATTCTCTTGTATGCCTTGAACAAGCCGGTCTTTGTGATCGATGCCTACACCCGGCGGGTCCTGACCCGGCACGGATTTGTGGATGAAGAGGCCACCTATCATCACCTTCAGGAACTGTTTCACCGTTACCTGGAGCCGGAGGTTCGTTTGTACAATGAATACCATGCCCTCTTTGTGCGCGTATGCAAGGAACATTGTTTGAAGAGAAGGCCGTCCTGCACCGGCTGTCCCCTGGAACGCCTGCCCCATTCCGTATGATTCACGGTTTACCGCGAAGCCTCGGGCGGAACACGGCCCATTTGATATAATACGCGATGCCTCTCCGGGAAGACTTTGAAAAAACGGGCAATCTCCTGTTTCGTTACCGCAGTTATTTCCCGCTCCTCCTCCTTCCTCTCATACTGGCGACGATATCGCGACCTCCCGAACCCTCCGCTCTTGAGGAGACCTGGGACAAGTTCTGTTTCCTCGTGACCGCGGTTGGCCTTGTGCTTCGGGCGCTCACGGTCGGCTATGTGCCGAAGGGCACCTCCGGGCGGAACACGAAACGCCAGAAGGCGGAGCATCTGAATTCCACCGGGATGTATTCCGTCGTGCGACACCCCCTGTATCTGGCCAATTTCATGGTCTGGCTCGGTATGGTCCTCTTCACGAAATCCCTCTGGTGCGTGCTCGTGGCCGTGCTTGCCTTCTGGATTTATTACGAGCGGATCATGTTTGCGGAAGAGGAATTCGTCAGGGAAAAGTACGGGGAGGAGTACCTGAAATGGGCCGAAAACGTGCCGGCTTTCATTCCGCGCCTGAGAAACTGGAAAACGCCCCGCATGTCCTTCTCCATGAAGAGCGTTCTGGCCCGGGAGTACACGACGATCTTTGTGGCCGTTTCGTATTTTGTCCTTATGGACACCCTTGAAAACTTCTTTCAGGTCGGGGAGCTTTCCGTGGACCCGTTCTGGAGGAACCTTTTCGTGTTGACCGCCGTCTTCTACGGGCTGGTCCGGCTCGTCAAGAAGAAGACCCGAGTGCTCAAGGTCGAAGGGCGCTGACGGACGATCGGCGCCCGCGAGCGTCCCCTTCCTTCGTTCAACTTAATCCATCAGTTCGGTAAAGAGATGAATGCTCGTGAACTCGTCTGACCGGGTTACGGGCAGAGCGGAACTGGCACCGGCCTTGTGAAGGAGATGACGGATGCCAAAGGTTCTCGCCGTCCTCAGCACCGCCTGGGTATCGTCCACCAGCACGGCATAGACTTCGTATCCTTCCCCGAGGATGCCGGCCAGTCTTCCCCAGAACTCGAGCCGCTCCTTGGGATAGCCCAGATCCCCCGACGTCACGACCCGGTCGAGGAACGGCCCGAGTCTGGTCTTCCGCATCTTGATGTCCAGAGCCTTGAAATGTGCATTGGTCACGAGCACGACGGACTTCTGCTTCCTCCTCATCTCTGTAAGAAACGGGATGACATGGGGATGTACGTCGATGAGGTGCTCGGTCTGTTTCTTGAGCGCCGGGATATCGATCTTCAATTGGGAGGACCAGTAGTCCAAATCCGTCCACTGGAGGGTCCCTTCAGTCTTTCGATACCTTTCCAGCAGATCCCGCCGGGCTTCTTCCGGCGTCAGGTGGTTCTTCTCGGCATAGCGCTCGGGCAAGAGATGTTCCCAGAAGTAGTCATCGAAATAACGGTCCAGAAGCGTGCCATCCATGTCGAGCAGGATGTATCGAATCTCATCGTTGATGAGGTGGGCGAATCTTCCGGCCATGGCGGTGTAGTATATCGCCAGGGGACGGGATTTTGTTGATCTTCTGAGGGGCTTGGCATGAGCAGAACCAGTGACCGGTTTCGGAGGATGGCGGGCCTTGTAGTGCCGCGCATGCAGGGCGAAAAGCTTGAGACCGACCTGGGTGAGTTTCGCCGGATGGTCCGCGACGGGTTTCGGGCCTTCATCGTCTTCGGGGCCCGCTTGCAGACCCTCCGTGAAGGCATACGGGAACTCGAGCGGGAGGCAGGGGCTCCACTCCTGGTTCTCTCGGACCTCGAACAGGGGGTGGGGCAACAGGTGGAGGGAGGGACCCTCGTTCCTTCGGCCATGTCCCTGGCCCATGCCATCGACCGGCGGAGCGCCGCAGATCACGACCTTTTCAGACATCTGTTCAGTCTCCTCGCATGCGAAGCCCGCATGGCCGGAGTCAACGTCGTCCTCGCACCCGTCGCGGACCTCCACGTCAATGACAGGAATCCCATCATCTGCACCCGGGCCTACGGCTCTGATCCTGAAGAGGTGGCCTGGTTTACCGAGGCCCAGGTCCGGGGCCTTCAGGAAAATCCGGTCGAACGGGCCGTGCTGGCCTGTGCCAAGCATTTTCCCGGCCATGGCCGGACCGAGGTGGATTCTCATCTCCACCTCCCCCGGATTCATGAGTCTCTGGACGTCCTGACCAGATTCGATCTCCTGCCCTTCCGTGCCGCGGCCCGTGCAGGATGCCGAATGATCATGCTTGGACACCTGCTCGTCCCTTGCCTCGACCCGGACAGACCGACCAGCCGCTCGGGTCGGGTCATTCGGGACCTTCTCCGAAACGAAATGGGGTATGAAGGCCTGATCATCACTGACGCAATGAACATGGCGGGGGCCATCGAAGACGTGGGTGCCGAGACCGCCTGTCTCCAGTCCTTTCAGGAAGGTTGTGACCTGATCCTGCATCCTCCGGATCCGTACCAGGCCGTTGATATCCTGACCGCGCACTGGACGCTCCTGGAGCCGAGGTTCGACGAGTCATGGAAGCGGGTCCAGAAGGCTTTTGACCGCGTGGGTCCGTGCACGGCCGGGGCCCCCGGAGCTGAATACATTACGGAAGAAATGACGCGGCTCGTGAACGGCCTGGTCCCCAGATCGCTCCGCGTGGAGAAAGGGCAGGCCTCGGTTTCAGGAATGGACGCGCTGGTGGTTCTTGACGAAGACCTGGCACCTTCCAACGGCAGGGAACTCGAAACGGGGTTTCGAAGAGCGTATCCGCATCTCGCCGTTTACGCCCCGGCATCGGTCGATGTTCTGGATGCCGAAGCCCTTTGTAACCGCGAGGTCGTGGTCGCCCTCTTTTCCAGAATTTCAGGCTGGAAGGGCAGAAGCGGGCTGTCTCTGTGGCGCGAGGCATTGCTGGAACGAATCGTCCGCACCGCCCGACGGTCCGTCGTCATTTCCTTCGGTTGCCCCACGCTTCTCCTTCCAGCCCGGGAAGCAGATACGCTGATACAGGCATGGTGGGCTTCGCCCCTGGCGGAGCGCGCCGTCGTCCAACGGCTATGCGGGAAGTCCTGATAACCGTCGCCGCCTTTTTCCTGTTTGCCGCCGTCCACTCCACCTGTGCGGCCGACCGGGTGAAGCAATGGAACGCGGGACTTTTTGGAAAGACTTTCGTGCAGAAATACTTCCGTTTCCTGTACATGGTCCTCAGTCTCGGGACAACCCTAGGCTGCTTCGCCTGGATCCGGAGCCTCCCGGACGTGGACCTTTTTCGTTTGCCGACGGCTCTCGCGTACTTCTTCCGGCTTATTCAACTGGGCGCCCTGGCCTTCATCCTCTCCTGTTTCGAGGTGATCAATTTCAGGGAGTTTTCGGGGTTCACGCAGGTGCTCCGTCCTGAAACCGACGAAGCTCAAAGGAGAGACCTTGAAGGGATTCGTCACCGACCCATCGAGCGAAAAGGTCCGTACCGTTACATGAGACATCCCATGTATGCCGGCGCCTTGCTGATCTTTGTTTTCAGCCCCGATTACTCGCGCAACTGGCTTGCGGTCCGCGTTCTGGCCATTCTCTACCTGTTTTACGGAATGTGGATCGAGGAACGCCGGCTTGTAGAGCGCTATGGCGAGGAATACCGTTCCTACCAGAGAGACGTCCCGCCCTTGATACCCCGCATCGGACCGAAGACATCTTCCTGAAGACCGGGTCAAGCCTGACCCTGCCCGTGAAAATAGTTGAAGAAGGCCCGGGTTTCGTGTATTAAGATTGGGGAGCGGGGTTCGGGAACCCATCCCTGCCATAGCCCCGGTTGAAATCTCACTTATACGGGCGTGACGTTTCTGTGGCAAGACAGCGTCTTATAATCCCTTTATGGGCCCTGGGGGCAGCCCTTCTGGTCACGGCCTGCGCCAGCCAGGGCGCCGGACTTTTCCGTTCCGAAGGTTGTATCAACTGTCATCGTTTCAGGGGCGAAGGCGGCAACATCGGACCGGACCTCACAGGGGTTACAGACCGGAGGTCCGAGGAATGGATTGCCCGCCAGATCCATAATTCCAAGGAACACAATCCGGATTC
>QJVM01000173.1 GCA_003235715.1 Nitrospirota bacterium
CCCGGGCCTTCATCGACTCCTTGATCGCGCGGATTTCCGGTGTACTGACGTTGATGTCCTGGCCGGCATGGGCCACCCCGGCGCCCATGAGTCTTCTAAGAAAACCCTGCGGTGACGGCTTGGATTCAGCCGGTTCGTCCTGGGCCGGTTGCTCGTTCTTCTCACCCTGACGTTCACCGTAGATTTCGTTCACGATTTTATCTGCTGCGTTCCGGACCTCTTCTGCCGGGAAGTAGATATTGATGGTGACGCAGGAGGCTATAAACGCGACCAGAACAAGGGTAGTCCAGAAAAACTTTCTCTTCATTGAATTCCTCCGTAAGGACCCTTCCGAAAGGGCTTCTTGAAATCTCTACGCTTCACTATAGACCGGACAAAGCCAAAGTTCAATTCGCCGGCGCCCCCTCAACCCCGTTTGCGGTCCACCCGCTTGATCCGCTTCAGCATCTCCTTGAAGGAGATGCGGTGCCCGGGGGCCACAATATCGATGCGGGGAGGGAGGAGTCCGCCGTATACCAGGTAACGATCAGAGCCCTCCCGTGCGGTCCCGGTGAGCGTGAAGACATCGTTTTCGAGTTCGCATTGAATACCAATCTTCTCATAACGGTAGAAATCTATGAAACGGTACATCCCCCGGGAAAGCACAGAGGTAATCCCTCCCTGGCTGATGATGGAAAGATTATTCAGGGCCTTGACACTGATATCCCGCTTCCCCTTTTTCCGGGTCTCCACCCGGGCAACGAAACGGGAGGGGGTGGCTTCGAACAGGCGCAGCTCATGCACGTATCCATCCACAGTCCCGTTCATCTCACCGAATTCGAAGGTCTGGGAAAGTCCGTGCAGATCCAGATTCGTAAAATCCATGTCGCCGTGAACGGTGCGGAACCTTGATAAAGGGTTGTCCATGTAAAGGTTCCGGATCCGGATGTCTCCACCAAAGACGCGAACCGTGGCATCTCCGTCCGATGCGAGGACCTGTTCCGTATACCGGATGTTTCCCAGATCGGCCGTGACCCTTCCCTTCATGAGAGGGAGATTCAACTCTTTCGTGAGCTTTTCGAGATCCACATCCTCGATCCTGAGATGTCCCTCCACGCCGACCCCTCCTTGTTCGCGCTGGAGGGAGACCCCTTCCAGGCCGATCCGTCCTCCGGCCAGGTCGAAGGCAAGGGGAGCGACAATCCGCATCCGGTTCGTTCGGACTCCCAGCGTGACTCCAGGAGACGTCAGCCTCAGAGGCCCCAACTTCAAAGAAGCAATTTCCACGCTTCCGGTGGTTTCCTCCCCTGTGCCTGCGGGGGCAAGGCCTGCTGAATGGAGGTCAACCGGAACGCGGCCGGAGATTCCCCGGGCTTCCACATCCAGGGGTTCTGAAATCAGGGACAGGTCATCCAGCGTTATGGTTCCAGAGATTCCGAAAGCCGCCGGCGTCCCGCTCGCTTCCAGGTGAGCGTCAACCCCACCCGAAACGCGGGACGCGGCGATGGTCGGCAAAACGTCACCGAGGCCTGGTCCGAACAATTCAACGAACTTTGAAAGGGACCTGGCCTGAACGGTGGACTCGACCCTAAAGTCTGCCCGCGAAATCCGCCCCGTGAGCGACAGGTCGCCAAGACTCTCCACGGCAACGGTGGCCTGATCGAGGTTGAGCTGTCCCAGGGACGAATCCCATATTGCCTTAAGTCTCAGGACCGGCTTTACAGGACTCAGATCGGCATAGAATCTGCCGGCCAGCACTTCTCCCACGCCCGCTTGTCCCTCCAGGTCCATATGCAGGGGGGCTAGGGAAGATGGTTTCTCGATGAGACCGGAGGCTTCCAGTGTTCCGCCCGTGAACCCGGACAATCCGTCGGCAGACAGGAACTCTGCGCCGTCCAGTCGGAATGACGCGAGATTCAGCCTGAAGAAATCCTCTGAGACCCGGCCGGAACCCTTAAGGACGAGTTCTCCCGACGGCAGATCCGTTCCTGATATCCGTGTTGACAGAGACACCTCCCGAAGTTCCAGGAAATGGCCTTCCCGCACCAGACTCAGGTCAATATTGGCCCTTTCCGCAGTGCCCCAGGGCGTGTCCATCCTTTCCGCAGAGATTCGGGTGTTTCCGGAAACGCCTCCTTCCGCAAGAAAATCGAGCTGACCGTCAGACCTGACCTGAGTCATGTTGGTGATCATGTCCGGCCAAAATGTACTGCCGACGACGCTGCGTACAGGACTGAGGTCATTCAGGGCCAATTCCCAGGACAACCGGGCCTCATCCGCCGTGACCTTGAGCAGAGGGGTTTCCGAGAGCAGAAGCTGGGCGGTTCCCGCCCATGAATTCCTGGTGCCTGTAAAGTTCATGTGGCCATGGACAGACTCCAGACGAATATCTACGGATTTCCCTGCCAGATCACGGTCTCCAGTTCCCCGAAAGTCCATATTGCACGTTGCCGTGTCGTTCGGGCCCATGAGACAGGAGCCCCCCACCTTCAGACCTCCAGTCACCCTGATGCCCGGCGTTTCAGTTATGGCCGCCACGCTGGCAGAGACGGTTACCGCTGTTTCCTGGCCTCCTGCGGTTGGGTCTGCCTGGACAACGAATTCACATGCCCTGGGAGTTCCGGCCGTGGTTGCGATGGACTGAACGGATGTCCTGGAGGTAAAGGACCAGGCCGCCTTTGAAAAGCCGGTGAGTTGACCTGAACTGCGTAGAGCTTCCACGCCTTTCAACCAGGCAGGCAGCCCCCCTTGGTCAACGAACTCCGAGAGGTCCGCCAGGGACAAGGCTGAAACTCTCCACTGGATTTGGTCGGGTTTCCCCTCCAGCGTTACGAGGGGTTTTCCCTTGGGGCCCATGTTCCCTTTGGCACTCCATCCGACCGGGGAGGTCTCGAAGATGACGTCTCCCTGCAAAGGGGCAAGGGAGAAAGGATGACGTTCTCGCCCGGCAAGGGGCGCGAGGCCTTTGATCTGGGCCAGACAGGAAAGATTGTCTTCCGGACCGGTCCGGCAGGTGCCTGTAAGAGCGAGTCCGCCTTGAAGATCTTTGAGCTCGACCCCTGTGGCCCCGGTGACCTCTGCGGCCACGTCCGGAACCTGGGCCCTGAAATCCGCGCTTAGGTCCGCGCCTGTTTTCTCTGCGCTGACCTGTAACGCAGTGCCATGACCAAGGCCGAGTTCCGTATCCAGCCGTACCTGGTCGTCCGCCAGGATTATCGAGAGGCTGAGTTTACCCACGGGGAGGCAGGTACGTTCCTGACAGATACGACCTTTTTCTATTCTCGAATTCAAGGTGGTGCGGTTTTGGGCCTGATCGATCCGGAGGTCCGTTCCAGAAAGCTCGAAAGTCAGTCCCATGGGGACCGGGGATTCCGACCCAAGCGCATGGGCTATTTGGCTGACCATGAGATGATCCACGTGTTCGATACCGAATCGTCCACCACCCAGGGCCCCCTCTTCCGGAGCCCAAGAAAGATGGAGCGGTTCGGAAAGAAGGCTTTGTTCGGAGATTGCGATATTCTCGAGAACAATTGCTGGCTTGCCCGTCCACGATACGCTACCTTGGGCGTGGACCGGGACGCCCGGGTCCTCCCCGATTGTGGTGTCGACTTCGAACGTATTCAGGGTGCCTGCGGAAACGTGAACGTCCAAGGCCCATATCCGCAGTTCAGTTTCACCCTTCTCCAGGCGAACGTCTCCGTCCGTCACCACGAATTCCTTGACTGTAACGGGGAATTCCTCGGGAAGTGCTGTCGTGGTTTCTGTGCCTGACGGTTCCCTCTGGTGCAGTTTCAGGTGGGGGGAAACGACCTGAAGTCCTTCGAGTGTGCGGTGAAGGAGTCCCCAAAGGTGGTAGCGGATATCCAGGCTGCGGATCCGGACCTCATCGCCGGACCCCGTAATGATGACAATGCTCTCGGCTTTCACGTGGGAAGCCGTCCATTCGAGATGTTCCATGGAAACGTCAGTGTCGTAAAGCCGGGAAGCCAGACCCGAAAGAACAGGGCGAACCACCCGGTCCACTCCCGGCGGGGAGAAAAGAGCAACTGCACACAGACCCAGAACAACGACGACGGCGGTACAGGCCATGATCCTGCGGCGTTCTTGGGAAGATGCGATCATGGGTGAAGGAGTTTTGACAAGGGACATGGCCCCGGAACCGGCGGGATTGAATGAACCCTATTCATTATACGTTGAGTGCCAAAGTCCTGCGGAGTCATGCCTGATGAGCGGAACTCCTGACAGACGGGAGCGGAGACGGTTTGTCCCTTCCGCTTGACAGTCCTTCCGGGCGGTGCTAAATGGGAATTAAGGAGGGAAAAGGAGGTGCGGGTCATGATACAGGCCAAGGACTACCTGGGACTGCTGAACAACCTCGGAAATGAGTACTTCGTAAGAAGGCTTGAACTGGTTCCCGATGTGAGGGAATGGGCCAGGGAGAGAGGTCGGGACCTGAGCGAGCCGGCCCAGCCGATGAAATTGATTCTGGATGGCGACGACCTGGCGATGGGCGTCCAGTCCGAATTCAAGGAGGAGTCTCTGAACAACGTTATTAATGCGGCTGGGGTGCGTTGGGCTCTCAGGGATACGGTCTCCAATATCTTCGAGCGGCTGAACACCGTAAAGAAGAAGCTGGGATTCTATTTCCTCAAGGAATACGCGCGTACGGTAAAGGATGTGAGTGGTAACGAGGTTCTGGAAGACGACTGGGCCATGAGGGAACTGGAACGATTCGGATGTTTTCGAGAGTAACCGGATTCTCCGGGCGGAGCGAACTGGAACGGGTTTGGGTCACGAAAAAAGGAAATGTTCCGGTAATTACAGGAGAGGGAGGGAACGGTTGCTCCATAATAAAAATCCGCCTGGCGGCTCGCGACCCTGCGGGTGCCGAAGGCCTCACAGGGTTTCGGGCCTGGTCGGATAGGAAACAGGAGCGGTTTCACAGACACCGGGCTTCCTGATATTCTCCCCTGCCGTGGCTGTTAGTGGTCGTCCCATAAAGAACATCCCGCGAGTCGCAGGCTTCACATTGCAAGCGATCAGGGCGTGGCAAACAGAGACCCATCCGGCCTGTGGGACCGGTTGACAGCATGACGACTCTGAGCTAACTTCGATCAGGGAGCAAGTCATCCCGCCCATACGCGGGAAATATCAACTCCGGAGGAATTGGCATGGCCGTGACCATCAAGCAACTTGTGAAACTCTTAAACCGTGACCTCGAGCTGGAATACTCTGCAGCCATCCAGTACATCAATCACGCGGCCGTCATGACCGGCGCGGAGTACGGAGACATCATCAAGGAACTGAAGATCCATGCGACCGAGGAAATACAGCACGCCATGGTGCTGGCGGACCAGATCGATTTCTTTGGTGGCGCGCCAAGCGTGAACGTCGGCGAGATACTCACGTCACAGAATCCGAAAGCCATGCTTAAACAGGATCTCGATGGTGAAGAAGATGCGATCCGTCGTTACAAGGAAAGAATCGAGCAGGCGGAAGCGCTCAAGGAATACGCCCTGGCCGGGCAGTTAAGGAATATCCTGGCCATGGAACAGGAACATGCCATGGATCTGAAGCAGGCCCTTGGGAAGTAATGCTTCAGGGGGTACCCGATTCTCGCGGCCACCTGGCCGGGACCCGGATTCTGTGCAGGTACAGGGTTATCGGGTAAAATCAGCTCCGGACACGGCTCCTTCTTCCGCGATGGAAGGAGGAGAAGGAATGGTCTGGAAGTTAACGAGAGACTCACCCGTGAATCTTACGGGGGCGGGAGGGGGTATATGAATTGCTGGGAATTCAAGGGATGTGGCCGCGAGAAGGGCGGCCACAGGGAGGAAGAACTGGGGGTGTGCCCGGCCTACCCCCACCATGGGAATCAATGCGCCGAAGTGGCTGGGACCCTCTGTGCCGACCGCCCTGCCGGAACCTTCGCTTTCAAGCTCGCCGACTGCACCCGCTGTTCGTTCTTTCAAAGCCCATACTATTCCGGACGCTCCACCTCACAACGAGTCCTGGCGCAGATGGCTTCTGAACTTAAGGATAAGGCGGAGCGACTGACCGCTTAAAGGGGCCTTCGGACGAAGACTCCGTGATGCGTTTTATTTGAGGACGGGATTTTTCCAGCCTGCCCCTCGTCTTGTTTCCCGCCCCTCCGGGTAGAGATACCGCCCAACCCTGCGACTCGCTGCGGTAACGGTGATCTAATTGGTTGGCCGCTCCGCAAAAAAACGGGCCAGGCGCACCATGGCCAGGGTGTCCAGTCTGCAATAGGCAAGAAGATCCTGCCGCAACTGCGCCTTACGGTCAGGCAGAGTCTCAGGCGAGACCGCCTCCAGAAAAGCCATGCCTGCGGCATTGCCATCCTGGACCTGACCAAGGGCGGTATAGTCCAGATCAGGCGCTACGGTGGGAAGCACGGATTTGATGGACCATGATCCTTTCATGGTGGGGTGGTAATAGCTGTTCCGGGCCACTGGCAGAAGGTCCACGAGTCGCGGGACGACGGTGTCTATTCTTTCGGCCAGGTCCGGGAACATTCGGGCGAGGCTGTTGAGAACACTTTTTTCGTACCCGCTGTATACGATAACGGGGCCCGTTTGGCCGAGGGTCTCGAGCAGCGACGCGATGGCCTCTCTCATGGGCGGATCTCCGCTCATGTCCAGAAAGCTTTCATGTTCCAGGGAGCCGTCGCTCTTCTCTAAATGACAGGACCACTGAAAGAGCAGGGCCTGGTAGGGACGGGTCCCCGCCCAGATCGGCACGGGCGGCCCGACGGTTTCGAAGTCAAGATAGTACCGAGGATAAGGAAGCCCCCGGATCAGGTCGGAGGCTTCGCGATCGAGCTCAAAGGCGCCGGACAATGTGACGCGCCGCTGTCGTATATGAATAGGCTTTGCGAGACGACCTTCCGGAATTTCCCGCAGGTCTGTGATGCCTTCACCCAACAGTTGATTCACGAGGGGCCCTCCCCGGTACAGACAGCCGACGGGATATTCAGTTTCATAGGGGGTGCAGTGGTCAAGAAAGGGGCACTCAAAGGGATCGTGACATTGCGGTCCTGTCCGGATGTCCGGTTCGTCCCCCGCAAGCACTGCCTTGAAGCGGCGCACCCAGCAGGGAATTTCAAGCATAAGGGACTGAACGTCGTCGGTAATGTCGGCATAGATCAGGAGTCCCTGGTATTGGCCACCGCCGGGATAAACAAACTCCGTATTGATGTGGGCCAGTTCCACCCTCTCAGGAGGAAAACCGGCCCCCTCGAGCACCCAGGCCTGAACGGCACAGTCGCAGAGGTGATAGTCCTTGACTGAAGCTGCGGACTTGACCTCGACCATATGGGCTCCACCCCTGTTCATCCTCAGGATGTCCGCCCGGACCAGCACCCCCTGGTGGCTAAAGGTTGCCTCAAAGAGGGGGGGCGGTGCGGTCCGCCGGAGCAGGGCTTCAGTTTCACGGAGGGCCTCGGCGAGGTTATCGTCATGACCGATCAAAACGCCTCCGGGCACAAGCCTGCGGGCCACCTCGCCCACGCGGTCGCCGATGTCAAAGATATGCTCCTGACGGGCGGATACCTCAAGGAGGTCCGGCCGATGGACCTCCAGCCAGAGGCGTCGGGCGCACTGGAGCCCGGAAAGGATCCTGGACTTGGAGAGGCGGTACTTACGCATAGACCTATGATAATAAATGTTAAAGAAATGTGGATAAGTTGCTGAATGGGTCCGGTTTGCGGGACGGTTGCAGGTAATTTGCAAGAAGGACGCATTCTTAATCAGAGAGGAATGGAGGACCCTCGGTGGCCCGTTTCCGGCCTCTTGAATAAAGACCGTCTTCTGCCGAAGAGAGCCTTAGAGGGGTTGGCCAGCACCGGACTATCGGACTGTCTGGTCAGTAAAAAGGAGAGGGCGCATGTTAAGGGAATTCACAGAGATCAAGCCGGGACCCGAGGACCTCATGTTCAACCTGAAGTGCGTCCATTGTGGGGAGCCGCTCTACCACCGGGAGGGCTATGCCTATTCCCTCTGGTGTGCCACGTGCTGCAGTTTCTACGTGCTGGCCGAACACCCGCGAGTAGACCCGCTGTTGATCTTCGTTCCGGGAGGCCACCTTGAGGAGATCTCCTGCACAGTTGACCCGCACGAGCCACGAAAAAAAGCGGCTTCCACTTCGGGAAGCCGCCGTGATTATAACCGCTAGGACTCCGTCGGGTCGGGCCTATCGGTTAGAGTATAGAAAGATCAAGCTATGGGATCTTTCTAGAACCGTTACGAATCGATTCAGGTCCGTTACCTACACGGTTTTCATCTTACTGCTCTAAGCACCCCAACCTCAATATCACTGCTAAGGCGTCGTTGCCCGCCAGACATGATTTCCCCTCATGAAAACAATATAACCGCGTCCCTCCACGATTGGAAAATCAACCCCAACGATATCCTCGTTATGGAACGCCGCTGTCACGAAAGCGCCTGAATTTGGATCAAATGACTGGATACTTGTAACCAGAGCCTGACCAACATCACTAAGAAAATCGAAAGCCGAATATCCTGCCCTTGGGCAATTGAATCCTATTTCATTTCTGCCGGTGAGGAGCGGTGTCGGTCCACAGGATCGAGAATAAAAGAACTGGGCATTTGTGTTCACAGGTGCGTAAATCTGCATGGCCCAGTAATTCGTCACAGATATAGGGTCACCAAACGGCTCGCCTAACGCATTGTAATATGTGGAAGAATAGTCCTGCGATACAGGCGAAAATGCCAGTATTTCGATGCCTCCCGCATGCGGTCCAAAGCCGGAGAAGAGATCGAACGTTGTCAGGCCTGATGGGATATCTCCTGGATATGCAACAAGATTTAATCCTGGCATGAGACTGACATTGACTCCAACATTCTCAAAAACGGCAAACCACGACAAATGGTCGACCCAACCGCATACGCGATTATTCAGTGTATCCGGGTTGGGGTCAGGGCAGGTATCAAGACCCGGAGTACATGTTCTGTCGACCCAGTTGCCGCTTCCACTAGGTTCCTCATGGAACAAGCGCACAAAGTCTTCAAAAAAGAAATCCCCCTCATTCCAAGAATAGCAAACTAGAAGTAAGCCGTTCCAAGTACAGTCTGTGCCATCATTCGCCTGGCACGTTATATCGTAATAGCTGTTTTCCATAAATGCGCCTACCTGGAAGTTCGGAGGCGGAGCCGCCCCGCTACTCGACGGTGTAATTGTGGTTTCCCCGCCCGATACTACATTTGGAAAAGTCACTTCGGTGCCGGAGCCGGGATCTGTAATCGTTACCTCTGAATTGCCCGGGGGCGTATTACAGGTTCCAATCGCTGTGTCAGAGTCATCACAGTCCGTTCCATTCAACGCAGTATGACTTCCCGAGGGACCGCAACCCTGAATAGTGTCGTCGCGTACACCAAAGGAATCACCGTCTCCATCATAATAGTACGTTATGATTGGCAGGTCCTCGTCTACAAGGGTATCGCAATCGTTATCTATATCGTCGCACACTTCAATTGTGCTGTCTGTATTATCCGAACAGGATGGAACGCCGCCAGAGCAGAACATTGTTCCTTCGATACATGCGTCCGTATCTGTTCCGTCACAGGGGTCTCCGTACCATGTTTCCGCTTCGCCGTCGGATGTTGAAGGATTACAGTCATTGTCTATCCCATCACACAGCTCAGCAGCAGAGCCCGTATTATCTGAGCAGTATTGCTGCCCGCCTGCACATATGTAGGTGCCCTCTTGACACAGATCTGAGTCTGGTCCGTCGCACGGGTTACCATTCCAGGTTTCGGCCATACCGTCTGCAGTGGCTGGATTGCAATCGTTGTCAAACCCGTCGCACAGTTCTACGGCATCTCCAGTGGTATCAAGGCACGTCTGAATTCCACCCTCACAGACAAACACTCCCTCGTTACACTGATCCGAATCCGCTCCGTCGCATAGACTGCCCAACCAGGTCTCTTCAATGCCATCCGGAGTTCCCGGATCGCAGTCATTGTCCTTCCCATCGCAGATTTCTTCAGCCCCCGGATATACGGTATTGTCCAGGTCATTGCAATCAACCACATTTGAATATCCGTCATTGTCCTTGTCTCCGATGTTCTCGGTGATGACATAGGGGCCAAACCCTCCGGAGGAGGCACAGATCACGTTTGTTGTCGTATTCAATGACGCGGTAACGTTCCCCCAATACGTCGTGCAACCGCTGATGCCGCAGATAGTGTAATACCTCATTATCTGTAGGCTGGCTTCGTCACAAGAATCCGGATATTCGATACATACCTGCGACGGCGTCCCGGTATTTGCATTTGTTTCAACCATGAAATAAGGCGGAGCCGGGCGGGGAGCGCATATGGCGACCCCGGGTGGTAGGGGATGACCTGTATCCGCTGTATGGATAAAGGTATTCCCGGGGATTGTCACGCTTGGAAACAGAATAGAGCCATTCGGCAGACTCGCAGTTACGTTAGTTCCAACCAAGGTATTGGGGTGCGTTGCCATCAGGATTAGATTGTCCATGTTGTTTTCGCTGAAACCTGTTCGTACGTATATTTCCGCGATGCCCACTGCATCTGAGAATACCTTTGTGCCACCGCCCGTTAATGTTCCATAAAGGGGGCTGATCTGTGTTGTCTGGTTAAGCTCTCGATAGGCATATATATTGAAGGCAACTGGCAGAGGCGCAACGGGAATGTTGTCCGAACTGCCTTCTATCCTTAAGGCGGGAACTCGCTTGTATGTCCATGTGGTTTCGTCTCCCGCATCGAAACCGTTCGCCAGCATATCCACAAATCTTATCTTAACCCGTGCATATCCATCTGTCGTGCAGTACACAGGTGTCATATAGAGCCTGCCACCTGTAAGATAGGTCTGTCCGGTCAGGGAAAATACCGCTAGCATGGTGTCTGGTATGCCATTCGCGTCGAAGTCCATTTCGATGAGGGGCCCGACGCCTGCGCCGCAGGCCGAACCTGAGCCGGGTAGGTTAAATACATCGCCTATATCGGTTACCAAGATTCCGTCTCCCACATCGCCGCCCTGACTCAATGAACAGCCGCTGAAGTCTACGACTTCGCCTGGAGGTGTTCCCGGGCAGGCATCCAAGTCGTCCGTTACACCATCGTTATCGGTATCCAACTGGCTCAATGCACATCCATTAATATCCACCGTCTGACCGCTGGGCGTACTTGGACATTGATCCAGATCATTTGTCACCCCGTCGCCATCGGTGTCAAGCTGGCTCGGCGCACAACCGTTGCCATCGACCATAAGTCCTGTAGGTGTGCCCGGGCAGGCATCAAGGTCATCCGTCACGCCGTCCCCGTCGCTATCGAGCTGGCTCAATGCGCAGCCATCGGCATCCACAGACTCAAAGGCCGGTGTATCCGGACACTGGTCACGCGAATCCCCTATTCCGTCATTATCCGCGTCAAGAAAAACGGTTGGTGCAAACGAGGAAAGCGATCCCGTGCGTCCGCATAAGATATTTGCCATCGTCTCCGGGTACCGATTGGCGTACCCGCGACGGTCTGTAATATCGCGCCAGAGCCACTGTTCATCACCGATGATGAAAGGATCCCCCTGATCGTATACCCAGTGAAACAACCTCAAGTCTTCTTCTCGTGTGCCCGCCGGTATGTCGGCTTCGGAATATTTGAAACAAACCTGAAGGCCTCCCTCATAGATTGCGGTTGTACTGATGTCATAGAAACTGCCCAGAAATTCATAATCCTGTTCATCCGTTCCAGGGTTGACAGTGTCCTGATTCACTGTCGTAATTCCCCTGGACGTTACGCTGGAGAAATTCACTGCAACTTGAGGTATCGGCTGAACCCGTACACTTGTACCTAAATTGGTTTCTCCGGGCTGAATCTCTCGAACAGGCCACGCATATACAGAAGCCACGTGGCAACCGGTGCAGCCCTTTGCTCCCGGATACTGCTCACCGGACGCAAAGGAGAACTTCCATGCTGAGTTTTCAGGATCAGAACCCCACTCTGTCTCCGACCAGAACGCAGGGGCCGGCTGATTCATGACGAATGGTCCAGAATTTGCGGAATTAATCCCCCACGCGTAAAACAAATATCCCATTTCGCTTTGGGAGCAATCGTGTGCTGTTACATTGAGCCCTGAAAACATCTCGGGGTTTGAGCACCGGGCATCGAGGTCCGGTGTTCGAGGCAGGCGCCAGTCTGTGTGGCCTGCATAGTCAAGACCGTTAACCCAAGTCTGGGCTTCATCCCACGTCATGGTGTTAGCGCCGGCCAGATTGGTATCCTTGACCCACATCAGTCCTGTGCTCGTGTCAGATACGGTGCCGTCGCCGTGATCGATGAACATGAATGCGTCACGAACAGGCCAAACCTGAAACAGTGAGTCGCTGCCATAATCATACTGCTGACCGGAACTCATATCGAAGACTTGATAGTAGGCGTCAGCCCAGTAATAGTTGCCTAAATTTAGAAATGGTCCAACATTGCGCGGGGGATTTATGCATGTGAGCCCTGTGCCAAGCTCACGACGGTGCGCACGCTCGTTTCCAAGCATTTGGTAGTAGAGGTGGCCTAGCTCGCTCTGATCGCACCCTTCATATGGAAGGTCGCAGTCGTCTACCCAAACTTCAAAGAGATTGTCCCGGTCCGTGCAGGGTCCACTGCCATCAAAGTTGTATGGATCCGGAAGGCTCCAGTTGTCGTAACCAAAGTAATCGAGTTCACGTGTGTGCTGATACGCGTCCTGAAACCAGATTGAAAGTGGATAATCGCGAAACTGCCAGTTGGCATTTTGGGTCCACATAAGGCCGGCCATATTATCCGTAACCGTCCCATCGTAGTTTACGGTCAATCGCGGTGCAAGGCCGACCGAACCAAGAAGTAAAGCTTTGTTGTTGATATCAAGAAATTTGCTTCGCTCGGCCATGGGTTTTTCCAGATCCGCATACATCACATCCAAGTCATCTCCCCGGTCTGCAATGTGCAGGGCACCCAATAAATGGGAAATTTCGTGAACGGCACTATTCGCAAGTGCTTTGGCAATCATATCAAGCGTAATATTGACTGTGGACGATGCGGACCCTTGGTAAAGGTCTCCACAGTCCCAGGCGCTTATCTCCGCAGGGGTACAGTAGGAGCGTGGAATCAGCGGCGGCTCGGACCGGTCACATATCGTGCATTGAGGTGGCGCCGTGCCCGAAATAAGTGCAAAGCTTCCGGCCCAGGTTCTTGCGTGTTTCGGATGGTATATGGATTGCCCGGCGGCGTCTCTTATACTGGTAACATCCGGTACAGTTCCGATATCGGTTGTCCAGGCCGGAAGAGTTTTGTTGGGCCCGATAGTACTAGGATTGCCTCCTGCTTTTCCCCAGAGACGTATATTGTAGGTGCCTGGAAATCCTGGGATCTCATCGTTATAGATATAGGCCGTATCATCAATGCC
>QJVM01000094.1 GCA_003235715.1 Nitrospirota bacterium
GGACGCAAGTACATCTATCTGTTCAGCGTTGACGATCTTTTCTTCTGGGTGGAAATGATTTCAAACGGTTCGACTCTTTCGAGCTTCAAGGAAATGCTGGATGAAACCGTAAGCAGCATCTCGGTTGGCGGGCGACATCCCGTTGACGACTTTTCCGCCCGGGCCCGGGAAATAGACTCAGAAATTCTGAAATACGTGCAGCCTCCAGAGTATCTTCTCGGCATGATGCTCGGATTCCCTCTCATCCTCGTTATGATCGCGAGTTTACCTACGGCCGTCTTTGCGGGCAAACTGCCGGACCTGAAGGGCCGAAGACCCGTTCGATGGGCCGAAAATCAGTTTGCGTGGATCAAGACGCGCATGAGGTTCACCGGGACCTTGGTATCCCTGGCCCTCTTTGAGGAGAGTCTTGAAGTCTTCAGCTGGAAGAAGGTCCGGCTCGTGGTCACCCCCGCAGACGGCGTAATTCAGAGGGCCCCGGGCCGGGATCGGTTGATTCTCAAGCGTGACGGCACGATCGTCGTCGTGGACGTGGAACGTCCGGCCTGGTGGCTTGGCGAACTGTCTGCCCGGGGCTTTGCCGTCTCACTTCAGTAAGGGCAATTTGTAGTACGGGCACCGGAACTCAGGGCCGCCAGGGGCCTGAACCTCGTCCCTTTTTCAGAACGAATTTGCGGGTTGTTTCTCGGGGCTATTCGCTTCCTGGCTGCAACTGGGCTCCAGCCCCAAAGGTGGTCTCGCACCCCAGAACGGCGGTCCAGGAACAACAAAAATGTCGAAACATAGACAAAATTGTTGACGGACCTCTTTCGCCCTTCCTTAATCAACGAGGTTTTTGATTGGCACGGTTCTCGCAAAGGAGAGCGGATTTCCAATCTTACTCAGGAGGGGCGTTATGCGATCGGTCGTCACGTTAATCATCTTTTGGTCTGCAATGGTCAGGCCGGCCTTGGCCGGGGACGGAACAACCGTGGATCCCGGCGATACGGCATGGATCCTGGTTTCGTCAGCCCTGGTCATGCTGATGACCCCGGGACTGGCCATGTTTTATGGCGGGATGGTCCGGAGCAAGAACGTTCTGGGTACCATCATGCACAGTTTCATCGCCATTGCCCTGGTCAGCATCCAGTGGATCCTGTTCGGGTATTCGCTTTCCTTCGGACCGGACGTGCAGGGCCTGATCGGCAACCTGGATTGGGCCGCACTGAGCGGGGTTGGACCGGCTCCAAACCCTGACTATGCTCCGACGGTCCCTCATCTGGCGTTCATGATCTATCAGGCCATGTTTGCCGTGATCACGCCTGCGCTCATCAGTGGTGCCGTGGCTGAAAGGATGAAATTTTCGGCCTACCTCATTTTTATCCTGGCCTGGACCACCCTGGTTTACGACCCCGTAGCCCATTGGGTCTGGGGCGTCGGAGGCTGGATGAAAAACCTGGGGGTTCTGGATTTTGCCGGCGGGATCGTCGTGCACGCGACATCGGGGTTTTCCGCGCTTGCCGCAGCGATATTCATTGGAAAACGAAAGGGGTTTCTCGAGGAGCAGATGCCCCCCCACGACCTTCCCATGACGGTTCTGGGCGCCGGGCTTCTATGGTTCGGGTGGTTCGGGTTCAATGCCGGAAGTGCGCTCTCCTCGGGTGAGCTCAGCACGATGGCTTTTGTGACGACCCATACCGCGGCCGTTGCGGCCACCCTGACGTGGGTTTTGATCGAATGGGTTCACCGGGGCAAGCCCACGATGTTCGGGGCGGCCACCGGGGCCATAGCCGGGTTGGCCACGATTACCCCGGCAGCGGGCTTTGTCGGACCCATGCCCGCTCTTGGGGTTGGCATCGCCGCAGGAGGAGTCTGTTACATGGCCCTGAATGCCAAGGTGAAGTTCAGATACGACGATTCCCTGGACGCTTTCGGCGTACACGGGGTCGGGGGTACCCTTGGGACCCTGGCCGCGGGCCTGTTTGCATCCCTGGCGATTAACAGCGGCGGTGCGAACGGCCTCTTCTTTGGAAATCCAAGCCAGCTCTTTGTCCAGGCCGGCGCCGTATTCTTCGTTGCGCTCTATTCGTTTATCGTCAGCCTGGTTCTGCTCAAGTTGATGGATGTGCTTGTCGGCTTGCGGGTTGAGCCTGATCACGAACTCGAGGGACTGGACATCACGCAACACGGAGAGACCGGGTACTCGAGTTGAACCGACAGGCCATTTCTGAACGGTTCACTGCAGGGATGCATAACGGGAGGCCTCGGCCATCAGACGAATACCGGTCCGGATCTGTTCGAGCTCCTCGAATCCGTAGGAAAGGCGGAGCTGTCTCTGCCCGTCTTTCTGCATCCGTCCTGACGGGTGCACGCAGAATGACCCCGGGAGATAGACCACCCGGGGATGTCTGTTGCCGGCGGCCCCATCGATTTGCTCGTCTCCGGTGGTGCGTGCCAGATATCTAAAGAAAGGACTTCCCTCACGGGTGTCGGTTCGGCGGAAGGTGAGGTAGAAGTAAAAGCCGGCCTGTCCGCCTCGACATTCGGTAAGCAGCGGGAAAAGGTATTCTTCGATCCAGCCTCGTACCGCAACGGCCTTTTCACGGTATCCAGCCCTCACACGCTGTAGCTGGCAGGTCATGTGATGTTCCAGCATATACGCGGCTATCTCTTGGTTGATGACTGGCGCGCTGAACCCCGTATCGCTGGTCTTCTGTATCAAGGTGTCAAGGAGGGGCCCCGGGCTTCCCACCAAATAACCGATTCTGAGGGCTGGGGCGAGAACCTTTGAAAGGGTGCCGATCTCATACACCAGCCCGTCTTCGTCGTAACCCAGGGCTGATTCGGGGGGTGGCACTCCGGGGGCATGGATGAGATCTTCGTAGGCCCGGTCCAGAATAAGGGGAATCTTACGTCCGGCCCTCCGGGAAAGAGCTGACACGGCTTTCACAAGGTGCTTCCGCCTTGCATTGGAGAGGATGGTACAGCTGGGGTTGTTCACGGTTACGACATAGATGAAACGGACCGCATCCCTCCGCTCTCCAAGGCTGGCGAGGGTTTCTTCCAGCAGGTCCAGCCTGATGCCCTCCTCGTCCTCGGGAACGGCCAGGAGTTCGAACCCCGCCCGATGGAGGTATTCGCAATAGATGTAATACATTGGGTCCGTGGTGATGACGATCCCCTTCTCCATAACCTGACCCATAGCCTCGAGCAGGCTTGTGGCCCCGCTGGGACCAATAATGATCTCATTCTGTTCGAGAACAGGGGCGGTCAGACCGCCTACGTGATTGTCCAGAAGGTGCCGCCGCAGCGCATGGATCAGGTTGGTCGATCCTCGCGGGCCCCCGTAGTTGAAGGGCAGACGGTAGCGGGCCGGATCTTTCAGGACCCCGAAGAGCGCTTCCGCCATGTCCCGGGCCGGCATGGTCCTTTCATTCACGTAGCCCACGCCCAGGTTGATATCCAGCCCGTCCCTGAAGGATGCGGAAAAAGAGGCCATCATCCGGTTCACCGGCGAGGGAAGGCGGGAGGCGAGACCATACTTGGAAAGCTTTATTTCTTCGAGGGACACGATTCCAGCCGGAGATGTTGCGGTATTGAAAAAGAGGATGGTCTCCGTGCATTTTACACGAGACGAAAGATTTGGTTTTGAAAGAGGGGAGTGAGCCGGCTTCTCGAGTGGCTCGAGGCGCTTATTTCGAGGAAAGGACTCGGCCGTTGGTGACGTGGCGGCCGTCAAGATGGGATGATTTTCAGAAGATTCGGGAGGACCGGGCTTCAGATGCCGGTGTACAGTCTGGGCGGGATGCGGTTCATGCAATCGTGGGATCACGACGCAGAGGTCACACCGGCATCCGACCGGAACGTCCATGCGATCATCCATCACGCTCTTTCGCTCGGGGTCAACCACATAGACACTGCTCGTGGATATGGAACCTCGGAACTTCAGATAGGCCGAGTTCTCAAGGGTATCTCCCGGGGCCGGTATCTCATCTCCACGAAAGTAACTCCTAAAGGAGGCGGTGCCAGGTTTCGGGACGAGGTGATAGATTCAATTCGAGTCCTAGGATGCGACTACCTGGACGTCCTCCATATCCATGGGGTCAATAATCCGGACCTTTTTGAACGGGCATTTGAACGGGGCGGGGCTATGGACGTC
>QJVM01000258.1 GCA_003235715.1 Nitrospirota bacterium
GGGGCGCGGTGTTTCACGTCATCGGCCGGAGGGAGGTGGAGGCCGAGCGTATAAGGCAGGGACTGGACCTGGAGAGACTCGAAGGCGTGCACGTGGTCTGTTCGCCCCGGGACGGGGCCGTGATGACCGTGTACCGGAATAGAGACCTCAAAGGACTGAAACATCGTGAACGCCGGGGGTACCCTCGGACCCGAATTCGCTAGACTATAAACCTAAAGCGATAGGCGACCAAGTAGGCCGAAAGGCACTGATACAAAAGCATTATACTGCCAAGCAATCTTCGTGTGGGGCGCAGGATTTTTGCCACAGAAATTTCAGGGATACCCGGGTGTCTCCGATAACAGGATGGGCGGTGCCGACCCCAATTAATGTCTTTCCGGGGACGACGTTTAACGCTATAATGCCGCCATTATCCACCACAACGGAGGAACACATGAAGCGATCTCTTTTTGTGCTTGCAGCGACTTTTATGATGATGCTGGTTTCTGTCCCGGCGGTCTGGGCCGCAGGGCCCGTGACGCCGATTATGGATCTCGAGCCGGCCGGCTTTCTCATAAGCCCGGACATCGATGGCCTTGAGTTCCGGCGCAGTTCCGGTTTCGTGACCGAGGTCGAAGAGATGGAAGGAGACGGGAGCTGGACCCCGACGATCCGGGCCGGGATAGGTTTCAATGCGGATGTGGTCACCTTTGACCTCACCGGCGGTTTCTCGGGCGTTTATAACTCGGCCTTCAGCGGCTACATGGTAAGGGGCGAGTTCGGGACGCTCTTCGAGTTCGGCCAGATGGTTCGTTTTGGACCCCACGTGGGAATCGTCCGGATGGACCTCGACTACGAAGGGGATGCGGACGTGGACCTTTCCTCGGAAACCGGGTATCTCGTGGGCATGCGCCTGACGGCCGGCCGGACGATCCATTTTATCGCCAACTTCGACTACCTCGGGATGGAGAAGATGGACGTCGAAGGCCGAAACGGATGGGTGGCCAATGATGATCGGCTCGACATGTCCGGCGTGCTGGTCACCATGGGTGTGCGTCTGCGTTTCTAATCCTGTACAGATATGGGTCTCAAGAAGGCAGGGCTTCGGTCCTGCCTTTTTCATTTTCTTGCGCCAGGCATTTGACCGAGGGACGGCTCCATGAAAGAATCGAATTGAGGACTGTTGAATATTCGAGGTGCGATTCATGAAGGCTGTGAGAATTCATAAATATGGTGACGAAAGCGTGCTTTCGTATGAAGAAGCGCCCATGCCGGTGCTCGAACCGGATGATGTGCTGATACGGGGCGTGGCCGCGGCCGTGAACCCGGTGGACTGGAAGATCAGGGAAGGGTACCTCAGGCAGATGATTCCCTATGACTTGCCGCTGACGCTCGGTTGGGATGTTTCAGGCGTGGTCGAGGACGTGGGGGCGCGTGTGTCCCGGTTCAAGGTTGGAGATCCCGTCTTCTCCCGGCCGGACATCCAGCGGAACGGAACCTATGCCGAGTTCGTGGCCGTCCGGGAGAGCGAGGTGGCGCCCAAGCCCCAACGGGTTTCTCATGTGGAGGCGGCCTCGCTGCCGCTGGCCGGGATCACGGCCTGGACCTCTCTTTTTAAGGCCGGCGGGGTTCAATCCGGCCAGAGGGTTCTCATCCATGCCGCTTCGGGCGGGGTAGGGTCCCTCGCGGTGCAACTGGCCAAGGAGCGGGGGGCCTGGGTGGCGGCCACCACTTCGGGCAGGAACTCGGACTTTGTGAAATCGCTTGGCGCCGACGAGGTGGTGGATTATCAGAAGGTCCGTTTTTCAGAGGTCCTTCGGGACATGGACATGGTCTTTGATACCCTGGGGGGCGAGGTGCAGGAGGAGTCCTGGAAGGTGCTGAAACCCGGAGGCATCCTGGTTTCGGTGATCAGCCCTCCGCCTGAGGACAGGGCCAAGGAGCTTGGCGTGCGAAGCGCCTTTGTCTTCATCCAGCCCGATGCAGAGATTCTCAAAGAAATGGCGGACCTCCTAGACAAGGGCCGAATCCGACCGGTTGTGGGCGCCGAGTTTAGCCTTCAGGACGTCGTAAAGGCCCATCGCCTGAGTCAGTCCGGACATAGTGTGGGCAAGATTGCGCTGTACCTTGGGATGCCCTGACCCGTTTCGTTTTCGCCTCCTCTCCCTGTGACCCTGAACCCGGCCGGCGCGCAGAGCGAAGCCTTATCGCCAAGGCTGATCCGGGCGGATAATGGGATTATGAGAAGGAGGTGAGCAAGATGCTGAAGGTTCGGAAACCCGATGAAATCTACCAGGTGCACGGCGATGTAGAGCATGGAAGCTTCGACGGCCGGTGGCACTTCTCCTTTGCAGAATACCGCGACCCTGCGTACGAGCATTTCGGAACCCTGCGGGTCTTCAACGACGATACCCTGTCGCCCGGCGCGGTCTGGCCGCTTCATCCGCACCGTCACAATGAGGTCGTGACCTATTGCGCAGAAGGGGAATTTCGCCACGCCGACGAGCGCGGCAAGGGAGGGATTCTCAAGAAAGGATGGGTCCAGCACACCACGGTCGGGACCGGGATGTGGCATTCCGAGATCAATAACAATGTCCGAAAGCCCATGCGCTTCATCCAGATGTGGTTCAGCCCTGAAAAACTGGGTCTGCCGCCTTCTGTGGAGCAGAAGCCCGTGGACAAGCTCGAGCGGACGAACCGCTTTCTGCCGCTGGTCTCCAATGAGCACCCCGGCACTCTCCGCATTGTTTCGGATGGCCAGGTGTTTTCCAGTCTGCTCCGGGGCGGGCACGAAGCCCGGTACGATGGGGCGCCCGGGCGGGGGCAATATCTCTACGTACTGGAAGGTGGACCTGTGGAGGTGAACGGGCATAGGGTTTCAGCTTTGAGTGCGGTCATGGCTGAGGGCGAAACCGCCCTGACGGTTCGTGCGGACCGGGACGCAGAACTGCTCCTGGTGGACGTCCCGCTCTCCTGAAAGGGACCCCTTGTTTGACGGATGGCCCGGCAGGTGATACGTTGACCGTGTGACGGTTAAGGGGCGGCGAGGGGAGTGATGATGACGCCCCAAGGTGGAGGGGGGCCGGTTCCGGCCAACCAAATTTATTAACCCTAATGACGGAATCCCGGGCGCTTCGGCTGATCAGGGTGCGCCTGCGCGGTTCCAGGGAGGCGAAACCATGAAGATCAAGATTATCGGAACAGACATGCCGGAGTTACAAGAACTGGTGGATCGCACGAAAGCGGCCGTGAGCGAACTGGGGGTAAAGGCCGAGGTTGAAACCGTGACCGACATGATGGAAATGAACAAGTACACGATATCCTTGCCGGGATTGGTCCTCAACGAGAAGGTCATTCATGGTGGGGCGCCGGTGCCGGATACGGCTGAAATCAAGAAGCTGATTCAGAGTGAGATCTCCTGAACCTTTACCGCCTGAAACGCATCCTGCTGTGATTCGCGCCCCCTTTTCCCAAATGAGAAAAGGGGGCGTAAAATTGAAGTAGGACGTGGTTCTAAAGTTTTGGAGTCGGATAAGTTATCCGGCGGTAAGGAGGTGAGGGTTCATGGTGAAGAATGTGTGCTCCACACCGGACCGGGCCTTCCGGATCGTTGTTGGTCTTCTGTTTCTGTCCATGTGGTTCGTACTTCCCGGAGGCTGGCAGTACCTGGCCCTTATCGGGTTCATTCCGCTCCTGACCGTGGGTCTGAGCTATTGCCCGATCAGCCACCTGTTCGGGATTAATACGTGCGACATCAGGACCAGAACGCTCTGAGGCGCGGGACTTCGGAGAGGAATGACGTTGTGCCCTGCTCGCGGGACTGAAGAAGGGGGGTGCTTCGGTTACTGCGGGTGGGGTCATTCATTTTGAAAGGGCCTCTTGTGAAAACACGAGGGGCCGGAATTTCAGGGCGGACTTCCCTATCACTTAGTAGAAGGCCCGGATTTCCTCACCGGCTTTCTTCAGGTCGGTTCGCTGACTCACGAGCGGGCCTTGTTGGAGAACCTTCAGACGTTCCTCAAACAGCGGCCGGTCGTTTACATAGAAAATTCCTGTCGGGATACGGTCTCCCCATTCGAGCGCCCTGGCAAAGGCCTTTACACGGTCCCTGGGATCGTAGTCTTCTTCCAGCGGGTAGAGGCGGGACTTA
>QJVM01000217.1 GCA_003235715.1 Nitrospirota bacterium
TGGGAGACAGGGTACGACTCTCTCCGGAGGAGGTCTTCTCCTGCGGGTGTTCAACCGTATCCTAGGACCCGTGGCGGGAGAAAATGGGGGGGGCGTCGTATAGTCCCATGGAGGCGAGGCTTGCATTCACGCAGCTGCATCCATTGCGCCCTCAATGTCCGGGGTCGAGCCTGATTGTGTGAGTTTGAGGAGCCCTCAGGTCCGCCAGCGTCGAACTATCCTCAGGGCGCCAGCCCTATACTGCGCAAGGTATCAATAATGGGGGTCGCAAGAATATTGCTCATGGAAATGTCGAAGACACCGAGGGCCAAGATTTTTCGTCCATTGAGGTTAACGCGCAAAGTGATGAACTGACGTGCCTTCCCCTTGTCATTGGCGATATACGCTGTAATCAGGCCCCTCATGTTCTCGGACACATCAAGCCGAGACGACATCCAGCGGACCAGCTCAATTCCCTCCGTCGTCTGATGGGCTACCATGTTTTCGCGCAGGTGGTTGTCAAAGGCCATAATTCCTGGGCAATCCAGATTGGAAATATCCGGTTCATTGGGGTCGTTTGTGACGTCAACAACGGTCACGGACGCAAGATCAAGATCGCCGGGTTGAGGGTCCCGCTCATAGGCCCGGAATATTGTCCCGACAACCAAATCGTCGTTGATGTCTTCACTCTGCCAGCGGAACGGTCCATTCAGGTGCAGGCCGATCAGGCCTAAAACGGTAACCAATCCGGTTGCAGGTTCAACCAGGGTGCTGTTCTGAGTTTCCATTCGAAAATCCTCCTCGTTTTTCGCCCGGACTATACAGGAATTGTGTTCCGGGCACAAGACAGGCCGACGAAAGCGAATCGCATCAAGCGCCCTCGGTCAGGTCTTGTTTCTTGCATCCTCGATACCTCTGCTATTTGCCACTAGGGTGTCATAAGGGCCTGAATCCCATCAAGAAGAAGAGAGGGCAGGGCTGACGAAAACCTCCCTTGTAAAGACATCTCTGCCCTCAAAACCCTGCCCCTGACCCACGGTAGTTTCATGGCGGACGGAAAGGGCGGATGCGTCTGCACCCGGCTGAAATGTTGCACGTTCCCAATCACAGTTGTGTTCTACCGGCCAGACAAGGCTTGCCAATCCCGGGCGTAAACTGTAATTAGGGAAATTTAGCGTTGGTAACCCTCTAGCCATAGGCAACGGGAGGTAAATATGACTTCTTGGCGCGCCGCTTCGGGCTTCTGTGTATTCCTGCTGGCTTTGATGCCGTCCATCGCGCGGGCAGATGCGTCCGGCCAGCACTACGAAAAGGGGCTGTTGGTTCCATCCGAGAAGGGACTCTTTACCGTGGAAATCGTTCCCTCTGCCTCGGGTCTCGTTGTGGGCCTGAACTCCTTTGAACTCATCCTCCACGATGATGCGGGCCGGGAAGTCCCGCACGCTGAACTCACGGTCGTGCCCCTTGCCCCGGAGGGCGGAAAGCCGGCCGCAGCTGCGCCGAACGTCCGGGAACGGGGCGGCGGACTCTATTCCCTTGAGGATGTTCAGCTCGGGCAACCGGGCGACTGGGTGCTCGAGATCCGCATCCGCGAAGGTTCGCGCAAGGACACGGTGCGGCTGACGTTGCACCGGGTGGGTACCGGCCCCCCGGACCGGGCCGATATTGAAGAAACGCTGGCATCGTACGATGGACATTTCACCGTCGGGGTCTGGCGCGGCGCCTTCGTGCCTATGCACCAAATCTATGGGTTCCGACTGAGCCTGAAGTCCAGGGACGGGACGCCGGTCACAGGCGCAGAGTTCATTATCGAAGGAGGCATGCCGGCGCATGGACACGGTCTGATCAGCAAGCCGGTCGTGCTCCCGGAACAGGAACCCGGTTTGTACAGGGTCCAGGGGTTCAAGTTTCACATGCCCGGCATCTGGGTTATCAGGTTTCACATTCGTGACCGTGAAACCCGGGACACGCTGCTGGTTCATCTCCAGGTGGGAAACCGGGCTGAAGCCAATGCAGGAGAGATTCACACATGGACCGAGGACGATGTGCGGATCCTGACCTCGCTCTGGATCGAATCCCTTCCACCCCCTCCACCAAATCCTTCCAACGCCCAAGCCGGGAACCCTGCGGCCGCGGCCCTAGGAAAGAAGCTATTCTTCGACCCCCGGTTCAGCGGCAACCTGGAGGTCTCCTGCGCCACCTGCCACCGTCCCGACTACGGTTTCACGGACAGCCTGCCCCTGGCCCACGGCATGGGAACCACAACCCGCCGGACCATGCCGCTGATCGGAATGGCCTACCAGACCTGGTTCTTCTGGGACGGCCGGAAGGACAGCCTGTGGTCGCAGGCCCTTGGGCCCCTTGAAAGCCCGGTAGAGCACGGGATCACCCGGACGTTCTGCTTCCTCAAGATACTGGAGCATTACCGTGAGGAATACGAGGCCGTATTCGGCCCGATTCCGGAGATCGATCCGGATACCTGCCCGCCCGTCGCCCGACCATCCCAGGATGACGCCGAGGCCATGGCCGCGTGGCTCGGCATGCCGGAGGAAAACCGGGACAGCATCAACCGGGTCTACGCCAACATGGGAAAGGCCATCGAGGCCTACGTTCGGACGATCATGCCGCAACCCAGCCGTTTTGATGATTACGTTCGACACCTGGGGAAGGGTGACCGGAAGGCCATGATGGACACGCTGACCGCGGAGGAGGCGCTTGGGTTGCGGCTATTTATCGGCAAGGGCCAGTGCATCAACTGCCACAACAGCCCTCTCTTCAGCAATGGCGAATTTCACGATACAGGACTGCGAAACGTTGACGGGAATCCCGAGGACCCGGGACGGTCCGCCGGAATTCCGGCCGTGCTCGAGGACGAGTTCAACTGCCTGGGCCCCTACAGCGACGCCACGCCCGAGGAGTGTGTGGAACTCCGCTTTATGGACACGGCTACGGAAAAGTTCACCCACGCCTTCAAGACCGTTTCCCTCCGAAACGTGGCCCTCCGGCCACCCTATATGCATGCCGGGCAATTCAACACGTTGGGCGAGGTGCTGAGTTCCTACCGGGAGATCGACCGGATCTTTGATGCCGGTGAAGGCTACCGGCCGGATATTCGGCATGGCCGTCTGACCGACGAGGAACTCGGCTTGATCGAGGGGTTTCTCTGGACGTTGAACAGCCCCCTAGAAGGACTGTAATTCCGATCAAGTGGCTTACTGATTTCGCCAATTTCCTCATGCGGAGGTCCGATTGGATGGCTGGCGGTGCACGGTGAGTTTGTAAAAAATCAGGGCGGCCGTTGGTTCGACCGCCCTTCATTGGTGGGGACGTATTACGTCGGTTTGGCCTTACTGATTCTTACCAGCAGCGGCCGTAGGGACCCCCGTAAGGGGTAGGGGCCTCAGGGGCCTTGGCATAGATCTTATCCTGGAGATCCGTGATCTCCTTTTCCAGCGTGGCCAGGGTCTCGGTGTTGGGCTCGGATTTCCGGGCGGCTTCGAAGTACTCAAACCGCTTGGTGTTCAGTTCCTGTCGGAGATCAGCGGTTTCATCGAGAAACTTCTCGTCCGCCGCGCTCACGCCACGGCCATACCAGCCCATCATCGGACCGCCTCCAGACCAGCCCATCATGTGTCCGCCATAACCGGAGCCCATCATCGGCCCGTATCCGTAAAACCCGGGGCCGCTGGCCACGGCTATGGTGCCGGCGCTCAGAATTCCGGCAATCGCCAGTCCAACAAGCAAACGTCTCATCGTACTACCTCCTTCTTGCGGGTTCTCTGGGGATTTGCCTTTCGGTATTAGGGAATCCGCTCAACTTCGTTGTTAGGGTTAGCATAGGCTATGCCATCCTCCCTAACTGTCTGTTATTTGGGAATACCTGTCCTGTGTCCCCTTAACGTTTGAAGCATATCCAACAGCCTGTTGAAGGAAATGCTTCAAAGAATCCACCGGCCTTGTGCTGACCGTTCTCTCCGCCTACCACATTCTGCAGTGTTCAGTGAAAGGCTTAGGAGAAGGGTTGGGAAGTCTGTGGGGGTATCGTTTCTGTGATGTGTGGCTATGGCGCGATAAAGAGGGTCGTAAACGGTTTAGGGGTATCGTGCTTTCATCTTGTTCATTTTCTTTGCGCCAAAGAA
>QJVM01000158.1 GCA_003235715.1 Nitrospirota bacterium
GGTTTCCCCCAAGATTCTGAGGGTACGGATCAGACTTCAGTCTTCGTATTAACAGGTACAGTATAACCCTTAGTCGCCTCAAGGGATTTTATCTCGGGCATCGCGTACGAACGGTAACGGTAGAATCCAAATTCTGTAACCCTGCCTCCCAGACCAGAACAATGACAGAACTTTTTACGAGGGAAGGCATCCTCTCCGAACAGTTTTGAATTGATAGTTCTTCTCCCTGATTTTTCGGCCTATTATCTCACACTCGTGCCGAACATCCCATCCGCTAAGGCGACTGTAATCCCCCGTAACGGGAAAGCTCGGCCAGCCTCACAGGCAGATCTCGGAAGGGAATCGTTCGGCACCCCGACCGCATTGCAATCGTCTGGTTTCCCGTGATACTTTATCGACGTCAGGGTCAGGGAATCCCGTGCAAATCGGGAGCGGACCCGCCGCTGTAACCCCGCCCTTTCGTCGATGCGAAAGGAAAACCGACTGGCAAGTACGGGCCACTGTTCCCCAGGAAATGGAATGGGAAGGCCGCCAGCACGGGCGAGGGAGCCAGAAGACCTGCCTGACGTCATCCTTGGAAGGGCCTTCGCGGATCGAGGCACGAAGGGAGCGACGCTGGTCAGGGCATTTCTCCTGAACTTGACGCCCGGCTTTCCGGATGACACGGGAAAGGCCGGGTTTTTTGTTGTTTTCACTCCAGGAAAGAATGACCAGAAAAGGCCGATTAACCCTTGTAACCGGTGGAGCACGAAGTGGCAAGAGTTCGTGGGCGCTTGCGCAGGCCTCCGCCCTTCCCGGCCGCAAGGTTATCATTGCCACGGCCGAGGCTCTTGATGAAGAAATGCGGAACCGAATTCGAAAACACCAGCAGGAACGGGGGACGGATTGGGAGACCGTGGAAACTCCGGTGGACGTTCCGGAATGCCTTGCTGACCTGCGAAGGAGCGCTGATGTCGTCATCCTGGACTGTCTGACCATGTGGATTTCGAATCTCATGGGTAGAAGTCTCGAACCCATGAACGCCTTTTGCCGGCTCCGGGACGAGTTGAAGGCCCCGGCACCGTCGGACGTATTTCTGGTGACCAATGAGGTGGGTTTGGGAATCGTGCCGGACAACGCCATGGCGCGACGCTTCAGAGACTTTGCCGGTCGGTTGAATCAGGCGATGGCCGCCCTGGCCGACCGCGTCGTCCTTGTGGTAAGCGGCATACCAGTGACCATCAAGTAGATCATAAAAAGAATGGAAGAATGGAGGTATAACCAATGAATATCAAAATCAAGAATGCAAATCAGCTTATCTCGCAAACCTGCACGTCCATAACTCCGCTGGACGATTCTCTGCTTAACGCCGCCCAGGCGAGACTCGACATACTGACCAAGCCCCAGGGTAGTCTTGGCCGACTTGAGGAATTTGCCAAGCGCATGGTGGCCATCACGGGGAACCTGATGCCGGAAGTTCCCCGCAAGGCGGTCTTCACCTTTGCAGGGGACCATGGGGTAACAGAAGAAGCCGTGTCCCTGTACCCCAGGGAAGTTACCCCCCAGATGGTCCTCAACTTTATCCACGGCGGGGCAGGCATCAATGTTCTGGCCCGGCAGGCAGGCGCCGAGGTGGTCGTCGTGGATATTGGGGTGGACCATGACTTTGCGGATGCCCCCGGCTTAAGAGGGATGAAGGTTGTTCGAGGTACCCGGAACATGAGGAAGGAACCCGCGCTGACCCGTGAGGAGGCAGAGCAGTGTATCGCTGTGGGCATATCGCTGGCCACGGAATACGCCGACCAGGGTTACGGACTTTTCGGAACCGGGGACATGGGCATCGGCAACACCACGCCCTCTGCTGCCATTGCGGCGTTGCTGACCGGCAAATCCGTAGCCTCGGTTACGGGCCGTGGAACAGGGATCGGAGACGAGGCCCTTCGAAACAAGATCACCGTTATCCAGGATGCGATCGAGATCAACCGGCCGGATCCGTCTGACCCTATCGATGTGCTTGCTAAGGTCGGAGGTGCGGAGATCGGGGGGATCGCCGGTCTATGTCTTGGCGCCGCATCCCGCGGAATTCCGGTGGTCGTGGACGGATTCATATCCACAGCCGGAGCCCTGATTGCCGCAACCCTGGCCCCGAAGGTAACGGATTACACCTTTGCCGCCCACCGGTCCGTGGAGGTCGGCCACCAGGCCATGCTCGACAGACTGAACCTTGAGCCGGTGCTTGATCTCGGCCTGAGGCTCGGAGAAGGAACCGGCGCCGCTTTGGCGATGATGCTTCTGGATTCGGGCTTAAGGATCTATCGCGAGATGGCCACATTCGAATCAGCGGGTGTGTCCGAAAAGAATGACTGAGAAAATAGACGGAGCGAATCTCGGGTGAAAGCATTTCTGTCAGCCTTTCAGTTTCTGACCATCGTTCCGGTCAGGATTTCCGGGGAACTGACACCGCAGGATCTCGGCAGATCTGTGGCCTGGTACCCATTTGTCGGTGCCCTTCAAGGCATCGTCATCGCAACCATGGGCCTGCTTCTTGCCCAACTCCTTCCGCCGGGGGTCACAGCCTGCCTTTTCGTCCTGTTACTGGTACTCGCAAGTGGAGGATTTCACCAGGACGGTCTGGCCGACACGCTGGATGCCTTGGCCGCGAGAGCACACGGACCGCTCGAAGAGGCGATGACCCGGCGTCTGGGCATTATGAAGGGAAGTACCACAGGACCCATGGGAGTATCGGGTATTGTGCTGACCATACTGGTAAAGATCTTCTCTGTCATGGTTGTTTTCGAACATGCCGTCGCGCTGCCTGGACTGGCCCTCGCCGCCCTGGCCGCTGTTCCAGTGCTAGGAAAATGGTCCATGGTTTCACCGCTCGTTTTCGGACACCCCGCCCGTCCAGACGGCATTGGCCGCCTGGTCATGACTCATGCTGGCCCGGAAGAACTTCTCGGGGCCCTGGGCACGACGGTGGTCTTCTTGTTACTGGTCGCGTTCCTCCTCGTTCCCTCTGGGTTCAGGGCCGGCTATCTCGTTGTTGGGCTCACGGTAATGATTTCTGTGTTACTTTTCGCTTCGCTTGTAAGGCGTCTCGCAACTTCGTTCTTTGGCGGGCTTACCGGAGACGTGTTCGGGTTCATCAACGAAGTGTCTGAGATGTTCTATCTGGTTGTGGTGACCGGATGGCTACGATAATCTACCTGATTCGTCACGGAGAGACTCAAGGGGCTGAGTCCCGGAGGTACAAGGGTCAGACCGACGTCCCTCTTTCGGAACGCGGTATCCAGCAGATGGAGGAGGTAAGCCGGAATCTTGACAGCGGGCCCTTGGCCGCCGTCTACAGTTCTGACCTGCAGCGGGCCCTGAGAAGTGCAGAATGTATCGCCCACTCGAAGAAGGCCGCCGTAGTAACACGAACCGAATTTCGGGAGAGAAACTTCGGCCAATGGGAGGGCCTCACCTTCGACGAATGTCGTGAACGTCACCCGGAAGAATTCAGTGCCTGGGTGGAGAACCCGCTCCAATTCTCGCCTGTAGGAGGCGAATCCACCCTTGCAGTCCGGGACCGGGTCGTTCCAGCGGTTGAAAGCCTCCTTAAATTCCATAGGGGCGAGGCCTTTGTGGTGGTCTCCCATGGGGGCGTGAACCGGGTTCTGCTTTGTCATTTTCTTGGGGCACCACTTGAGAACATTTTCAGGATCGACCAGAGTTTCGGCGCAGTCAATCGAGTCGATTTCTGGGATGATTTTCCAGTGGTAACCCTCATTAACGGGGTCTTTTACGGACCAAACATAGGTAAACAATAACTTTAAGTTCAGGATATAATCTCTTTTATTCATTACTCATATGACCACAAGTTGCATCATGATACAGGGAACCGGATCCGGCGTTGGTAAGAGTTTTATTGCGGCGGGCTTCTGCCGTATCCTGTCCGATCGGGGACTGAGCGTGGCCCCCTTCAAGGCCCAAAACATGGCCCTGAACTCCTGGGTCACGACAGACGGAGGCGAGATCGGCCGCGCCCAGGCCCTTCAGGCCGAGGCCGCCCGAATGGAGCCCACCACTGATGTGAACCCGGTGCTCTTGAAGACCCAGTCCGACAGCGG
>QJVM01000242.1 GCA_003235715.1 Nitrospirota bacterium
AACTAGTTGAAAATATGATTAAATTTATTGGAAAAAGATTTTCCGATCAGGTAATATAGTTGGAGAAAGGGAGGGGTCCGAAAGGCCCTCCATGGCTTGTGTTTCGGGCCACAGCCAGCCAAGAACGAGGTGAACTGGAACCTCAGCAAAGATGTTGCGCGGGGTATCAGTACCTTTCACGGAATGTCAGGAGGTCATCGAGATGAGCATTGAACAAGTAATCCCTTTTAAATGTCGGGGGCCGTTCTTATCGTTCATGACACTTCTGGTTCTTTTCTTTGCTTCCTGCAGGACGGCGCCTGTGGTGGAGGAACCCCGAGCCCCTGTCAGGCTTCCTGAACCTGAAGTTGTTGAAGAGGTATTGGAGGAACTCCCTCCTGTTGTTCAACAGACCGTAGAGACCGACATGACCTTTGTCCAGGGCGGATGTTTCGAGATGGGAGACACCTTTGGAGATGGCCTCTGGGTCGAACGGCCGGTGCACGAGGTCTGCCTGAGCGATTTTTACATTGGAAAGTATGAGGTCACCCAGGACCTGTGGAAACAGGTGATGGGAAGCGTGCGTTCGTATTTCAAGGGATGTGATCAATGCCCGGTGGAAGAGGTCAGCTGGGACGACGCCAAGCGATTCATTGAACGACTGAACGAGATGACCGGCCTTACGTATCGTCTGCCGACCGAGGCGGAATGGGAGTATGCGGCGAGAAGTCGCGGTGTAAAGGAAAAGTGGGCGGGTACGGATTCCGTGGATGCGTTACCGGAGAACGCGTGGTACGACGCCAACTCGGAAAAGAAGACCCATCCTGTCGGCCTCAAGAAACCAAATCGTCTGGGTCTGTACGATATGAGCGGTAACGTCTGGGAATGGGTCGAGGATATCTATCTCAGGGAGGCCTACCAAAAGCATGGAAGGCAGGATCCTGTTAACCTGGAGAAACCGGAACAGGCTAACGCCATCCTCCTGAACGTCTGTCGGGGCGGTGGCTGGAACAGTCCTGCCACAATGCTGCGTGTGACTCGCCGGGGCGGAAACGAGCCTTCAGCCCGATATCAGAACAGGGGATTCCGCCTCGTCCGGGAACCCTGAAAGGAGACCCCTCAAAAGGGGAAATTTCTGGGTCGCGTTTTCCGGAGGATGACCCGGCCATTGGACGCGAGGCCGGAGGTTTTTGCCCGCGATTACAGGGCCCCGATGCCTTCCTGTGCTAATATTCCGGCACGGTCACCATTGAGAGGAAAGGACTGGTCCGGAAGTGCTCTTCATTAACCCGACTGTGAGAAAAGCGTTCCTTCTTCTGCTGGGCACAATGCTCTTCCTCGTGCCCCGTTTGTCCTTTGCCCGGGAGATTGCCCCACAGGATGTTCTCGAGGTAAGGCCGTATCTTTCCGTCGAGAAGGTTCCTGCCGGTTCTGATTTCCTGATTGGCGTGCAGGTTGAGGTGAAGGACGGGTGGCATATCACCAGCAATGCCCCATCCTATGAGTTTGCCGTACCCACAGAGGTGCGGTTTGAACCACTGGAAGGAATAAGTCTTGGGGAGAGGATCTTCCCTCCTGCGACGAAGGCATTGGCCGTTGGAGGCGGGGGCCTGACCGAGCTATTCGACGGGACGTTTCTCGTCAAGGTGCCGGCCAAGGCCGAGCCTGGCCTTGCTCCAGGGGATTATATTCTTAAGGGGGCACTCTTTTATCAATCATGTGACGATACGCGCTGCCTGAGACCTTATGAAAAACCCTTTGAGGTTTTGTTGCCGGTGGTCGAAACCGGCGCGGCCCTAGTGGTGGCCAATGAGAGTATATTCGCGGGCTCGGCCGAACCCGCCGGCGGAGACGAGGACCGGGCGCGCGGCACATTTCTGGATACAGGCAATGTATCCCAGATGATCAAGGAAAGGGGGCTTCTGGCCACCCTGGTGCTCCTGTTTATCGGGGGTCTGGCGCTGAACCTGACCCCCTGCGTTTACCCGATCATTCCCATCACCATCAGCTATTTTGGCGGTCAGAGCGGAAAGGGCGGAGCTGTGCCCAGGGCTGTGGCGTATGTTCTTGGGATCTCCCTTATGTACTCCGGCCTTGGGGTTATCGCGGCTTTTTCCGGAAGGATGTTCGGTACGGCTTTGACCCATCCGGCCGTCCTAGTCCTGATAGCGGGAATGATGTTTATGCTGTCGCTCAGTATGTTCGGAGTCTATGAACTGCGCATGCCGACGGCCCTGATGAATCTTGGAGGTACGGCCCGGACCGGGATTCCCGGAGCCCTGCTGATGGGGCTCACGATGGGGGTCGTGGCGGCCCCGTGCATAGGCCCTTTTGTTATCGGACTCCTTACGTATGTGGCCACCCTGGGGGACCCGTTTCTAGGATTCCTGTTCTTCTTCATGCTGTCCCTCGGGCTGGGTTTGCCATATCTCGTGCTGGGGATATTCTCCGGAAGCCTGTCGGCCCTTCCCCGGTCGGGCGAATGGATGGTGGGCGTTCGGAAGATATTCGGTTTCATTCTTCTTATCATGGCGCTGTATTTCTTGGAGTCCTTCTTCCCGGAAGGCCTCTTTCCCGTAATCTTCTCAGCTGCCCTTGTCTTCTCCGGCCTTTCCATGGTGTTCTTCATAGATTCAGGACGGGAGAACCGGCTTTTTCATCTGCTCAAGTCGTCTGTTGCGGTCGGGCTGATCGTTGCGGGAACGTGGATGGGTAAGCCGGGCGGGGGAGACGCCTTTGAACTGAACTGGCAACCCTATTCCGAAGACCGGGTGGAGGCCGCGCGGAATAGCGGCATGCCCGTGGTTGTGGACTTCTTTGCCGACTGGTGTATTCCCTGCAAAGAACTGGACCAGATTACGTTTCGGGACGTCCGCCTGAAGAAATATGCCGGAAGCTTTGTTTTCCTGAAGGCCGACCTTACCCTGGATAAGCAGGAAGAGGTGAAAGCCCTCCAGGAAAAATACGGGGTTCAGGGCGTACCTACGGTCATATTTCTCGACGGTCGAGGGGAAGAGGTTTCCGGAGCGCGGCTCACGGGATTCGAGGACGCCGAAGATTTCGCGCGCCGCCTCGAGCAGGTCCTGGCCCGATAGTTTCTCTGCTGTTTTCTATTCTCCTCCAGAAAAACGACCTGGAAGGCTGATGTTCGAGACGGTTTTCAGACGGTGGCGCAGTCGGAAGGGTCACCGCAGATCTTAGCTGCGGCGTGAGCAAGGGCCGGAAGGATCACTTCCAGGTTTTCCCTCACGGCTTTAGGGCTTCCGGGCAGGTTTATGATAAGGGTGTTTTTTCGGATCCCCGCCACCCCTCGGGAAAGCATGGCATGAGGCGTCTTGGCCAGACTCGCGGCGCGCATGGCCTCGGCCAGGCCTGGAACAAGCCTGTCACAGACCTGGAGGGTGGCCTCGGGGGTGACGTCACGAGGGGCTACTCCGGTGCCTCCCGACGTCAGAACAAGCTGCACTCCCCGTTCCGATAGATTTTTAAGGGTATCCACAATCCGGGCCTGGTCGTCAGGAAGGACGAGATAGTCTACGACTTTTCCCAGAGACTGAACCATTTCCCGGGCCACCTGTCCGCTCTCGTCTACTCTTTCACCTTTGGACCCTTTATCGCTGAGGACGACAACCGCTATGGAAATCATAGGGTTACGATGGCGTCACCGACCTGAAGCTCGCCGCCCTTCAGGATCCTGACGAAGATCCCTTCCCGGGGCATGACACAGTCCCCGGCCTGTTCGTAGATGGCACAGCGATCGTGACAGACCTTGCCGATCTGTGTGACTTCGGCTTCCACCTCTGCCCCTATTCTGAGGCGCGAACCCACCGGGAGGATCACCAGGTCCAGCCCCTCGGTTGTCAGGTTCTCAGCAAAGTCACCGGGCCCGACCTTCAGACCCATCTTTCTCATCTTTTCGATGCTTTCGATGGCCAGGAGACTTACCTGGCGGTGCCACGTGGACGACGCATGCGCATCCGTCTCCATTCCGAACCCCTCGCGCACCAAGGCCTTCGGAACAGGGGTTTTGCGCTCGCCCTTGCGCGCGCTGATATTGATGGAAACAACCTTTCCGGTCATGTTCCTC
>QJVM01000261.1 GCA_003235715.1 Nitrospirota bacterium
ATATCGGCCTCTTCCATGGTTCGCTTGTTGTGCGTGATGGTGATGAACTGGGTGTTCTCGGCCATTCCCCTCAGCATATTTCCGAATCGGTCGGTGTTGGACTCGTCCAGAGGCGCATCCACTTCGTCGAGAACACACAGCGGGGAGGGCTTGATGAGGAAGCCTGCGAAAAGGATGGATATGGCGGTAAGCGCTTTCTCGCCGCCGGAAAGCAGGGTGATGTTCTGAAGCTTCTTTCCGGGAGGCTGGACAATGATGTCCAGGCCGGCCTCGAGGATGCTTTCCTCCCCCACGAGTACAAGGTCAGCCCGCCCGCCCCCGAACAGGACCTTGAACATCTTCTGAAATTCCTCCCGAAGCCTTTCGTAGGCCTCCCGGAGCCGTTCCCGGGTGGTCCGGTTGATCTTGGATATGGCTTCCTGCAGGCTGCTGATGGACTGATTGAGGTCCTCCTGCTGCCTGAGAAGAAATTCGTACCGCTCCGACAGTTCCTTGTGTTCTTCGAGGGAGCCCAGGCTGATGGGTCCCATGGCAACCATCTTCTCGCGCAATTCATGGAGCCGATCAGCCGCCCCTTCCGGAACTTCGGAGGGTTCCACGTCCTTGAGTTCCAGACCATAGTTGTTGAAGATGTTCCGGCAGAGGTTCTCAAGCTTGAGGTCCACCTGGGCCAGGGCGATTTCGAGTTCGCCCTTTCGTTCCCTCAGACGGTCGACTTCCGCGCGCAGTTTTCGGGCCGTATCCTCAAGTTCCCGCATCTCCAGGAGGGCATCATTGTAGGCGGATTTCCGCTGGTTGTTCAGATCAGTGAGTTCCTTGACCTGTTTCACCATCTCTGACATCTGGGTCCGGCGGGCTTCCATCTCCTCCGTCGTCCGCAAGACGGACGACTCCATCTCCGCCCGCTGGTTCCTGAGAGACTCCTGCTGCCCCCGGTTTTCCTCAAGGCTGACCTTCAGCCGTTCTCCCTCCCGGACAAGATTCTCCAAGGCCGTCCGCCGACCGTTGTAGTCCACCCGGCGCTCCGTGGTCTCGTTGCGGAGCTCTTCGATGGCGGTCCGGTTCTCCAGGATGACCCTTTGAAGGTTCCGAATGTCCTCTTCACACGTCCTTTTCTTTTCTTCCACGGTAGCGGCCAGACCGGTCTTTTCAAGGATCAGTCCCTCCAGCCGCAGGTGCTCGTCTGAGGCGTGCTTTCGCTCGGCGTGCATGGTGGTGAGCCGTTGTTTTCCCTGCTCGTAGGCTTCCTCGACCATGCTCTGTTCTCGCTGGGCCTGGTCAAAGTCACGTTCCACGCCGCGACTCTCCAGTTCCGTGGCTTCCAGAGAAGCCTGAAGTCCATCCACCAGCGCACGCGACTCGGCGATCGACGCGGCCAGGGCCTTCACCTTGCCGCCCGCGAGAACGGCGGCGTCTTCAAGCTCGCGAATCTGTCGCTTCAGACTAAGAAGGCCCTTTTCCGTCCCTCCGGACATGAGACCCGAAGCCTCGACAACCTCTCCCCTCAGACTTACAAAGGTCAGGTCATTCGCTTCCCAGAGGCGTAGCGCGGTATCCACGGTATCCACAATCACCACGTCCGCGAGTAGATTGCCCACGACCTCCCCGTAGGGAGCCCGGGCCTTGACAAGGTCGGCCGCAGGTCCGACCACCCCCGCACCCTGAGGAGAAGCCTTCCGTGAAAGTATCCGCGCCCGGGCGGGGAGGAAAACACCCCGTCCGTAACCCTTTTCACGGAGGTAATCCAGGGCACGCCGGGCCTCCTGATGGTCGTTCATGATCAGGGACTGGAGCCGCTCTCCCAATACGGCCTCGATGGCGGCCTCATGTTCAGGACCGACCTCCAGAACATCTGCAATCAGCGATTCAATCCGGAGGTCATGCTCCACTCCTTTTCCCTGAACCAGTTTACGAACGCCCTCCCGGTAGCCGGTCAGTCCCTGGTCCATTTCCCGGAGAGACGCCAGCCTCGATTCAACGGAGACCAAATTCTCCCTTTCCCGGTCATGTTCCGTCTCACGGGCAATCAGCTTCTCTTTCCGGCCCCGCAGGTCATTAACAAGGGTTTCCCTTTTCGCGTTCAGGTCCTGGGTTCGGGTGCGAAGTTCCGCCACGGCGGTCCGCTGTTTATCCAACCGGTTTGCCGATTCCGCCACTTCACGCTCAAGAGCCTCCGCCTCGGCCGATACTCTCGTTTCGTTTCTCTGCTGGGATTCCTTCTCCCGTGTGAGAGCCGCCAGTTCGTTCCGGATATGGGCCATTTCGTCGGTCGCGGTGTAAATGTCCCGTCTTCGGCTCTCCAGTGTTTCCTCGTGGTCCTGAAGGTCAGCCTCGGCTTCCCGGACCTTTTCAATCCCCTCCCGGAGCCGTGCGTGGTACTCCTCGACCTCAATCCGAAGGGTCTCTGCACGTTGTTGAAGTTCTTCGAGTTCCCCGGCGAGACGGGTCCCCTGCCCCTGGTATTCCGATTCCCGCTCCCGGTTTCTGCCGCACCGTTCTTCCAGGTTGACTTTCTTTGACTCCAGCAGGCGTATCTGGCCGTCATACTCGGTGATCCGCTTTTCCAACGCATAGATATCCTGCTGGACCTTCTCCAGAGCCTCCTGCTCCTCGGCCAGGGCCAGTTGCCGCTGTTCCACCTCGGTATGGGTACGGCCCAGCTCGGCCGCTCTTTCCGAATCGTGCGACCGAACCTGGTCCAGTTCGTCCCGGGTCTGAGCACGGGCCAGTGACCACGTTTCGTAATCACGCCTCGAGAGACCAAGCTCCAGCCCCTTTGCCTCTTCCTGCATGACCTTGTAGCGCTCGGCCTTCTTGGCCAGCCGGTCCAGCGCGTTCAACTGCCTTTTGACCTCTCCGATAATATCCCGGATCCTCTGCAGGTTGTTTTGTGCGGATTCAAGCTTGGAGACCGCCTCCTGTTTGCGAACCTTGTACTTCACGACCCCGGCCGCCTCTTCGATCAGAAATCGCCGATCGAAGGGCTTGGAGTTCACGATATCCCCCACGCGGCCCTGTTCGAGGATGGCGTACGATTTCAGTTCGAGTCCGGTATCCAGAAAGATCTCGCGGATATCCCGGAGACGACAGAGTCCGTTATTGATCAGGTATTCGCTCTCCCCGGAGCGGAAAAGACGACGGGTGACCCGCACCTCGTCCACGGGCATTCCTGAGGGAAGTTCCCGGTTCACGCCGGAAAGGACGATGGAGACCTCGGCCATCCCCTTTTGCTTGCGGCTCTCCGTACCGTTGAAAATGACCTCCTCCATCTTGTCACCCCGGAGGTTCTTGGCGCTCTGCTCACCGAGCACCCATCGGATGGCGTCCACAATATTGCTCTTGCCGCACCCATTGGGACCCAGAACCGCCGTGATCCCGGGGTGCATCTCAAGGACAGTCTTGTCCACAAACGATTTGAAGCCGTTCAGTTCGATCTGCTTGATACGCATAATCCGTTGGAATTTTTCTCAGATTTCTCCCGAATCGGACACCACCCGGTTGACCGGGTAGCCGCAGGGAGGGTCAATGGAAGGGGCATTGTAACACACTCGCCAGCCGGGTCGCGTTGCGCCCGTCGGCTTATTGAGGAAAAGCGTCAATATCTAATCTGGAACCCTGAAAACGCTTTTGAAACAGGGACTTTTGTGGTTCGCACGTCCCGGACCACAGCACCCGGGGGGCCCTGCCAGCACCAGGTTATCAGCCGCTCAAGTGAATCCTCCTGGCCTTCGGCACGGATCTCGACGCTGCCGTCAGAAAGGTTCCGCACCCACCCGCCCAGGCCGAGCGACAAAGCCGTGGACTGGGTGCTGGCCCTGTAGAAGACCCCCTGGACCCTGCCTTCGACAATGATATGCACCCCGGCGACACTATCCCTCAGCGTCATACAACCTCCCCTGGAGAAGGCGAATGAGCACCGGACACTTCCGGAAAGTTCCGCCTCCGGTCGCGGCCTCAGGCATCGGGGTCTCCGGAATAAAGTTCAGAGAGTCGCACCAGACGGAACCCGTCTCTTCCAAGCTCGGGAAGACGGGCGGCCAGAAAATCGATGCTTTCCGTTCGACCATGGGCAATAAGGACGGCATATCCGCGGGTCCGCGCCTCCCCGATAAACCGGTCCCACATTCCGGCCATGTAGTCGTGGTCGGATTCATTGTCAAGAAAAACGTCTCTTTCAAAGAACGGAAGGCCCTCAACCCGGGCCAACTTTTTCCCCACAGTCTGGGCGCTGGTTCGGCTGTCGAGAAAATAAAGACCTCGTTCCCGGAGGACCTGGAATACGACACCGAGAGCCCTTTCATCCTCAGTCAGGGCTGACCCCATGTGATTGTTCATGCCGGCCACGACCGCATAGGCATCGAGATTCTTGGCGAGGGTTTCGCGGATTTCCCGGTCGGACATCCTGAGGTAGAGCATACCGGGCATTCCCGAGCCCTCCTCATGGTGGGCCTCCATGGGTTGATGCAGAATGGCTTCTGCGCCGGTTTCAGAGGCCCGTTGCAAGATTTCTTCCGAATGAATCTGCCATGGAATCACCGCAAGGGTTAGGTGGCGGTCAAGATCGAGAAGTCGTTCAGCGTGTTTCAGATTGGGACCGAGGTCATCAATCACGATGGCCACACGTCCCTCCTGAGTCTCAGGCTTTCGGCGTTTCTTCGGCGAAAGGGCTTTTTCATGCCGGCCTGTTGTCTTTTGCCAGGAGTCATCCAGGTATTGCCCCGCCGTCCCGGTCGTTCGCTTGTTCGCGCGGGACTGGGTATAACGCAGACCGACCACAAAGCCGCTGCCAAGAATCAGGCACAGCACGGTAACGAGCAATACGGTTCGTCGCCGGGACAAGGCCCTCGCGCGGCGACGTCTCTTACGGAGGAAGCCCTTTCGCCCCAAACTCAGCTTCCCTGCCTTTCATGGAAAGTCGAGCTTTGTTCCGGCCCTTCGCACGAGAACACCGGACGGGGGGCCGTCGTCATGGCTTCGGCCGGGCCGCCTTCTGCGGGAGAAGCGAGGAGGGGGTGAAAACGTCGGCCGGCAGACCCTGGTTGACACGAACTTTCAAAAACTCAAAGGTATTCTCGTTTCCATAGACATCCGTGACCTTCAGCGACCGTATGGGAAAGTCCCCTTTCTGAATCTTCAGGGCAAGTTCCTTCATAAACCCGCCGCCTTCAAGCGGAACCAACACCAGAACCTCGGGCGAAGAAACCGAAACGCGAAACTCCTTGTCCATGGCATCAAGTCCGGAAAGTACGGCCAGGGGCGTCTTCCCGTAAGCTTTCTCGTCGTACCGCGACGGCCAGACCTCGGTGCTTCCTTCCTGCCAGAGAAACATCTCCGATCCCAGGATTAGAGCCGACTGTCTGGACGGTTCCACATAATCCCAGCGTACGCCGTCGGGCCGCCTGATGAAGAAACGGCCTGAAGCCCGCTGTTCCTGTTCCAGTTCCTTGATCAGGCTGACCTGTACGAAGTCCCCCTCGATCTCACGGATTTGGGCATAGGCCGATTCCACGATCTTCTTCGGATCCGTCTCGGCCGGCGATTCTGCAGGAGACATGAGCCCCAACAGGGCCGTGCTGAGAAGGATACCTGCTAACAGAGCCCAAACGGGCCGGTTCCGTCTTCTGCTCATAAGATGTCCCGGGGTTTCCCGGCCTCCTTGGGGGGCCCGACAATCCCGTCTTCCTCCATCAGGTCCATGATACGGGCCGCCCGGTTGTAACCAATTTTCAATCGACGCTGAATATACGAGATAGAGGCCTGTCCCGTGGACCGAACCACCTCCACGGCCCTTCCGTAAAGCACGTCCCGGTCGCCCTCCATGGCCTCGTCCTCCGCCGCCGCGTCTTCAGTGGCGATGCTCTCGAATTCGGAATAACTCGGCTGTCCCTGACTCCGGATGAACTGGGTCACGCGAGCGATTTCATCCTCATCGGCATACGCGCCGTGTATGCGGACCAGTCTTGAACCCGGGGACATCAGCAGCATATCGCCTCGGCCAATAAGCTGCTCCGCACCATTGGCGTCCAGAATCGTACGGGAGTCCACCTTCGAACTGACCTGGAAGGAGATACGAGCCGGGAAGTTTGCCTTGATCACCCCGGTGAGAACATCTACCGAGGGTCTCTGCGTGGCCAGGATAAGATGTATTCCGGCAGCCCGGGCCATCTGGGCCAGACGTGCGATGGAATCTTCCACCTCCCGCCCGGAGGTCAGCATGAGGTCGGCCAGCTCATCGATCACGACCACGATGTAGGGAAGTTGCTCCTCCTCCACCTCTACTGATGCATTATAGGCATCGATATTGCGCACTCCGCGCTCGGCCAGCAGACGATAACGGCTCTCCATCTCGAAGACCAGTTTCCGGAGGGCACCGGAGGCTTCGCGGGGGATGGTGATCACAGGAGCAAAAAGGTGCGGAATATCCCGGTAAGCGGAGAGTTCGAGCATCTTCGGGTCAATCATCACCATGCGGAGATCCTTGGGCGTCGCCTTGTAAAGCAGGCTGAGGATCATGGCGTTGACGGCCACGCTCTTTCCTGACCCGGTGGCCCCGGCCACCAGAAGGTGGGGCATACGGGAAAGATCCGCCACCATCGGCTTTCCAAAAATATCCTTTCCAAGAGCCAGGGTAAGCAGGGAGCGGCGATCAATGAACTCCCGTGAGGCAATAATCTCCTTCAGGTAGACCGTCTCCCGGATGTGGTTTGGAATCTCGATGCCAATGGCCGCCTTCCCGGAAAGCGTGGTCACGCGTATCCGCTCCACCTTCATGGACATGGCAAGGTCTTCGGCCAGCGAGACCACCTTGTTGATCTTTACCCCGGGAGCCGGTTCAAACTCATACATGCTGACAATGGGGCCCGGCTGCACGCGGGCCACGCGTCCTTCCACCCCGTAATCGGTCAGCTTCCGCTCCAGTTCCTTCGCACCGGCCGCCAGGTCTTCCTGTGAGGGCCTTGGACGGTCCGAAGGGGGATCCGTCAGAAAAGCCGTCGATGGCAAGCGGTATTCGCCGTCGCCGTGGCGGCCAAAGAGGACAGGCTGCTCACGCGAGAGATGCAAGGCGGGGGGTGGGGGTTCCTCTTCTAGAAAATCAATGGGCAGGTCGAGCGGGTCAGGGCTACCCACGACAGGCTCCTTTTTGGCCGGAAACTCGCTCGCTGCTGAACGATCATTCCCCTCCAGAATGCCCGTCTGCCGGCGGCGGAACCTGAAACGCCCATACTGTTCCGACAGGCGGTCCAGCCGCCCCCGGACCGCGCGTGACAGGTCCATCAGGGAAAGGGGGACCACCACCATGGCGGACACGACCAGAGAACCCAGGCAGAAGATGTACGTCCCTGCATCCGAAAGGAGACGCCTCATGGTCAGGGAAAGCTGGTGACCCACCAGCCCTCCGGCATCCAGCCCTTGAAAGCCTATGCCGGCGTGCCTCCCGATGAGACTGAGCAGGAGGCAAAAAGAGAGCGAGAACGTGCTCAGGGCCACCACCTTGAGGGCCGGGTACGAACGCTCCCGACCGAGAAAGCGGCGAGCGGAATAGATGCCCAGATAAAGGGGGATCAGGTAGGAGGTGAATCCAAGAAACTGAAGGAGCGTATCCGAGATCCATGCCCCCACGGGACCGGTCACGTTGGCCACCGGCGACCCCTCCTTGACCTCCACGAAGGGCGAGGGGTCCCAAGGCTGGTGGGACACAAGGGCAACCACGATAAAGAGACCGACCAGGAAGGAAACGACAGCAAAAATCTCGTCCGTCAACCGCGAAGACATAGGGTTAGTATAATGCCGCCGGCAAGCAGAAATCGATAATAGACAAAAACAGTTACGGGTTTCTTTCTCAGATAGTTCATGAGAAACCCAAGGGCCGCCAGTCCCGCCAGAAGAGAGCTCAGGAAACCCGAAAAGAACAGAGACATGTCCCCGCCCAGGTTCTGAAGAATACTCCGGCTCTCCAGCACAGTGGCCCCAAGAACCGCGGGCGTTGAAAGGAGAAAGGAAAAACGTGCGGCATCCGGACGACGGTACCCGACAAACATTCCCGCCGCGATGGTGACACCGGATCGTGAAACCCCGGGGATCAGCGCCAGAACCTGTGCGCCACCAATGAGCAGGGCATCCCGAAAGGTCATGGCCGGAAGATCCTTGCCGGTCTTCACCCGCTCGGCAAGCAGCATCACGCCGCCAAAGAGAACCAGCATACCGGCGATGACGTCCATGCGCCTCAGGTGCTCGGCAATCGTGTCCTTGAACAGAACGCCGACGACCCCCACCGGGACCGTTCCAGCGAGGATCTGGAAAATCAGTTTCCGGCGGTGCCTGAGGATATCCGCCCAATCCTTCCAGAAATATCCCAGAAGCGCGGTGGTCGTGCCGAAGTGAAGGGCGATATCGAAAGTCAGGGAATTCACGAGACCCGACCAACCGAAGAGCCCCGGAATCAGGACCAGATGGCCCGTACTGCTCACCGGGATGAATTCGGTCAAGCCCTGGACCATCCCGAGCACAATCGATTCAATCATCAGGGAAGGTCCTCCTGCAATCCGCGAACGGCATACCCGGCCTCATCACATTTCCATGATAATCGGGATGATCATCGGCATTCTCTCCATGGTCCGGAAGACATATTTCTTCAGGGCGCTCCGGAGCCGGGCCTCGACCATCCCCGCATCGTTTCTGATCTCACGGTCCATTTCCATCAGGGTGTACTCCATCTCCTGCCGCGCATGGCGCGTGAACTCCTCCACCTCCTCCTCGGCCACAACACCCCGCGCGATGACCTCCGGGCCCGAAACGATACTTCCGGTTTCCTTGGCCATGCTGATGAGAAGGATGATCACGCCCTCCTTGGCCAGCCGCCTGCGGTCCCGGAGCACATCGTAACCCACATCGCCCACTCCCTTCCCATCCACGAAGACACGGCCCGCCTGGACCTTTTCACCCCGCCGGGCGGTGCCGTCCCCAAGAAACTCAACAGGTTCTCCGTTCTCCACAATAAAGATGTCTTCCTCCGGGATGCCGCCCTTCCGGGCCAGCTGGCTGTGATACACAAGGTGCCGGTATTCACCGTGAACCGGCATGAAAAAGCGGGGTCGAACCATATTCAGCATGAGCTTCAGCTCTTCCTTGGACGCATGTCCGGACACGTGAATATCGGACACCTTTTCGTAATGCACCGTCGCACCCCGCCGGAACAGATAATTAATGACCCGCCCAATCCAGCGCTCCTTACCGGGAATCACCCGCGAGGAGAGGATGACCGTGTCTCCCGGTTTGATCTTCACCTGCTTGTGCTCACCCACGGCCATACGTGTGAGCGCTGACATGGGTTCTCCCTGGCTTCCCGTGGTGATCAGGACCACCTCGTGGTCCTCGAACCTCGGGAGATCGTCAATGCCGTGCAGCTGGCCCCCGCCCAGCTTGAGGTAACCGAGTTCCAGGGCAATCTCGGCATTGTTCAAAACGCTCTTGCCGGTCAGAATCACCTGTCGTCCCACCTCCCGGGCGGCGTCGATCACCTGCTGAATCCGATGAATATTGGAGGCGAAAGTGGCCACGATAATGCGACCCGGCGCAGAGGCGAAAATGCTGTCAAAGGCCCGGCGAACCTCTTTCTCGGAATAGGTAAAGCCGCCCCGTTCCGCATTGGTACTGTCGGAAAGAAGAACGAGGGTTCCCTTCTCGCCGTATTCCGTAAATTTGTGAAAATCCATGAGTTCGCCATCCACGGGGGTCGGGTCGAGCTTGAAATCTCCCGTATGAACCACGCGCCCCACAGGCGTTTCAATTCCCAGAGCCACCCCGTCCACGATGCTGTGGGTCACCCGGATGAATTCCACCTCGAAGACGCCAAAACGAACCCGGTCACGCGGACGCACCGTCCTGAGTTCGACGGATTCAAGGAGACCGTGTTCCGAAAGCTTGGACTGAACCAGGCCAATAGTGAGGGCCGTTCCATACACCGGAACCTTCATATCCCTGAGCAGATAGGGCAGGGATCCCGTATGGTCCTCGTGCCCGTGCGTAAGCAAAATCGCCCGAAGCCGCTGGCCCAGCCCCCGGAGATAGGTCATGTCCGGAATGACGTAATCCACACCGTGCATGTCCTCTTCCGGAAACATGAGACCGGCGTCAATCACAAGAGCGTCGTCGCCGTATTCGAGCACGGTCATGTTCAGACCGATTTCCTCCACTCCCCCAAGGGGGACAATACGCAGATGCTGACTCGAGTTCATACCTTATCCCCTGCCCTGTTTCCGCTTAGTGCGAAAGCGTTTGTGCCGCCACCCTTCCCATGTTGACGCGTCCTCGCGGCGGTTGATAGGGTAACTGAAGAGGCGCACGGCTGACGATTCGTAACGTTCAGAACCGGAACCGAACCCCTTGCAGAAGCCCCTTCTAAAGGATTCGCTTCCGACGCATGATCCGTCATAGAGGTAAACGGTAATCGTATGTCCAAGGCCATATCCCTTTTGTCCGGCGGGCTCGACAGCACACTGGCCACCCTGGTCGTGCAGCGTCTGGGCATTGACGTGACAGCGGTCAGCTTCATGATGCCCTTCGGCTGCGACACCTCAGACCGGTCCTCCTGCTCGAGAAACGCACTCCCGGTCGCGACACAATTCGGATTTTCCCTGAAACTCTGCAACTTGGGCGAGACCTTTCTCGATATCGTTCGCTTCCCCCGCCATGGCCACGGGAAAAACATGAACCCCTGCATTGATTGCCGCATCCTCATGCTGCGCGAAGCCCGAAAGCTCATGGAGATGACGGGTGCCGATTTTCTGGTCACCGGCGAGGTGGTGGGCCAGCGGCCCATGAGCCAGAAGAAGAATACCTTGAGAATGATCGAAAAGGAAGCCGGGGTAAAGGATCTGGTTCTACGCCCGCTGTGTGCCCTCAATCTGGCTCCGACGCTTCCGGAGACAAAGGGTCTGGTGGACCGAAGAAGACTCTATGGATTCTCGGGCCGTTCGAGACGCCCGCAAATGGACCTGGCTAAGGAGTTTGGCCTCGAAGAATACCCGGCCCCAGCCGGAGGGTGTTTGCTCACGGACCCGCTCTATTCCCAAGCATTGAAGAAGCTTCTCAAGGCCCGGGACTCGGTGGACTATTACGATATCCAGCTTCTTCGGGCGGGCCGCCAGTTTTGGGCCGAAAGTAATGCCTGGATCGTGGTCGGCCGGAACCGTACGGACAATGAAATCATTCGGAACCTGAGGAAACCGGGCGACGTTCTCCTTCAGGTACCAAACGTGGGAAGCCCGCTGGCCCTGGTCAGGGACCCTCGTTCGTCCGAGGACATCCGCCTTGCTGGAGCCCTCTGCGCCCGGTATACCCGCAGACACGGAGAGGCCCGGGTCATGGTGGAAACAGAATCCGGAGAGACGCTCGAAGTCACCCCGCTGAAGCCGGAAGAAGTGGAACGCTTCAGACCCTGAAAAGACGAAGGCCCCTGGGGCGGCATCTCTCGGCCTTTCCGAGGGATACTCAGGTCGCGGGCGGCGACCCCTCCAAAGGAAGCAGCACGAAGAACGTACTTCCGGCCCCCACGGAACTGGTATACCAGATATAACCTCCGTGCATGACAACGAGTTCCCGGGTGATGGCGAGACCGAGGCCTGTTCCCCCATAGGCCCGCGTGCTCGAACCGTCGACCTGGCGGAACTTCTGGAAGATGACCTCGCTGCTCTCCTTGGGAATTCCGATCCCCGTATCCGTAACCGAGAGCAGAACGCCATGGTCGAAAGCCACGGGTTCAGAAGGCGCCAGGGTATCCGAGGCGTCCCACGGACGGATCTCGAGCCGAACCGCCCCATGATCTGTAAATTTCAGCGCGTTGGAAAGAAGATTCATGACTATTTGCAGAAGCCTCAGCCGGTCTGCCTGAACGGACAATCCGGGGGTTGAGCAGACATAGCCAAAGTCAATGGGTTTTCCCGAGACAAGAGGCCGCAGGCTTGAAACCGCCTCATCGGCCACCCCCTCAAGGTCCACAGTCTCGAGCCTGAGTTCAAGACGGCCTGCTTCAAGCTTCGAAAAATCCAGGATCTGGGTGATCAGGTTCAGAAGATGCCGGCCGCTCTGGTTGACCAGAAGGAGGTCCTCTTTCTGTTTTTCGGTGATGGGGCCGTCAATGCCTTTGAGGATCACCTTGGAAAACCCGATGATGGAGTTCAACGGTGTTCTCAGCTCATGACTCATGTTGGCGATGAACTCCGATTTGAGGCGGTCGTTCCTCTTGAGATCCTCGTAGGCGCGGAGCAGCTCGGTCGTTCTCTTCCGGACTTCCTGCTCGAGGTCCTGACTGTAATTCTGAATCTTGAGGGCGAGGTTCTCGAGGTCGATACGGGCGGCCGTAAGTTCATGGTCCCGTCGTTCCACTGCCGCGGCCATGGCGTTGAATCCTTCCTCAAGCCGTCCAAACTCGTCTTCCCGTACCTTCGCAATCCGGTAATTGAACCGCCCCTCACCGATCCGCTCAAAAGCCTTCCGGATATCTTTTATGGGACCGAGGACCTCCCTGGTAAGGAAGAAGGCCATCACCCCGGCAAGAAGGCAAATTCCAACAAAGATCAACGTATAAGTCCGGGCCACTGATGCGATGCTCTCGCTGGCCATGGACATGGTTTCCTCGACCTGGCCGGCCTCGTTCAGGCTGTGCTGGACAATTTGGCTCTGTATCGCGGCCACCCTTTCGTAGGAATCAAGAAAGCAGTCATACGGGTCCCCACTCGCCAGCTCCGTGCATCGCATCAACCGGTCCGGATATCCGTTGACCCAGGTCTGGATTCTGAGAAAGAAGTCCCTCTCCTCGCCACGGTAGGCCCGGATGGCCGGTATGGTCAGTTCGTCCCTCAGCTCGCTCTCAAGCCAGAGGTTCAGGTTCTCCACGGCCGCTCCCACCCTATCCCCGCCCTCGGGGTCGCTTCCAAGAATGGTGGAAAAGGTGTTGAACTGAAGTTCAAGCACTTCGGCCCATATCTCGTCGTAAACGAAGATATGCTCGAAAGTAGAAACCAGTTCTCCCATGACCCGATGATAGGACTCCGGAAGACGAAGGACGCGGTCGAACCGGACCCCGGCCATGGTTTCCTTATACAGTCCTTGAATATATTCAAGGCGTCCCTCGATAACCGTATAAACTGAGCGCTCAAGCGCGTCCAGAAGCGGAACGAGTTGCCCGTCCGGGGAGTTCAGGGATGACTGAAATGGGGGCGTGGAGGCCTGAACGACCGCGCAGTATTGTTCACAGGCTTCGGCGAGGTCTTTCCAGGCTGCGCCGCTTTCGGTCAGACGTTCAAGTCTGTCCTGGATCTTTGCGTGCGTCGCGTCGAGGAGGCTCCGTACTCGTAACCCGGTAGTCTCACCGGGAAGAGCGAGCCGAATCACACGCATTTCCCTGGCGTGGTTCAGCACCTCCTTCGCCGCTCTGATTTCCCACCCCGCCCGGCTGATACCCTTCACAGCTCCGTCATAACGCCGAACCGCACGATCAACGAGCAGGCCCATGATCAGAACCAGCCCGATGGTCGAGACAAAAGCGACCGAAAGTTTATGTCTTATGCCAAGTTTCAAGGAAGAAGCGCAATTGCATACTACAAGGCATCTCGTTCAAGAAAGGCCAGATCTATCAAGCCTTCCGAATCCAGGAGCCTGGGCTGGGAAGCGGTTCTAAGCTAACAGATTAGCCCTAACGTATGCACGCGGGGATCCCTGACCGCCGTCGCAGGTTTAACCTGAAGGCCAGGGCGGTCCTTCTCCCTCCGAAAACGGGAACAGACTCAGTCCTTTCCCCGGGGAGGAAGGTAAAGGGTAAGACAAAAAAAAGGGCCAATGCCGCAGCATCGGCTCCATCATCAAAAAACTTCCGGCCGCCAATAGAATTCCCGATAGCCGTTCTTCTTGTGGGTCTGTACCGTCGTGGTTCTCGTGCCCACGGTTCCGACGGTCTGAAGGTTCATCCGGATGTCACGCCCGCACGCCCACCCTAGCGGATGGTTTCAAAAGGTACAGGCGCAGCAAGCCTGATCCGGAAGCCTATTCGTCCTCCCAGGAAATGGCCTCTGTCGGGCAACTGTCCATGGCTTCCTGAATCACATCGTCTGAATCCCCGGCAGGATAGATCACTTCAGCCTTCTCGTCATCATTCAGGCGAAAGGTCTTCGTCGCAATCTCCGCACAGGTACCGCAGCCGATACACTCGTCCTGATTCACAACGGGTCTCTGTCCCATAAATCATCCTCCTCTATGCCTCTTGCTGGTTCTGACGCCAAGGCCTGCTGCAGACCCTTGCATCCCGGTCATCCGGATGGGCCCGCCGTCCCGGGCTTCCCCGAAAATTCTATCCCATAAGCTCAAATTCCCTTTTGGCGACGCCGCACCGGGGACAGGTCCAGTCCTCCGGGAGGGATTCAAAGCTCCGTCCCTCTCGGTCCTCCCTGAACAGCCACTTGCACATGGCGCAGCGCCATACAGGTCCGTCCTCCCGCTCTCCCGTCCGTTCAATGACTCTCCATCCCTTGCGCTCCCAAACAGTATGATGAGGCGGTAGATAAGCGGCTGAAATGACCTTGTCCCGGGCATCGCTCACCTTGACCATCACCGTTACCTCATCCTTCTCCACGGTATATCCCCATTCAAAGGTGTCCTTGGTATCAGGGTCCGATAACTTGGCATCGAATTCGACCCGGTTGTTACCCTTCGTCTTGACCTTTGACCACGAATAACAACACTTGGCCATTGCCGTACACCCGCACTTGCCCTTGAGCAGCGGAATACCGTCCACCGTGAAACCACCCGGAATCTTAGAAATCTCGACGGCCATTCACATTCCTCCTTCTGAATTTCATATTAAGGCGTGGACTTCAGGCCGGCCATGATCTCCATCATACCGCGGGGTCCTCTTCCGGCGCACCCACGAGGCCTTCCGTCTTTAGAACGGCCCATCGAAGGATTGGTAAAATAAGCGGCGCGAACCCGCGCCAAAGGAGTATCCTTGGCTGCAGCCCTTCATCTCTTGCCTGATGCCGCAGATCCCCTCGAGACGATTCTCGATCAGCTTCCAGGAGGGGAACCCTACACACATCGGACGGCCGTTGTTCTTCCGTCAGCCCGGGCCCTTGCCGGACTTTCCATGCGGCTGGCCGCCCATGGGCAGGGGACGGCGGTGTCGGCAGGCCCCTACCTCTTCACGCTTGACGACTTCATTATACGCGCCCTCCTTCCGGACGGCCGGGCCTTCCCGGGAGATTTTGACCGATTATCGTCTCTGCACTGCGCCTTGAGAGACTGCCGTGCGGAACTCCATCCCTTATTCAAGGGTGCCGAGCGGGATTTTCTCGAGGATTTCCTCTCCTTTTCCGCTGTGGGAGACCGTGTTCTCCGTTTCTTTGACGAAGTTACGGCTGAGTGCGTCCCGTTCGAAGAGGTCCGTCGCCATTCCGCCTATACTGATTTTCAGGCGCACGTGGACATCCTCGAAAGGATCCACGCCCGCTATCACGAAGTGCTGGAACTCCGCGGCTTTACCGACCGATCCCGGTTCAAAACCACGGGAAAGGTCGACCCGGTATTCGCTTCCCGGTTCGAACAAGTCTTTCTGGGGATTTCCGGATTTCTTACCCGGACGGAAATCCGGATTCTGAAGGAGCTCTGCAACCTCACGAACCTGAGGGTCATCCTGTCGCACGAAGGGCCTTTCCCTGCACAGTACCGGGAGCTGCTGGACGCCCTCGAACTCCAGGCCTCGCCTCTTCCGGTGACAGTTCCGTCCATCGCCGTACCCCGAATCGAGGAATTTCCTGACCCGGTAAGCCAGGCCGCCTTCGTTGAATGGGCCATATCCGATTGTCTTTCAGCCGGAATTGCAGAGCACCGGATTGCCATCGTGCTTCCGGACGAGGGCTTTGTGGAAACCCTCTCTGCAGTTATTGGAAGAGACCGCCTGAATATTGCAATGGGCCTTGAGATGAGCCGGTCCCTTTCGGTCCAACTTCTCCGGCTGTTTCATACCCTGTTCGTGGAAAGAACCCCGGATGGTTTTGCCACCGAAGGTCTGCTGAACCTCGCAAGCCATCCCCTGATCAAGAATATCCGTGACGGGGCCGGCTCGACGGCAAGAGCGGAACTTCGAGAACTCCGCCGCTGCATGGCCGAGGAACTGAGACTCCGGCTTACACCCCGGCACCTGGCGAAGCGATTTCCGTTTCTGCACCGCGAGATATCCATGATGGAGGAACGAATCTGGAGTGCCGAGTCTCTCGCCGTTCTCTGCCGAAACCTCCTTCTGCACTACAGGGATATCGATCATCGTCTTCATCCGGATTTCCTCAAGAAGATTCGGGCCAACCGTGACGAAGGAAGCGCACGGGATCGCCTTACCGACCTTCTGGCTGAAACAAACCTCGCGGACCTTTCCGATCCTGGGCCGACGGTGCCTCTTCATCGTTTTTCCATGATCCTCTCCAGACTCCAGCAGGCGCGTTACCCTGCAGTAAATCGGAGTGGCGGCATTCACGTCATTGGACTCCTTGAAACGCGTTCGCTGAGGTTTGAAGCGGTGATCATGCCCGACGTCAACGAAGGGTATCTCCCGCGACGAAGCGAGAAGGATCTCTTTCTGAACACATCCGTCCGCCGAAGCCTTGCCCTGCCCAGTCCGGAAGACCGCGAAGCCCTCTTTGGCATCTATTTCCGCCAGGTTCTTGCGGGGGCCCACCGATCCTATCTCTCGTACGTACGTTCCCCGGATCGCCCCCTTCGAAGCCGATATCTGGAGGAGTTCCTTCTCTCCCATCCTCACAGCGGCGGCCCCGCAGACTTCACGCCCGATTCGGTCCGGGTCCGGGTGGTGGGGGGGGCGAAGGCCCAACCGGTTCTCCGGTCGGAACCGGTTCCCAAAGACGCGTTCACACTTGGGAAACTTGCGGGCATGACCTTTTCGCCCTCATCAATCCGCCAATATTTGGAATGTCCCTACCGCTTCTTCCTGGAAAAGGTCTGCGGCCTGAGGGAGACGCCCTGGCCCTCAGATGAACTTCCCGGTTGGCTCAAGGGTGAGGTCTTCCATGCAGCCGTCAAATCTCTTTACGAATCCTGCCCTCATGAGGAGCTGTTTCGGGATTCCGCCACACACTTCCGGTTTCTTTCGGACCAGGTAAACCGCGTGGCCCGGAACTGGGACCCGTACCGCCTCATCCCCGTCCAGGTCTTTGCGCTCCGAACCTGGATCGAAAAATTGAAGGCGTTCTCGGAAAACGAAGTGAGCCTCTTTCGTGATGGCTGGCGCATCGTCGGCCTCGAACAGGAGGTTTCCGCCGAACTCGGCTCGGGCTACCGAATCAAGGGAAAGATCGATCGCCTGGACCAGCGTGACGGGTGGACGCGCATTGTGGATTACAAGACCGGCGCCTTGCCCATGCGGAAGGCCTGCCGTCTTTCCACTGCACGGCCCGGGTTTACGGGGATACAGCTCCCGGTCTACGCCCTTCTGGCCAGCGCCTCCGGTCTGAACAGGGCCGACCGGATTGAGGGTCTCTATTTCTATGACCTTCGCGACACCTTCGGGCTCGTAAACCGCTTCGATGAATTCATTCCCGGACAGGCGAAGAGCTATCTGGGGGAATTCGAGGGCTTTCTCGAGACCATTCTCGACGAAATCCATGACCCGAAGGGCTCTTTCCGGCATGCGGAAAACCCTGCCACCTGTACCTACTGCCCCTTCGACCTCGTGTGCCGGGTGCATGAATCAGGAGCGGCCTCATGAGCACACCGGTCCGTTTCGACCTGTCCCGCCACGTGTCCCTGTCCGCGTCTGCGGGCTCAGGTAAGACCTATGCGCTCACCCACCGTCTGCTCCGCATGCTTTCCGGGGGGGTCAACCCTGAGCAGATTCTATGCACCACGTTTACGAACAAGGCCACCAACGAAATGGCCGAACGGCTCATGCGCACCCTGAACAGGCTGGCCGGTGAGGAGCCTTTTAAGGGTTTTTCATCGGATGAAGCTCGGGAAATTTCCGAACTGCTTACAGGCGAAACGTCACTGGGTTCAGGAACGACCGACCGCGTACGTGCCGTGGCCCGGGAAGCTCGAAAGAGGCTTCTGGCCGGATATTCAAGACTGAACATCTCAACCATGGACAGTTTTTTCAATATGGTGCTGCGGCTGTTTCCCTTTGAGGCCGGCGTACCACCTGATTTCAGCATTATGAACGAAGCGGAGGAACAGGAAACCTTTCGATCATCCCTGAACCGGCTGGTGGCCGAGGTTCTTGCCGACGAATCCGATGCCGGATTGCTCGAGAGTCTCCTGCGTTCTCTCAGCCAGACGGAGACGAACCCGGAAAGCATGCTTGGACGCTTCTTTTCTGATTTCCTGCCCCACCGGGTCAACATCTCTCGTTACATGAAAACCGCGATGCAGGGAGCCATGACCCGGGACACCGTGGAAGCCCTCCGGAAGGAGGAATCGGATACAGCCCGCGAAGTCGTGGAGGCCTGCCATGCCTTTGTGGCCGCCCTGGCTCCGCACGCGGAGGCACTCAGTCCGTCCGCACGGAGGGCGTTCGCCCGCTGCCGGGCCGCCGCATCGCCCATGGACGTCACCGCCCTCACGCCCTTTGCAGGAGACCATTACCGGGACTATCTCTACTTCAAGAAGGCGCCCGAGGATGACCGAATCGTTGCCGCCTTTGACCGGACCCGTCAGGTTCTGAGAAGACACGTGCAGGCCAAGAGCCGCTTTGCCGTGGGGGCCCTCCTCTATTTCTTCCAGAGATACCTCAGCCATGCCGACCGGATAAAGCGTCGGGACCGGAAACTGTCTTTTTCGGACGTGGAACGGCTCTGTTTCGAGCTTATGGTGGGGTACGGCGACAACGATCCCGATTTTCTCGCAGGCGCGCACGACTATTTCTATTATCGGATCGACGCACGCGTCAAACATCTTCTGATGGATGAATTTCAGGATACGAATATTCTCCAGTGGGAAATCTTCCGACCGATCATCCTTGAAATAACAGCCGACCACGAGGGCTCCTTTTTCTACGTGGGGGATCCCAAACAGGCCATCTACCGGTTTCGCGGGGGCGAGAGCCGGCTGTTTTATCACGTTCGAGAGGAGTTGAAAAACCGGGGAATAGAGCCGGACGAACTTCCCGTAAACTACCGCTCGGCGCAGAGCATCGTCTCTTTCGTCAATACGGTATTCCGGTACATTTCCAGGACCGAACGCTATGACTTCTCCCCGCAGGCGGGCTTTCGGAAAGACGCGGGATACGTCGAGATGGCCACGGTCCCGCGCGGGGACAAGGAGAGCCCGCATAGTCCGCTTTATGAGGCTCTGTCCCGAAGAATTGCCACATGCCATTCCAGTGGCTTCCGTTACAGGGACATGGCGGTTCTCCTCCTCGACAACAAGACCTGCACAGAGGTGGCCGAATATCTGGAGCAACGGGGCATCCCGGCCGCAACCGACAAGAAGAGCTCTCTTTTCGACAGCGCATCCATCCGGAGCGTGATGGCTCTGCTCCACTATCTCTCGGACCCCACCGATGATTTGCACCTTATGGAATTTCTCTCCCAGCTCATGAAGAACCGCCCCGCACCTGAGCGTATAAACCTTCTGGAGACCCAACCCGCCCGGCGAATGGAGGCCCTGGCCCTCCACATGGGGAGCGCCCACCGGCTTCTCAGCCATCTGAGGGACATCGCAGATCTGGTCAGCATCCGGGAACTCGTGGTTCGAATCATCCGCGGATTCTCCCTCGGTCGCGTCTTCAACGACCCCGGGAATCTTGTGAAACTCGTGGAACTGGCAGGCGCTTTTCCCGAAGCCCATGGCGCCTCGGGACTCCGGTCCTTTCTTTCGGCCGTGGAACGCTACGGCCGCGCCGTGCCCATGGCCCCCGAGTCGGAGCCGGACGCGGTTCAGGTCCTCACGGTCCACAAGTCCAAGGGGCTGGAATACAGGGCCGTATTCCTCCCCCAGACCGATGAATCCTTCACGTTCAGCAAACAGAAATCCAATTTCATGATGCCGCTTGGCGATCGATTCCAGCTGAACGCCATCCATCTCACCCCGAGCAAGAATGAACTCCCCTTCGCGGGTTCTCTCGCCGAGGTATACCGTCAGGAGCAGGAGGCGTTCCGGATGGACGCGTTGAACCTGCTCTACGTGGCCTTGACACGGGCCATGGACGCACTGTTCATCCTTGGCGTTCCTGAACCCGTTGCCCGCAAGGATACTGAGCACAAAGCAAGGTCATGGTTCTCGGTCTTGTGCGAGGCAATCGGGGTCCAACACGGTACGGGAACCGTCGACACGGTCCTGCATGCTTCGGGTTCCGGAATTGAGCCTGGGAATGACGGGAGGGAAGCGGGAGAGGCACCCATCGCAGCATCGGAGACCGGGGAGCGCGTGAGTCCGGTCGGGCGCGATCAGGAAACAGAAAGCGGTCCCCCGGATTCACGCCCTGATCAGACTATTCCTTCCCAGGCTTCGTCAGACGAGAGACCGGATGAACGGCACGGGAGGGAAAATGCATTTTCGGTCGAGAGAGTGCAGGCAAGAATATACGGGGAGGCCTTCCATTTCGCCGTGGAGCGGTACGCATTCGAACGCTCTCTGGAAGGGTCTGTGGCCGCTGCGGTGCAACGCTACGGGGCGGTTCTTGGCGGTCCCGGGACCGCGCGGCTCCGCGCCGACCTTGAGGCGCTGGAAGAGAATCCCCGTACAAGAGATTGGCTTTCCTCGAAGGACATCCTGCCCGAACTCCCTTTGGCTCTGGCCGATGGGTCCAGACGAAAGGCCGATGCCGTGATGTTTGCCAAGGAAGGCATTACCGTACTGGATTACAAAACCATGTTCAACGCCGAATTCCTACCCGAGTATCGGCAACAACTGGCTCAGTACATGGGGTTGGTGAAGGAAGCGTTTCCGGGTCAGGCGGTGCAAGGCAGTCTTGTTTTCGTGGAAGGGGGGCGGGTGAAATTCGAAGACGTTCCGGCGGATCACCAATAGATTCTGATTCAAGCAGGCCCGTTTCAAGAAGTGCTCTTTCACGTCCAGCGGGGCCCTCCTGGACTTATCGCAATCTTCGAAACCAAGGCCCTGCGACAGGGACACGGACACGCCGGAAGCGGGCTTCACCAGCCGTCTCAAATTCTTGACACCCCTTTTTTTTGGCTGCTATCATCGCCTTGAACCGGCGGACCGCCTCTACGGGCGGCCAACCTCCCCCTCGTCAGCCGAATTGAAGGGCGGTCTGCAAACAGAGCGTTGGCCAGCAGGGTGTCCCCGGGACAAACCACCGTTTCACATTTCTTCCTGCCGCGGAGGTTATCCCATGAGGAAATTCGCAAGTGCTGCAACCTGGATATGCCTGTTTCTCGGCCTCTCGTCCCTCGTCTGGGCCGAATCCGATATCAAACTGCCCGTCGCCTCACCCTTTACCGGCCAGTTGGCCACATTCGGAGAGGGAGTCAAGAACGGGGCCGAATTGAAAGCGTCCGAAATCAATGCGGCGGGGGGCATCAACGGACGCTCGATCGCTATTTCCCTGGAAGATGAACTCTGCGACCCCAAGGAAGCTACAAACGTGGCCACCCGCCTGGCCGGAGACCAGCAGGTTTCCATCGTGATCGGGCATCTGTGCTCATCTGCCAGTCTTGCGGCTCTTCCGATTTACAGAAAGGCCAAACTTCCGGCGATTTCGCCGGCCAGCACAAACCCGCAATTAGGCAAGTCCAGTCCCTACTACTTCCGCAACGTCTACAAGGATGATTTCCAGGGGGCCTTCCTGGCCCGGTATATCAGTGAGGCCCTGGGATGGAAAAAGGTCGCCATCTTCTTTGAAACCAACGATTATTCCATGGGGCTCAAATCCGCCTTTGTGGAAGAGGCCAGGAAGCAAAAGGTCCGGATTGTGGGGGAAGAAGCCTACACCTCCGAAACCACCGATTTCACGCCCCAGCTTTCCAAATTCAGAATGCTCCGCCCAGATGCCATCTTCATCCCGGGATACGCACCGCAGGGAACCCTCATCATCTCGCAGGCCAGAAAGCTCGGTCTCAATGTGGGATTCTACGGAGCCGATGGCCTGGACGATGAAATCATGCTGGGGAATCCGGACGCAGAGGGCTTACTGGTGACCACTCCCTTCCTTCCTGACGGCGCAGGTCCGGAAGCCAGTGGCTTCATCGAAGCCTACAGGAAGCGGTTTGGCAAGGAACCCAACTGGTTCGCCGCCAACACGTACGATGCCGTCGGCATTGCCGCCCGGGCCATCGAAAAAGTGGGAACCGACCGGGAGAAGATTCGGGAATATCTGGCCTCCATGAATTCCCCTGAACGGGGTTACCACGGGATCACGGGGCTCACCGTCTTTGACGAGAACGGGGATTGCCTCAAAGCGGCCTTTGTAAAGACGATCCGCAAGGGTCAGTGGGTGAGTGCCGAAAAACAGATCAAGTAACATCACCTTTCCGCGTCCTCCTGCAAAGACCCGGGCCCCCTCCGGAGGCATGGTTTGCTCCGGGGACGCCAACCTGGGCTGTTAAGATACAGGCACGGACGTCTCTGACCGAAACATGGATAGGCCGGACCTGTATGGATCTCCAGTACCTGGTTGACAGTCTCTCTCTCTTCTTTCAGCAGTTCGTAAACGGACTGACGGTCGGGGGGGTCTATGCGCTCATCGCAGTGGGTTATACCATGGTGTACGGGGTTATCGAGCTCATCAATTTTGCCCATGGCGAAATCTATATGCTCGGAGCCTTTATCGCCTACCACCTGGTAACCGTTTATCACGTTCCCTTCTTTGCCGCGGTCGTCCTCACGGTAATGTTGTGCGGCCTGTTCGGGATCCTGCTGGACCGGGCAGCCTATCGCCCGCTCCGCAATGCCCCCCGGCTCGCCGCCCTGATCACCGCCATCGGTGCCAGCATCTTCCTTCAGAACGTGGCCCTGATCAAGTGGGGGGCCCAGATTCGGAGCTTTCCGCAGACCAGTCTTCCCTCCTTCTTCGGCAAAACCGCCTTTCAGGCGGGCGACGTGCAGATCGGATGGCTTCAGGTCTTCATGCTTCTCGTAACCTTCGTCCTGATGCTCGTTCTGCACGCCATCATCAACCACACCCGGACCGGTACGGCCATGAGGGCCATCGCCCAGGACAAACGCACCGCCGCTCTCATGGGCATTCACGTGGACCGGATCATTTCCTTTACCTTTGCCATCGGTTCCTCGCTGGGCGCCGTTGCCGGCATTCTGGTAGGGGTCTTCTATAACGCCCTCTGGCCCACGATGGGTTATACCGCCGGAGTCAAGGCCTTTGCCGCCGCGGTATTGGGCGGTATCGGAAGCGTTCCGGGGGCCATGCTGGGTGGCGTGGTTCTCGGCGTGGCTGAAGTGTTCGGGGCCGGCTATATTTCCTCCGCCTATCGGGACGGGATCGCTTATGCCGTTATGATCCTGGTGATTCTGTTCAAGCCCTCCGGGATCTTGGGGAAGTCCACGGTACAGAAGGTCTGAGCCATGCAGGGCGGACTCAAACTGAGAGTTTTTATCGAAGAACACCCCAGGTCGGCGGCCGCGCTTTTTCTGGCTGCAGCGGCCCTGCTCCCGTGGCTCCCGATGGGCGGGGCCACCGATTACGTCGTCCGCGTGGCCACTCTGACGCTCCTGTACATGGTGCTGGCCGTCGGCCTCAACTTTGTTCCGGGATTCACCGGGCTCCTGGACCTGGGGTTCGTGGGCTTTTACGGAGTGGGCGCCTACACGGCCGGCCTGCTCATGGTCCAGTACAATCTCTCCTTCTGGATTGCTCTTCCGGCTGCAGCCCTGCACAGCGCCCTATGGGGGATACTCCGTGCGGCGCCGACGCTGAGACTCACCGGAGACTATTTTGCCATCGTGACGTTCGGCTTCAGCGAACTCGTGGTGCTCGTCATCCGGAATGAATTATGGCTCACCCGGGGCCCCATGGGCATTCCCGGGATAGAAGCGCCCATGCTCTTCGGCTACGCCCTGAACCGGGACTGGGAGTACTTCTACCTCATGCTGGCGTTGCTGTTTGCCGTCGTGGGGATCTCCCGTAGGCTTGAAGATTCAAGGGTTGGAAGGGCCTGGTTCGCCATCCGGGAGGACGAAATTGCTGCTGAGGCCTGCGGGATTCACATCGCGCGCCACAAAACCCTGGCCTTTGCCGTGAGCGCAGCCATCGGCGGAGCCGCCGGCGCCTTTTACGCGGGCTGGTTTCATTTTCTTCATCCGGATATGTTCAAGTTCTGGGAATCCATCCTGGTTCTCTGCCTGATCGTACTGGGAGGCATGGGCTCCATCACCGGCGTCATGCTGGGTGCCGCCATCCTGATTCCGCTGACAGAAGTTCTCAGGGTCGGTCTGGGTCGGCTCGTGGAGTGGACAGAGCAGACGGGTCTGGACTGGATCAGTCCGGATATCGTCAATGCCCGCTACCTCATCTTCGGATTGCTTCTGGTCATTATGATGCGCGTCCGGCCGGCAGGACTGTTCCCGACTGTTGGCGTAACGTTTGAGATGCACCCGGCCTGCGAAAGAACCCGCAGACAGCTTGACGAGAACCGCTATGCCCATGAAACCCGGGAGAATCGCCATGCACTCGATTGACCCCCAGCCGGTGAAAAGCCTGACGCAAAAGGGGTCAGCCCGGTGACGTTGGGTCGGTCCGTGTCGCCGAAGGCCCACGGGAAGCCTCTTCTTGAAGCCCGTGGCTTGTGCAAGACCTTCGGAGGCCTTGCGGCGGTTTCCGGTGTAAGCCTTTCGGTAAATCCCGGGGAAGTCGTGGGGCTTATCGGCCCCAACGGCGCCGGGAAGACTACGGTTTTCAATTGCCTGACCGGAATCACGAAACCATCCGCAGGAACGATCCTCTTCGACGATGCAAACATCGCCCCCCCCGTGGAACCGTCCGCCCGAAAGAGGGTCCACCTTCTGGGGCATCTCAGCATAGGGGCCGCCTTGGTCTGGATTCCCATGGTGACGGCTCTGGTGCTTCCTCACGTGTTCTTCCAATTGGAGACCGCCCTCGGTCTTCTGCTGGTCGGAGGATTGCGCGTTCTTACTGCACTGCGAGTTCGCTATGGCCAGGAATGGGCCCGCGGCCTCATGATTCTATTTGCCTTCCTGGATGTGGGAGGCGGCCTGTACTGGTCGTTGACCCTTGAACGTTTTTCGGATTATCGGTTCTTCCCGATTGGGCCCGACTGGATGCAGTATACCTCCCTCAAACCATTAGCCGCGGCCTTTTCTCTTACACTCTTGGCCTTTGGCGTCTGGGTGCTCAGAAACCTCTTCGCTACAGGGGTCAAGGCGGTATTCGGCGCCACGATGCGACCCGACGAGGTGAATGCGCTCGGAATCGCCCGCACGTTCCAGAACATCCGGCTCTTCGGGAGTCTGACCGTGCTGGACAATGTTCGGATAGGTCTTCACCGTAAGGCCACGGTCGGTTTCTGGGGAGCCCTGTTTCGCACTCGGCGCCAGGACGACGAGGAGGATGCGATCACCGCAAAGGCTCTGGGATGGCTGCGCTTTGTCGGACTGGACCACAAGGCGTGTTCACTGGCAACGAACGTCGCGTATGGAGACCAGCGCCGCCTCGAAATTGCCCGCGCACTGGCCAGCGAACCCCGTCTATTGCTGCTCGATGAACCCGCCGCCGGAATGAACCCGCAAGAGACGGCCGGTCTGGTACGGCTGATGGAAAAGGTCAGGTCACGGGGCACAGCCATCCTGGTTATCGAGCACGACATGAAAGTGATCATGCGCATCTGTGACCGAATCGTAGTCCTGGACCATGGCGAAAAGATTGCCGAGGGGACCCCCGATGAGGTACAACAGAACCCCCGGGTCATAGAGGCCTATCTCGGTCGAGACGCCGCCTGACCGTTACGACTTATCATTCCTCACGAGACTTATTTCGTCCGTTTACCAATCGGCAATATTCATGCCCTGCACCACCCCTGCCGATGTGAAAATTACCTTTACCGTCTCCAGGAGACATGCCATCCTGAAACCAAGTTAAAGGGCCAATCCGGCAGCCCCCTGAGACCCGCGGGAGGGGCCTAACGAAAGGAGCACATGTCATGCTGGGCTATACACTGGAAAAGAAGGGGAATACAGGGATCCTGAGCATAGAAGGGAACTTGACGCTTCAATCAACGGCGCGGCTGCATACCTTACTCGGACAAGCCCTGGCCAATGGTTCTTCCCGGGTTATCGTCGATTTTCATGATGTCCGAACAGCAGACGTAAACCTGTTTCAGGTCCTCTGCCACGCCAACCGGAAAGCCACAGACCTGGGCAAGCAAATCACCATCAGGGGCGAACTTCCGGACCCTCTCGGAAGCCTCGTCAGCGTCGCGGGTTCCGACATTCTGGGGAGTTGCACGATGTGCCCCAGGGACTCGTGCGTCTGGAAATGCTGTGTGACCAAGCCCTGACGAGGGTCCTTGCCCGTGTGTAGTCGTAGGGGTCTAATGATGGCAGTACTTCTGGATGATGCGAATGGCAAGAGCCACCTGCTCTCGCGCGATGTTTCGGATCCTCGCCTGCTCCTTCAGTTCTGACGGGGTGGGAAAATAACGATCCACGTCACTCCGGGTATACTTGGCCGGTGTGCTGTTCAAGGCAAGAGCTGCAATATCCTGCACACAGACGTCGCACTGACAGAAGGGCTCCTCGCGCGTGTCAATGGCCTCCTGAATGGCATCGAAGACCATCTCTTCCGTCAGGTTGACCAGACTTTCCGTGGAAAAGCCGTATCTTGACCCTGTTCCATTGTCATCCATTACGTAAATTGTCGACACAAGCACGCCGGAACCTTAACGCCTTTGCGGAAAGCTGGACCCTTCGTTCAGGGCAGATGATGTACCCAACTACCGGGGGTCCCCCTGGCAATAGCAGGGGGACGGACTCGATGCACGGCGTTTCCTGCAACCACGGCCGCGAGGGTTTCCCTGACCGTTCACGCGAGCAGACCTCCACCCGTAAGGCTCCTTCAGGAATCCACCGTCTGCGACCATGACGTTGGATTTTCCCAAGTCGATGGATATCCGCTAGAATAGGTCCTCATCCAGACGGCTGCTCTCCGGGTTGGCCATGTCCTCCCATTCCGAGCGGGCCGTGTTCTGTATGAAGAACGTCTTGGCCCATGGACCAACTGCAGGGAACCCAACCGAAAAGCTGCGCAGAGTTTCAGGAGGAGGTCTTGAGGCTACTCCGCTCGGGCCGACGCAACCCCGCGCTCGGAGCCATCCGGGAGGCTCTTCGATATTATCCTGATGATCCGTTTCTGCTTTCCTACCAGGGATATCTCATATCGGTCGTTGAGAAGGACGGAAGGCGGGGTGTACAGCTATGCCGCAAAGCCATCAACGGGCTGGGTGACGCTCTGGTGAACGGAACGTCCGTGGATTATTCCCCATATTTTCTCAATCTGAGCAAAGCCTATCTTTCAGCCGGCGACAAGAAGTCCGCCATGCAGGCAATCCAGAGGGGTTTGACTTTCAATGCAAACTCTCGGGCGCTGCTCTGGGAACTGAAACGACTCGGAACCCGCCGGTCTCCTCCCATTCCATTTCTAAAGAGAAGCAACCCGCTCAACAGGATCATTGGGAAACTGCGCCACAAGGTCGTTGGCCGGAAGGGCAGTTGACCCCCATCCCGCCAGGCAGGGGCGTGACGCCTGGCAAGCAATGGCCTCCCCCATGCTCTCACTCGATAACGTTCATACCTATTACGGAAACATCCATGCCTTGAAGGGGGTCAGCCTCACCCTTCGGAAGGGTAGCATTGGTTGCCTGATAGGAGCCAATGGGGCGGGAAAGACCACAACGCTGATGACCATCTCGGGTCTCGAACGGGCAAGACAGGGGACGGTCTCCTTTGACGGAATGCCCATACAGAGCCTTCCCCCTGACCAGATCGTCAAGTTGGGCATCTCCCAGGTCCCTGAGGGGAGACGGATCTTCCCGCGTCTCACCGTAAGGGAAAATCTCATGCTGGGGGCCTATATCCGTAAGGATTCCTCAGGTGTTCGTAAGGATATGGAAAGGGTCCTCGGCTATTTTCCCAAGCTGGCCGAGCGCCTTGGCCAGGAGGGAGGCACCCTCTCGGGCGGTGAGCAGCAAATGGTGGCCATCGGTCGTGCCCTGATGGCCAGCCCCCGTGTCATGCTTCTGGATGAGCCTAGTCTGGGACTCGCTCCCCTCGTGGTGGAAAAGATCTTCACGATCATCCGCCAGATAGCGTCCGACGGGATCACGGTCCTCCTAGTGGAACAAAATGCAAACGCCGCCCTCCGTCTGTCCGACTACGGGTGGGTGCTCGAAACCGGCCAGGTGGTCATGGAGAATCCGGCGCAAGACCTGTTGCGCGATGCCCGGGTCAGAGAAGCCTATCTCGGCGAAGCCTGACCCCGTCCGCTTCCGAAAATCGCCCGCATTTTCAGCCGCGAGGACAGGACCTCCTTGACTAAAGGAAAAAGCCCGCATTATCATTGCGTTTCATAACATTGAAGGGGGCCTTCTTGGACGAATACAGCGAAATCGTAAAGGAGCGAATCAAGACCATTCAGGAAATCCGGGAACTGGGGTGCGAACCGTACAGCAGTGAGCCCTTCGAGGTTTCTCACACGGCAGGCCCTGTGGTGGATGAATGGAAGGAGGCCTCAGAGGAAGCCCTCCAGGCGACGGCCCGGGAGTACCGCCTGGCAGGCCGGATTGTCGGCCTCCGAAATTTTGGAAAAGCGGCCTTTGCGCATCTCCAGGACAGCACGGGAAAGATTCAGATCTTTTTTCAGAAGGACCAGTTGGGGGAAGGGTTCAAGCTGGTCAAGAAACTGAACGTGGGAGATATAATCGGCATTCGTGGAACCCTTTTTAGAACCAAGACAAACGAACTGACGGTCAGTGTGGCGTCCTTCCGTTTACTGACCAAGTCCATCCGCCCCCTCCCTGAGAAGTGGCACGGGCTCAGTGATATCGAGACACGATACCGCCAGCGGTATGTGGATTTGATCGTCAACCCGGGGGTTCGAGAGACGTTCAAACTTCGCACCCAAATCGTCCGTTCCATCCGCCACTTCCTCGACTCGAAGGGATTTATCGAGGTCGAGACGCCCATGATGCAATCCGTCCCCGGAGGCGCGACCGCAAAACCCTTCAAGACCCATCACAACGCCCTGGGCATTGACCTTTTCCTCCGCATAGCACCGGAGCTATACCTCAAGCGTCTGCTCGTGGGAGGTTTTGAACGGGTCTACGAGATCAACAGAAACTTCCGAAACGAAGGCATCTCAACCCGGCACAACCCTGAATTCACCATGGTGGAGTTCTACATGGCTTATGCGGACTACCGCGTGATGATGGACTTCATCCAGAATCTCCTTGTGACCGTGGTGACCGAAAACACCGGAAGTCTGCAAGTGAACCTTGGCGATGGAAAAATTGATTTCACGCCTCCCTGGCCCCGCCTGCGAATGATGGATGCCCTCCGCGAGGAGGGGATTCCTGAAGACGCCCTTGGCGGGCTTGAAGCCGCAAAAGCCTGGGGGACCGCCAAAGGCATGGATATGAGCAACGTCCACTCCCTGGGCAAGGCTCTGGACGAGATCTTTTCAGAGATCATAGAACCGCGGCTGGTTCAGCCCACCTTTGTGATCGATCATCCCGTGGAACTGAGTCCCCTGGCCAAAAGGAAGAGGGATGAGCCTCATCTGGTGGAACGATTCGAGCTTTTCATTGACGGGCGTGAAATAGCCAACGCGTTCTCAGAGCTGAATGACCCTTTTGACCAGAAGGCACGTTTTGAGTCGCAGCTCAGGGACCGTGAACAGGGAGACGAGGAAGCCCATCTCATGGACGAGGATTTCCTGAGAGCCCTCGAATACGGTATGCCTCCGGCGGCTGGTGCAGGCATCGGGGTGGACCGCCTTGTCATGTTGCTGACCGCGTCCCCGTCCATCCGGGACGTTATCCTTTTTCCGCAGCTGAAGCCGGAAGCCTGATCTCCGATGCCGATACGGAAGATCCACAGGCCTGATCCTCGCCTCTTTCCGAGAAGGCACGAAAGGGCTGGAAATCCCGGCCGGTAACCACGGGGAAGAACCAGATGAGACCAGCCTACCCGCTCTTCGTCGGACTCCGCTACCTCCGTGCCAAGAAGAGAAATCGCTCTATATCGGTGAATACCATCATTTCCATTGCGGGAGTGGCTCTGGGAGTCATGGCGCTGGTCACCGTTCTCTCGGTGATGACAGGATTCCAGGACGACCTGCGCAAGAAAATCCTCGGAGTCAATGCCCACGTGGTGGTCATGCAGTACACCGGAAGAATGACGGATTCGCGGCGCGTCATGGATGAAGCCGCGCAGGAAGAAGGGGTCACTGGGGTGGCGCCGTTCATTATTGGCCAGGTCATGCTGAGTTCCGGAGACAAAGTCCACGGAGTGGTTCTCCGTGGAGTGGATCCCCTCAAGGAGGCGGAAACAACTGATCTTCTAAGCAACCTGAAAGAGGGAGAACTCGACTTTACGGAGGGCGGTGAAAAGGGTCTTCCCGGTCTCGTCATCGGACGGGAGCTGAGTCACATTCTCGGCGTACACGTAGGAGACCGGGTGAATATGATATCCCCTCTGGGCGCCCTGGGCCCGATGGGGATGATTCCGAAGGCCAGGGGGTTCCGGGTAACCGGGATCTTCGAAGCGGGCATGTACGAGTATGATGCCAGCCTGGCCTATATCGATATTCCCCACGCACAGGACTTTCTGAATATGGAGGACGGAATTACCGGGGTGGAACTGAGGCTTGAGGATATTTACGAGGCCGGAAGAGTCGCCCGCCGTCTTCAGGCCCGGTTGGGCTACCCGTATCATGCCAGGGATTGGATGCAGATGAATCGCAATCTTTTTGCGGCGCTCAAACTTGAAAAGATCGCCATGTTCCTCATTCTGACTCTCATCATCTTGGTAGCGGCTTTCAACATCGTTGGAACTCTGGTGATGATGGTCATCGAAAAGAGCAGGGACATTGCCATCCTAAAGACGATGGGAGCCACCCGACGCGGTATCATGACCATATTCATGACCCAGGGCCTCTTTGTGGGCATTCTCGGGACTGCTCTGGGTCTGGCGGGCGGGTATATCCTCTGCTATGTTCTCCAGGAAACTCAGCTCATTTCTCTTCCGGGAGACGTGTACTACCTGGACCACCTCCCCGTGCACATGCGGGCGGGGGATTTCCTGTGGGTAGGTCTGGCGGCCATGCTCATCAGCCTGCTGGCGACGGTATACCCCTCCCTGCAAGCGGCCAAACTCGATCCTATAGAGCCCTTACGTTATGAATAGGAACCCGGGCCCGGTGCCGGGCATGCTCGAAGATTGTGGGGGCCCCGGACCCCGTCGGAACCTTGCCAGAGGAGTCAGGACATGGTGATAAAGGCATTGAAAGCTGTGAAATGGTTAGTCCTTGTGGCTCTGCTCCTTGCCGGGTTCGCCATTTATCTCGCCATCACTGGAGGAGGGGATTCCTTCCGCTGGGTCGCCCAGAAGACGGAGGAGACCGGACAATCTCTGGGCGATACTTTGGAGAAAACGGCGGACAAGGCAGACCGGATCGAGGAGGCTGCTGACAAGGCCGGTGAACGTTTGAAAGAAATCCGGGACAAGATTCCGTGATCGACGTACGCAACCTACAAAGGACCTTCAAGCTGGGCCCCCGCATCCTGCAAGCCCTGAACGGGGTGTCCCTTTCCGTGGCAGAGGGCGAATTTGTCAGCATCATGGGCCCCTCCGGAGCCGGCAAAAGCACCCTGCTCCATATCATGGGGGCGCTCGACCGGCCCAGCTCGGGGTCGGTTTTCTTTCAGGGCGAGGATATCTTCTCCTTGCCGGAGGCCCGGCTTCCGGCCTTCCGAAACCGAAACATCGGATTCGTATTTCAGTTTCATTACCTTTTGACGGAGTTCACGGCTCTTGAAAACGTTCTTCTGGCCAACATGATCGGGGGCAAGACCCGCCGCGAGGATGAGGCGCGCGCCGAACAGATACTGGGCCAGGTAGGTCTGGCAGACCGCATTCATCACAAACCCGGGGAACTCTCCGGGGGTGAGCAGCAGCGAGTCGCTGTCGCGCGGGCCCTCGTGACTTCTCCTCGGGTTGTGCTGGCCGATGAGCCCACCGGAAATCTTGATACCGGGACCGGACAGGAGGTCTTCGAGCTGCTGAGACACTTCAACCGGGAAAGGAATATCACCTTTATACTGGTTACGCACAACGAGTCCCTCTCCTCCCAGTGCGACCGTATTGTCCGTATGATAGATGGCCGGATTCTTCCGTCCTGATCCGGTTCTCGATTTGCCCAAAAATGAAGAGGCCGGGGTCCCTTTCGGGTCCACCCGGCCTGTTGCTTGTCCCCTACTTCCGGGGTTAGTTCACGCCCGAAAGCATCTCCACTTCTGATTCAACAAAAATGGGTTCGCCGCCCTCGAGTTCCACCCGGATCCGGGCCGTTTCCTGAAAGCGTCCCTTCAGGATCTCCTCCGAAAGCGGATCCTCGAGCGTCTTTTGGATGGCCCGCCTGAGGGGCCTGGCTCCGTACATGGGCTGGTAATAATGTTCAAGGACCCATTCCTTGACCTCGTCTGACAGCTCCACCTGCAACTCCTGGTCGATGAGCCGCTCGTTCAGTTCGGAAACGAGCAGATCCAGGATCTGGATGAGGTGTGAACGTTCCAGGGGATGAAAGACCACAACATCGTCCACGCGATTCAGAAACTCGGGATTGAACGTCCTTCGCAGTTCCGACAGCACGCTGTCCTTGATCTTTTCATACATGGTCTCGCCCGTAGGTTTCTGGAATCCAAGCGGAGCGTTCTTGTCAATCACCCGAGCCCCTAGGTTCGAGGTCATGATAATCACCGTGTTCCGGAAATCGACCCGTCGGCCAAAACTGTCCGTGAGCTGGCCCTCGTCCAGTACCTGGAGAAGCATATTGAAGACGTCCGGATGGGCCTTCTCGATCTCATCCAGCAGGATGACCGAATATGGCCGACGACGGACCTTCTCGGTAAGCTGCCCGCCCTCTTCGTACCCCACATATCCCGGAGGAGCGCCAATCAGTCGGGAGACATTGAACTTCTCCATGTATTCAGACATGTCCACCTTGATGATGGCATTGTCATCGTTGAAGAGAAACTCGGCCAAGGCCTTGGCCAGTTCCGTCTTCCCCACGCCCGTCGGGCCCAGAAAGAAGAAAGACCCAATCGGCCGGTTCCGGGACTTGAGTCCCGCCCTTGAACGGCGGACCGCCTTGGAGATCGCGGTGATGGCCTCTTCCTGGGCGACGATACGCTTGTGGAGACCATCCTCCATTCGTATGAGCTTTTCCGATTCCTTCTCCTCGAGGCGGAACAGCGGGATACCCGTCATCTTGGCTACGGTATAGGCCACATCCTCCTGACCCACAACGGGAACGTCCTTCTCCTGGTTGGCCCGCCAACGCTTCTCCACGTCGTCCCGGATCTGCTTGACCCGCGTCTCTTCTGCACGAATCGAAGCGGCCTTCTCAAAATCATGCAGCTTTATGTAAAGGCTCTTTTCCTTCTCAAATCGTTTCAACTCCTTGTCCAGATCCCGGAGTTCCGGAGGAATCATATATCGCTTCAGCTTTATCCGGGCGCCGGTCTCATCGATGATATCGATGGCCTTGTCCGGAAGAAAGCGGTCCGTTACGTACCGGTCCGCAAACCGCGAAGCCATGGTCAGGGCGTCGTCGCTGATCTTCACACGGTGATGGGCCTCATACTTGGGACGTATACCCTTGAGAATTCCCACTGTTTCATCCACGGTGGGCGGGGTCAGGTAGATGGGCTGGAAGCGACGCTCAAGGGCGCCGTCCTTTTCAATATGCTTGCGGTACTCATTAGGCGTCGTCGCACCGATACACTGGATCTCTCCCCGGGACAAGGCCGGCTTCAGCATGCTCGACGCGTCGATAGAACCCTCGGCGGCGCCGGCCCCGACCAGCGTATGTAGTTCGTCGATAAACAGAATGATGTTGTCCGCCTGGGCAATCTCCTTCATCACCAGCTTCAGGCGTTCTTCGAACTGCCCCCGATACTTCGTTCCGGCGATAAGCGCCCCGAGGTCCAGCGCCACAATCCGGTAGCTCAGCAGCCCCTCCGGAACCTCGCCCTGGACGATCTTCTGGGCCAGACCTTCCACGATGGCGGTCTTGCCCACGCCGGGCTCGCCGATAATCGCCGGATTGTTCTTGATACGGCGTGAGAGGATCTGGAGCACCCGCTCGATCTCCGTCTCCCGGCCAATGACCGGGTCCAGTTTGTTCTCCCGGGCCAGTTTCGTCAGGTCGCGGCCGAACTCATCCAGAGCCGGAGTCTGGCTTTTTCGCTCCTTGGCCTGTGGCTGTCCCCGAAGCGACAGGTTGATGGCCAGCTGACGTGCTCCCAGAAGGTTGGCCCCAAGGCTCCTCAGAATTTTTCCGGCAATGCCATCACTTTCCCGGATAACTCCCAACAGCAGATGTTCGCTCCCGATATAACTGTGCCCCAGAAGCCGAGCCTCCTCGACGGCCAGTTCAAGAATCTTCTTGGCTCGGGGCGTAAACGGGATGTCCCCGAAGGTCAGAATATTGGAGCCGGTCGGCAGATTCCGCTCGACCTCCATCTTGACCTCTTCAATAGCGATCCCCATCTTCTTCAGAATGGCCACGGGCAAGGTGTCCTCATCCCGAAGAAGGGCCAGCAACAGATGCTCGGAGCCCAGATAATCGTTTTGTCTCCGCTCCGCCTCCTCACGGGCATAGACGATCACCTTGCGACCCCGTTCCGTAAATCGTTCAAACATTCGAAGCTCCTGTCATGATTTGGTCTGGTCTATTCCACTTATCGGTGAAATTCCCCTTCCCTTAACCTGGTCTTCCACCCTTATTGCTTATAGAAATTGTACTGCCTTGGAAAAAAACTTGTCAACATCGGGGCAATGCATCTTTTTGATTTTAAAAGAAAAATATCCGGAGCCATTTGAAGAGGTCTTTGAACTTTCCCTCGTCTTCGCCCCGATGCACGGGACAAGTCCGTCCTGTGCCATGAAAATTGTGGCGAGATGTTCTCTTTGGATCTTGAAACGTTCCCCATTCTTTCTTGATAAGCCCATTCCGTGCGGTTAATATACGGCTTTCATAAAGGGGGTAGGAATGATTCTGGGCGTAAATATCGATCATGTCGCAACGGTACGCGAGGCCAGGAAGACCGTTGAACCGGACCCTGTGGCCGCTGCATTCCTGGCGACCCTCGGTGGTGCCGAAGGAATCACATGTCACCTCCGCGAGGACCGTCGTCACATCAATGATCGGGACCTGGATCTTCTGCGGCGCACCGTATCGTCCGAGTTGAACCTCGAGATGGCCGCCACTGCGGAGATGGTCCGAATCGCACGGAAAGTGAAACCTGATATGGTCACCCTTGTTCCTGAAAAGCGGCAGGAATTGACCACAGAGGGAGGGCTCAACCTCAAGGAATCCGGAAAACTGATCCGGAGGGCCGTTGGAAAGCTGAGGTCGGCAGAAATCGCCGTGAGCCTTTTTATCAATCCGGACAAGGACGACATCCTTCGCGCCGTCGATACGGGAGCCGACTCCGTGGAGATACATACCGGACGGTATGCCAATGCCATGGGACCCCGACGGACCCGTGAACTCCAAAGGGTCATCACCGCCGTGGAGGAAGCCATAAGGTCCGGGCTCTCAGTAAACGCCGGGCACGGACTTGATTATCATAACGTGCAGGGGGTCGCGGCCATTCCCGGTTTACGGGGCCTGTACATCGGGCACAGCATCGTTTCCAGAGCTGTGCTCGTCGGCATGACCGAAGCTGTACGGGAGATGAGAAGGCTTATCCGGGAGGCAGGTGTTTGATTTCCGGGGTCGGCATCGACCTGGTTCACATTCCTCGCTTCGAGCGTATTGCTCGTAAATGGGAATCCCGATTTCTAGACCGTCTTTTTACCGAACAGGAACAGAAATACTGTTTTCGACGAGCAGACCCTTATCCATCGCTCGCAGCCCGGTTTGCAGCCAAGGAGGCCTTCTTCAAAGCATCCCGCCTTTCGGTCGTTCCATGGAAGGACATCGAGGTCATGAACAGTGACGAGGGCCGTCCCTTTCTCCTACTCCATGGTTTGGCCAGGGAACACCACGAAACGAGTCGTATTCACCTCAGCCTCTCCCATGACGGGGAATACGCCGCAGCTCAGGTCATCATCGAACAGCCAGATTTGGGAGCAAGTCTTTGAAAGTTTGCACAGCCGCCCAGATGCGGTCCATTGACCTTCGGACCATTGAGACCTTCGGCATACCGGGTATGGTGCTCATGGAAAGGGCGGGGCTCGCCGTGGCCTCAGCCATCACAGAGGGATCCTCTCCTCTCCCACAGGAGGCCTGTATCGTTTGCGGTACCGGTAATAATGGCGGTGACGGGTTTGTGATTGCCCGGGAGCTGGCCCGCAAGGAGGTCAGGGTCAGGGTATTTCTAATTGGCTCTCCTGACCGAATGAAAAAGGATGCGAGGAGGAACTACGACATTCTGGCTCATCTCGGGATACCCGTGAAGAGGGTTTCGTCCCGAGGCCATCTCTCCCTTCCGGCACAGGGTTCTTCGTCTATAGTGGTGGACGCTCTCTTTGGTACCGGGCTTCAACGTGAAGTAACAGACCTTCCGGCGGATATTATCCGCAAGATAAACGCTTCGTCCTTGAGAGTCCTTTCCGTGGATATCCCTTCCGGTATTTCCTCTGATACCGGTCAGGTCATGGGCGAAGCGGTAAGGGCCGCACAGACGGTGACCTTCGGACTCCCCAAGGTCGGTCATGTACTTTACCCGGGAACCATATACGCCGGACATTTAACCGTGACTGATATCGGGTTTCCGCCCCAGGCCGTGGAGATGGAGGATATCCGGCTTGAAACGCTTGACACAGAGGACATCGCCGGGATTCTTCCTGGCCGACCCGTGGACGGGCATAAAGGGACCTTCGGCCACCTGCTCGTCCTTGCAGGGTCCAGGGGCAAGGTCGGTGCAGCCCTCCTCGCCGGTCTGGCCGCTCTTCGCACCGGTTGCGGACTCGTAACCCTTGCCCTTCCGGAGAGTCTGGCCCTGGAGGCCACCCGGAAATTTCCAGAAGTCATGACGCTACCCCTTCCTGAAACGTCTGAAGGAACCCTTTCAAGGAAGGCTCTACCCGACATCCTGAGATACTCGAAAAAGACTTCAGCGGTGGCCGTTGGCCCCGGGCTGTCGGTCAATGCCGACATCATGATCCTCGTCCGGGAGGTCCTTTCGAAGGTGAGAAAGCCCACGGTGGCTGACGCCGATGCCATCAATGCCCTCATGGGCGATGCCGCGTTTCTCAAGGGAATCAAGCGCAGGATCGCAATCACGCCCCACCCTGCAGAGTTCGGACGCCTCATGGACTGCGAAACCGTCATGGTTCAAGCCGACCGATTGGGCGCAGTCCGGTCCTTTACCGACCGTTATCATCATGTGCTGGCTCTTAAGGGCGCCCATACTCTTGTGGGCGGCCCAGAGGGCCGCATCTGCATCAATCTTACAGGGAACTCGGGTATGGGAACGGCTGGAAGCGGGGACGTACTTACCGGAATGACGGGGGCCCTCCTGGCCGGCGGGCTGGCCCCCTTTGACGCAGCCCGGGCTGCGGTCCACCTTCATGGCCTTGCCGGAGACCTCGCCGCCGCGGCCAAGGATGAGCGGTCCCTCATCGCCCGCGATATCATCGACCGTATTCCGGAGGCTTTTGGCTCAGCTTCAAGAATCGCTGCCCGCGTTTGAAAGCCTCCCTGTTTCAGAACTTCGGGCGATTCATTTTCCGTTCAGCTTCCTCGCAGTATAATGGGCCATGATTACAGGAACAAAAACATGGCGACCTCTCCTGCTCGTTTTTTCCGTCACGGGTATGCTGACGGCGGGATGCGCCACAGAGTATGTGGCCACCGGGAGTATGGTCATGCTTTCCGGGGGCCCGCCTCCCTACCCCAAAGCCGTGGAATCGGTCACTCTCTTTATTGATCCCCCTGAGCGCAAGTTCACGGCAGTGGCCATGGTGACGGCCAGTATCCGGCTCGATGATTTCTCGGATATCGCTGCAGCCGAAGCCATGGTTCTGGAACAACTCCGGCGTGAAGCGGCCACAGCCGGGAGCGACGGCGTGGTGGATATCCAGAGGGAGGTCATGTACAGGGGCGCGGTGGTCATCAGTTCTTCCTGGAAGCATTCCCGCGGGTACGGAGACCGGGATGAGTTTGTTCGTTACGCCACACGGGACGAATCCGACATCCTGTCCCTGAACCGCGCCTACTCTCTTATTTTCCGCGGCAAAGCCATCCGGTTTTCGGAATAGGTTCACCGCTGGCGTTTTCCACGGCTGGCCTTCCCTGACAAACGTCCGAAGATTCTGTCTAGCCGAGTCCGTAATCCTTGATTTTGGTGAGGAGGGTCTTATAGCTGACTTCGAGGACCTCGGCCACACGGGACTTGTTTCCCCCGCACGCCGTCAGCGCCCGACGGATGCGCTCCGACTCCACCAGCCGCAGAGCGGCCGAAGCCGTGGCCTGCAGGCTGCCGTCCATGGGGACCGTTCCGAAGAGCCCCGGCCCGGGTTCCGCAGACCCGATGCCGAGGTGCTGAGGTTCGACCTGGTCTCCGTCGCACAGGATGAGGGCCCGCTCGATCGTATTCTCGAGTTCGCGAACATTTCCCTTCCAGGAATAGTCTTCAAGGACCTGCGCTGCCTCTGGCGAAATCCTCTTGGGACGGGACCCTATCTCCCGGCTGACCCTTTGAACAAACCATTCCGCCAGCGGGAGTATGTCTTCTTTCCGGTCCCGAAGCGGCGGGACATGGACGGGAAGAACATTCAGGCGGTAGTACAGGTCCTCCCGGAATCGGCCGGACTTCACGTCTTCGCTCAGATTCCGATTGCTGGCCGCAATGACTCGGACATCAACAGGAATGGAGATCTCGCCCCCCACGCGCTCCAGCGTATCTTCCTGTAGAACCCTCAGCAGTTTTGCCTGGAGGGGAGTCTCCAGTTCGGATATCTCGTCTAGGAACAGCGTCCCGCCGTTGGCCAGTTCGAAGCGGCCCATGCGCCTCCGGTCCGCCCCGGTAAAAGCTCCCTTCTCGTGCCCGAACATCTCCGACTCCAGAAGGTTGGCCGGAATAGCGGCACAATTGATCGCCACGAAAGCCCGGTCCCTCCTGGGGCTCAGGTGGTGGATCGCCCGAGCAAAAAGTTCCTTGCCCGTGCCGGACTCCCCAAGTACAAGCACGGTCGTCCGGGTTGGCGCGACCTTGCGGACCCGGTCCATGGCCTGACGCATCACCTCGCTCCGACCCACGATATCGTGGCCGCCTAACCGGGATTCCGATTCCTCGCGCAGCAGCATGTTCTCGCGGGAAAGCCTGTGGCTTTCGAGGGCCCGGGATATTTTCATCAGAAGGTGCGAGGTGTCGAAGGGTTTCGGGATGAAGTCGTAGGCCCCCTGACGCATGGCGTCCACGGCAATCTCGATCGTTGCAAACGCAGTCATGAGAATCACCGGGATCACCGGCCTTTCCTCCACGGCGGCCTTGAGCACATCCAGCCCCCCTTTTCGGGGCATCTTGAGGTCGCTGAGCACGAGGTCCACCCGGTTTTCGGACATGAATTTGATGGCCTGGGCACCATGGCTGGCCAGGAGTACCCGGTAACCCTCGGCTTCGAGAGCCTGCTTCAGCATCTCCCCCATGGACGCACGATCCTCGGCAACGAGAATCGTCTCGCTACTCGGTTGCGTGGACAGGGATTCGATCATGACTTTATCCTTAGCGGAATGAGGAGACCGATGGTTTAAAGCGCCAGGACTATCCCGATGACCGCGCCGGTCATGCAGGTCGTGAGGGTCCCGGCAAAAATGGAGCGGAAGCCCATGGCCACAATCTCGTCCCGCCGCTCCGGCGCCATGGCCCCCATACCACCGATCATGATCCCGAGACTTCCGGGGTTGGCAAAACCGCATAGGGCATAGGTGAGAATAAGGGTACTCCTTTCACTGAGTGTCCCGGCTTCCAAGCGGGCCAATTCCAGGTAGGCCAGAAACTCGTTGAGGACGGTCTTCGTCCCCATCAGGGAACCGGCCAGGCCTGCCTCGTGCCAGGGAATTCCAATGAGCCACATGACGGGGGCCATGGCATAACCGAGAAGCCTCTGAAGCGTTAGAGGCGACCCGCCCATCCCGGGAAGAAGCGCCAGCGTCAGGTTCACGAGATGAACCAGGGCCACAAGCACCACAATCATGCCGATGATATTGATGAGCAGTTGTATTCCCTGCAGCGTTCCCTTTGTAACCGCGTCCATGGCCCCCGAAGTTATCTCGGGGTGAATCAGCTCCCCCAGGGTTGGCGCTTTGGTCTCAGGCACCATAAGCTTCGCCACCACCACAGCCGCCGGAGCGCTGATGATGGAGGCGGTGAGAATGTGGCCCATAATGCCCGGTATCTTTTCATTCAGAATGCCGGCGTAAAGCACCATAACCGTACCGGCAATCGTAGCCATGCCGCAGGTCATGACGGAGAAGATCTCGCTTCGGGTCATATCCCGAAGGTAAGGTCGGATCAGAAGCGGGGATTCGACCATACCCACGAAGATATTGGCTGAGACCCCCACGCCCTCTGTTCCGCCGATGCCCAGGGTCCGCTGGAGGGCCCACGAAAACCCCTTTACGACCCTCGGCAGAACCCGCCAGTGGAACAGAAGGGACGACAATGCGCTGACCACAAGCACCAGCGGCAGAGCCTGGAAGGCGAGTACGAAACTGGCACCGGGAAATTTCTCGGCAAAGGGAAGCTCACCACCTCCCAGGTAGCCGAACACGAACGCCGTTCCCGCCCTGGTCGATTCTTCAAGGGACAGAATGACGCGGTTCAAATGGACGAAAAAATCACTGAAAACAGGGGCTTTCACAAGGACGACCGCAACGGCGAACTGGAGCCCCAATCCGGTGATTACGGTCTTCCAGGCCACGCTACTGCGATGTTCGCTCGCCAGCCAGGCCATCAGAATAAAGACCGCAATACCAGTTATACCCTGGTACAAGGAATTCACCTCCCGGAAAAAGACAGCGCGGGAATCAGCGTTCTGTCGCCGCGGCAGGAGCCGCCGTCAGTGCAGGCAGCCTGTATTGGACGGGGTCTCCGTGACACGTCACCCCCACAACATCCAACTCGGGAACAAGGACCTCCCCTCGAGCAGTCCGGCCGAAGCCCTCTCACAGCGGGTGGAACCGTTGACGCCTGTGAATAACGTCTGCGACAAAGGGTCCAAAGACGATGACGTCTTGGTGCTGGCGCCTATTTCTTGAACGCCTTCTTGAAGAGATTCTCGATGGCCTTCTTCCCGTTTGCCTCAAGCACTCGAGTGCCCGTTCCGGCAAAATGGGCTGCCGTTATCGTCGGCTCATCCCCTTTCTTCCGTTTCCCCCATTCCATCTGCCTCCAGGTAAACCAGGCGTTCTTCTTCTGGTCGAAGACGTGAAGCGGCTTGTTACAGAGCTTGGCAAACTCCGCGCCCCACCCGGTTCCCCCCTTTACCGTCTGGTCATCGAGAATCTCGCCCACCACGAAGATCTCCTGGGCGCTGTTGATCTGGTACCAGATACTCTGGAGGATCTTCCGGAGAGTGGGCGTTTCAGAATATCTCCGGTTCATCAACCGTGAAACGTATGCCAGGCTCACATCGCCGCTTTTCAGCTCCTTATGGTTAAGTACACGCAGCCCGCGCTTCCGCACGATGGCGTGGCCTTCAAAGGTAAAATTTACCTCTTCAATTCCGTAACGCTCTGCGTTGGCACCAAACTCCGCCTCGGTTCCTTTGGCCCCGCCGCTGAACAGAATATAATCTTCCTTCCTCATGACCCTTCCTTTCCTCCCACTGAGCTATAGTGTTCAGGGACATTCCTCCCCAAAAAACTGGACATATCATATACCAGCCCGGGGTGAATTCCCACTTAAAATTTGGCCGTGGAACCAGAGGCCCTCGGTGCGTGACCGAGGGGCGGCCTACAGAGATCTTTCCATATAGAGGGCCCCCTCTAAAGGCTTTCCGGTGTAACACGGAATATCCCGAAACCCCATGCCCCGGTACAGCACAATAGCCGAAACCATGGTGGGAAGCGTGTAGAGCCTCATACAAGAACTCCCCATGGCCCGGCCCGTCTCAAGGGCCTTTAACGCCAGGGCTTTTCCATAGCCCTGGTCCCGGTAGTCGGGCCTGACATATAGGCGGCCCATCTCTGCACATCCGTCGCTCAGTCTCCGGACACCGACACACCCCGCCGCCTGACCACCCGAGATCGGAA
>QJVM01000263.1 GCA_003235715.1 Nitrospirota bacterium
GAGGAGCTTCTGGAAGATGGCTGGTTCCGTACGGGAGACCTTGGGAAGCTGGACGACGACGGATATCTGACCGTCTCCGGCCGCAAGAAGAACGTCATCAATTTCTCCGGGATGAAGATCTTTCCCGAGGAGGTGGAGGCCACCATCAACCGGTTCCCGGGAGTCATGGAATCCATGGTTTACGGGGAGCCCCATGAAACCTACGGACAGATCCCTGTGGCCCGCCTCGTAGTGGAATCAGGCCTCGCCTCGTTTGACACCATGGCCCTCCAGAGGTTCTGCTATGAAAACCTGACCCGCTACAAGGTTCCCAAGCAATTCGAACTGGTTCCTGAACTGGCCAAGACCGGAAGCGGAAAGATCAGGCGCTGAGGGCTCCGGAGGCGGAATCCACTACCTTTTGGCCATGACGGGCATTCGACCCCGCGATTCGAATACCGTGCCCCTGCGGCCCCCGGGGCGCACGCGGACCCGGTTAACCATCACCCCGGATGCGGCCGATGTTATGGGAGCGCCATTTCTGGTTGCTTCAGGGTAAAATTCCTGCGTAGCGCCTGGAGTCATCCGGGGCCGCGGGCATCGCAGCCCGCCCGAACGGGCCCGACTCGTTTGGAAAGCATGATGCCGAACTCTTAGTGCGAAAGGAAACGTGAACATGTTTGGGAAAGAACGACGGAGACTCGAAGACTCGACGCGCAACAATCCCGAATCCGTTATTGCTGCAAACACCGTCATCGCAGGCAAGATCAGCGGTTCCGACGCCGTTCGCATCATGGGTCAGTTCGAAGGAGAGATTCGCTCTGAGGGTCTGGTCATCGTTTCAGCGCAGGGAAAGGTCAACGCGGATATATCGTGTGAAAATCTCATACTGGAGGGAACCATTAACGGCAACGTGGAGCAGGCGGGGACGGTCGAGATCCGGGGAAGCGGACGCATCCACGGCAATATCACGTGCGATCGAATCGCCCTGGCTGAGGGTGCTTTCGTGGACGGAGCCATCCACATGTCAACTTCTGAGACAGCACCGTCAGAATTCGCTGAAAAGAGAAAGAGGGACGAGAAGTAGAGGCTGTCCTGGGGTCCGTGTTCCGGAGAGGACCAAAGGGAAGGCCGGGGAGGTTGGTGGACCAAGGTTCAGACCGGAATAGGCTGAATCGCCGGTGGTCCGGAAGGACTAAGAGGCGGTTGGGGAAGGCCGTCTGACCATCTGAAACACCTTCGTCACATATTTGAGGTAAATATTGAACCGGTTTGTGGGAACGCCGTTCTCGCGACAGGCCCGCAGGATCTCTTCATTGAGAACCACGTTGCTTCTCCAGCTTCGCGTACTGATCCCCCCGACTCTCATCTTGACCATAACCCGAGGGACGTAAGAGAAACGAATGGCAGCTTTTAGAAAGAGCCGGACGACCAACTCATAGTCCGCGGCAATGTTGTAGTCGGTTCGGAAAACTCCATATTTCTGGAAAACCTGCCTTCGAACGTACAGCGTGGGATGGGGAGGCATCTGACCGTAGCGGAGCCGACCCGGCGTAAAGGATTGGGCCCCAAAATAGCGGACAACCCGGTCCAGGTTGTTGTTTCGAACATAGACCAGGTCGCCGTAGCACGCATCGAGCTTGGGGTCGTCAAATCCCTGGGCCACCGTTTGCAGAATGTCCGGAGCCGCATAAAGATCATCGGCGTTCAGAAACCCGATGACATCGCCGGAGGCCCGTCCAATCCCCTTGTTCATGGCGTCGTAGATTCCGGCATCGGGTTCCGAAATCCACGAAAGGTTCGAACTGGCATGCCGCTGGATAACGGAAACCGTACCGTCCGTCGAGGCTCCATCGATCACTATGTGTTCCACATGCGGGTACGTCTGCTCAGCCACTGAACGAAGCGTATCCTCAATGGTGGATGCCGCATTGCGGGCCGCGGTGATGACCGATACCTTGGTCATTCCGAAGCCGGCCGATGCCGCTCCCGGACAGGCCGCGCGGGGATGCCCTGAAAGACATGCCAGGCCGCCAGTTCGCCTGTTGCCATACTTCCCAGGGTGAGCACAGCGCCTTCTCGTATGGTCGCCCCCGGCGCCACCGAGGACCGTGCAGCGAGCCACACCCTGTCTTCCAGGACAATGGGGCGGACACCAAGATCGAAGGTCTCCTTGCTCCAGTCGTGCGTGCCCGTACAAAAGTAGACGCCCTGAGAAATGCAGCAGTGTCGTCCCACCGTTACCTCCGCCAGGTTGTCCACCCACACCCCCTCACCTATCCATGAGTAGTCGCCGATATGCAGACGCCAGGGGAACTTCACCTGTACGCGGGGCTTGATCACCACGCCGCGCCCAATCTTCGCCCCGAAAAGCCTGAGCAGCCAAACCCTGTGTCTTGAACCCGGGACCCAGGAGGCCACCAGAAGGGCGCTGCACAAAAGCCAGAGCGCTTCAGTCAGGGCTGAACGACCGCGTTCAAAATCTACGTTCCTGTATTGGTCCAATCGCATGAGGTCACCCGGTTCCCTTGAGTATGTGATGGTGTAATCCTCTCCCGTTGTGGCTCTCGGCAACATCGTCCACTCTTCTTCGATAGCAGCTCATATCATGCCCTGTTCCACTCCGGTGGCCCGGGGGCGGCTGAGTGTCGTGCCATGCAGCTGACTGTACAAGGCCATCCATCGCCGTCCCGTAGCCGAAAGGGTGTATCGGGTTCGAACCAGCTGCTCACTGGCAAGGCCCCTCGACGCTCGATCCTCCTCAGACCAGCGGGCGACCCGCTCGATCGATTGACGCAGTTCGTCGACCCGAGGGTGGACGAGGATTCCCCCACCCTCCTCCCAGTCCGAGAGTCCGGTCTCGAAGGTTGTGATGCTGGGCGTGCCCACGATTCCTGCTTCGAGATTGACCATACCCACCACTTCGGAATGAGACGGGACCAGAACGACCCATGAATCCCGAAGAAGTTGCATCTTTTCCGGCCCAAGGACCGGACCGAGAAAGTCAATGCTTTGAGCCCTTCCGCTGGCCGCCGCAAGTTCCTTCAGATGGGCTGTGTATCCTGGTGTGGAATCCGGTCCTGCGATGGCGAGCCGCCAGTCCGGGGCCAACTCCGCCTGGCCAAAGGCGCGGACCAGAAGGTCCACGCCCTTTTTCGGGTGCAAACGACCGAGGAACAACATCCGTCTGGAGGGGGGGGCATTACCGCTCTCCGCCAGGCCTGCGGTCAGACCTTCGTCCACGGCGTTCGGAATGACCTGGGAAACCGACCGGCTAAAGAACCGACTCATATGAGCCTGTTCCATATGCGTAATTGCGTGGAGTTCGGTCACTCGACGGAGGACAAACTTTAAAAATCCATGCCAGAAGAGTTGCTTCTTCAGATATTTTAGTGTTCCCTGACTATGCAGGGCCCAGGGTTCGGTCTGGCCGTGGACCGTAAGCAGGGTCGCAATGCCAGCCCGGCGTGCGACCCGCTGACCGGAGAACGAGGGCGCAGACCAAAGCCCATGCAGATGAATCACCGATATTCCCTGGGTATCGACGATCCCTTCGAGCACCTTGTCGTGCCCGACCGGATACGGAAGAGACCGGGCCAGAGGATGGGGAGCATCAACGAAAACGTGGACGTCCTCCGGCAGCGGCCCTTCCGGGCCTATGGGCGTGTAGATTCCCACCCAATCGCAACGCGCGGCAGCCCATGCGCTGAGTTGACGCACCACAGAGGTAACCCCTGTATTGCGGTGCGAAAGGTCGTCCACCACATGAAGTATTCTTATTGGCCGTTTGGCGTTTTCGTTCGGCAAGTTCCCTCAGGTAAGAACAGAAGAAGTCCCAAAAGGAAATTGGTGGTCAACTTGCCACCCCGGGATACTGCTCCTTTATGAGATGCACCCACTGGGCGTCCCCCACCCGTCCTCTAGCGCTTAACAGCAAGGGAAAAGCAGCGACCAGATTTACGGCGATCCCAAGAAGTCTCAGCATGCGGAACGAGGGCCGGTTCTTCCGTCGTTCTAGCTGGTTTTCAAGGCTTCCCGGCCTCTGCGACCTTTGCAGGTAA
>QJVM01000026.1 GCA_003235715.1 Nitrospirota bacterium
AAGAAGCTGGCCGAGGAATCCAAACAGGAACTGGCGAGCCTGAATCTCTACGACCGCCCCCTTGTGACGCCTATCGTACCGGCGAGCGTCTTTTACCCGGCTGAGGACTATCACCAGGACTATTACAAGAAGAACCCCATACGTTACAAGTTCTACCGCGCCGGTTCCGGAAGGGATCGGTTCCTGGAGAAGATCTGGGGTAAGGGCGGGAAGGCCGAGATGAAGAAGTCGAGCGATCTAAAATCCCGGCTGACGCCCATCCAGTACAAGGTGACCCAGGAGGACGGAACGGAGCCGGCATTCCAGAACGAATACTGGGACAACAAGAAACCGGGGGTCTACGTGGATATCGTCTCGGGGGAACCCCTCTTCAGTTCCACGGACAAGTACGAGTCGGGAACCGGCTGGCCAAGCTTTACGAAACCCCTGGTCCCCGGGAACATTGTGGAAAAGAAGGACTGGTCCTTCGGCATGAGTCGTATGGAGGTGAGGAGCAAAGGCGCGGACTCTCACCTCGGTCACGTCTTTGACGACGGGCCCCAGCCCACGGGGCTTCGGTACTGCATGAACTCCGCCGCCATGCGTTTCATCCCTGTTGAGAAACTAGAGGAAGAGGGGTACGGAGAATACCTCAAGCTGTTCCAGAAGTAATGCGTCACCGGAGGGTCTCCTACTGTTCTTTAATCTTATAACGCCGGCCCGGACCCTTTGCACTACGAACGGGACGTCCGGGCCGGCCTTTTGAATTTCCGGGGGAGTTCACGTCCGAAGCCCTCGCCGGTGCTGCCCATGGCACAACCCCGCCTTCGTGAAGTTCCTGTGACAATTTTCCGCTAGGATGAACCTTAAAGAAGCCGTGGTAAGGTGAACCATGTCTTACCGAGTACTCCTGATCGAAGATAACCCGGAACTGGCCAACCTCCTGAAGATGCACCTTCAGGACCTGCACTACGTCGTCGAACTCGCAAACCACGGCAAACTGGGGCTGGCCAAGGCTGAGACCGGCCGGTACGACCTGATCGTTCTGGACATCATGCTCCCCGGCATGGACGGGCTGGAGATCTGTCGGCAGATCCGTACCCACCCGGACTATGTCCCGGTTCTCATGCTCACCGCTCGCTCATCCGAAATCGACCGCGTTCTCGGGCTGGAAATCGGGGCCGACGACTATGTCACGAAACCTTTCAGCATTCCGGAGTTTCTGGCCCGGGTTAAGGCCCTCCTGCGCCGTACTGAAAAGATGAGGGCACCGTCCACGGATAAACTCCCGGCGCTGATCCGGGCCCACGATCTCACGGTTGAACCCGAAAAACGACGGGTCACCGTGGACGGCAGACTCGTGGACCTCACGGCAAAGGAGTTCGATCTGTTGCTTCATTTCGCCCGAAACCCGGGGAGGGTTTTTACCCGTGAGGAACTTCTTGAAGCCGTGTGGGGCTACAGCTATGAGGGCTACGAACATACGGTGAACTCCCATATCAATCGTCTCCGGGGCAAGATCGAAAAGGACCCGGCACGCCCCCGATACGTCCTGACCGCCTGGGGTGTGGGCTATAAATTCGCGGAGACAGAGGAGCCCTGACACGTGTTCCGCACCCTCTATTCCAAGATGGCCCTCATTCTTCTGGGGCTCTTTCTGGTCGTCGGAGCCAGTTTCATAGGGGTGAGCCTTTACACGACCGAGATGTATCAGCACGAGGTGAACCAGAAACTGAATCGTGAACTGGCCCGCCTGCTGGTGGAGGACCAGCAGATCATGGTCGACGGACGCGTAAACGAAGCCTCCCTGGAGCAAACCTTCCACATGCTGATGGTCATGAACCCGAGTATCGAGCTGTATCTCCTGAATCCCGAGGGGAACATCCTGGCCTTTTCTGCTGAACCGGGGCGCGTAAAGCGGAAGAAGGTGGGTCTGGAACCCATCCGGAACTTTCTGAACGGGGGAGCGGCCTTTCCCATCGAGGGAGACGACCCACGGGATCTGGCCGGGAAGAAAGTGTTTACCGCGGCACGGATACCGGAGCAGGGTCCGCTGCAGGGGTACCTTTACGTCATTCTCGGAGGGGAGATCTATGACAATCTGGCCCAAAGGCTCCAGGGCAGCTATATCGTTCGTCTTAGTCTCTGGAGCGTTGTAACCAGCCTGGTGGTTGCGGTGCTCACCGGTCTCATTCTCTTTGCCATGCTGACGCGAAGGTTGCGGAGACTGGCACAAACCATGGAAGCGTACACAGGGGGCCAGGGTCTGGAGGGTCTCCAGTTGCCGCGTGCCAGGGACGCGGGGAAGGCGGATGAGATAGACCGGCTGATCCTCGCTTTTGGTCAGATGGCCGAGCGGATAGAACAGCAGGTCCAGTCCATCCGGGAGGCCGATTCCCTGCGCCGCGAACTGGTGGCCGGAGTCTCCCATGACTTGAGAACCCCCCTGGCCACTCTCCAGGGTTACATGGAAACCCTGCGGATGAAGGAATCCTCACTCAACGAACAGGAACGCCGGGATTATCTGGATATTGCCCTCAGTCACTGCCGGCGATTGAGTCAGTTGGTAGCGGACCTCTTCGAACTGGCCAAACTGGAGGCCCGTGACATCGGAATCCGGCCGGAGCCGTTCAACCTGGGAGAGCTGGTGCATGACGTGGTCCGGAAATTCCAGCTTCGGGCAGAGGAACGCCATGTGGGAATAGCGGTCGACGTAGCCGCGGAAACTCCCATGGTCGTGGCGGACATCGCCCTTATTGAACGGGTCCTTGAAAACCTGCTCGAGAATGCTCTCCGCCATACGCCGGAGGAAGGCCGGATACAGGTCCTTTTGCGGCCTTCGGAGGAGAGGCTCGGCGTGACGATCAAGGACACGGGCCCGGGTATTGCCCCTGATGAACTGCCGCTCATCTTCAACCGGTTCTACCAGGGGCCCGGCACCGAGAAGGCAAAATCGGGTCATTCCGGCCTGGGTCTTGCCATCACCAAACAGATTCTTGAACTCCACGAGTCGCGGATTCGGGTCGAAAGCGTTCCGGGCTCAGGAACAGCGTTCTCCTTCCATCTGTCCCTGCACCGTTCAACCCACTGAAACCTCCACCGTTACCGAAACGTTAGATTTGTGTGATTTGGCGATGATATCCGGACGGTATCCTCTACCCAAGGAAGTCAATCCAGAAAGAGGAGGTACCGAAGATGAAACACTCCATCCATCTCATCACCATGCTGGCGTTGCTCGTTCTGGGAATAAGCGCCGGCACCGTCAACGCGGCCCCGGCCACTCGCGTTGAGAACGCGATCTGGGCACATGACCACATCTATGACACCGTGGTCACGGATACCAGCTTTTCCGTGCCACCGTCCGGGTCGACGGATATCATTTACAGCTTCATGTTAAGCGGGCTTGACGGCCAGCGGTCCGTCGCCGAAGCCGCCCCCGGCGATCCCGAATTCAACGGCGGACGCTGGGATGTCCATCTGGTGACGTTCACCCCTGCCGGCCTCGCGGCCCATGATCCGGACGGGGACGGCCTGGTGAATTTCGAGCTCACCAACGCGGAAGACCTTTTGTTGCATGAAGAGCTGGGTCATCTCGTCGTCAACCGGGCCAATTTCTATTTCGAATGTCCCATGCTCCCCAATCGCGGAATCCGTTGACGACGACAGGCCTGTCGGCCAGAGGTCAGGCCGGCCAACCTTAGGATCGGCCGGCCTGACTGCATCAGGAGGAAACAGAGATATGATGAAACTTGATACAGAAAGTCTTTCGGGCCGCGCCGCGCTGACGGCTTTAGGGATGTGCCTGATGCTGTCCTCCCCACAGGTCGCGGGAGCAGCCCCCTTGACGAGGTCCGATGTCACGCCGGCATCCGGGGAAACCGGCCACGCGAAAGTGATCGAGACAGCCACATTTGCCATGGGTTGATTCTGGGGACCGGACTCCCGGTTCGGGAGTCTTCGCGGCGTCATCCGTACCAGGGTGGGATATGCCGGCGGCAAGGCTGCCGCTCCAACCTACAGGTCTCTCGGCGGGCACGCAGAGACGATTCAGATCGATTTTAACCCCGCCGTCATTTCCTATGAAACCCTTCTGAACCTGTTCTGGGAAGGCCACTACCCCGAGGATCAGCCGTGGTCGGACCAGTACCGGAACATCCTCTTTTATCACAGTGAGGCGCAGAGAAGACTGGCGGAGCAATCAAGGAAGACTCTTGCGGTGGCAAGAGGAGGGATTGTGCGGACCGAGATCCGCCCCTTTGAAGGATTTCATCCGGCCGAAGAATACCACCAGAAACACGCCCTCCAGCAGTACAGAGTATTCCTGGATGACCTGAAGCGTACGTATCCCGAAGACGGGGACTGGATACACTCCACAACCGCCGCTCGGTTGAACGGATATCTGGGGGGGTATGGAGACTGCGACAAGCTCTCGATCGAACATGATACGCTCGAGCTTTCCGCCGCGAACAAGGCCGAGCTCACGCGGATGGTCTGCGGCATCCCGTCCCGCCGGACTTCGCCGTGATGGCCGGCGCCGTTCTCGGCCACGCAGCCGGGAGGCCTCTTCTCCAAAGTCCTGCCGCTTCTAATGTGCAGGTCCCGGCGCTGGCCGCGGCCTGGCCCTTTTCATGATCATCACCAGGGGCAGAACGGAAATCATGAGGATGGCCACAATAAGGAAAGTTTCGTTGAACGAGAGCATGGCCGCCTGCCGCAGGGTTTCCCCATAGATTCGACCGTCCGCCGCGTGGGGGCCAAGCCCCTTGAAACCAAGGAGCGCCGCAGCTTTGCCCTTGGTGAACACGTAAGACGGGTCGAACGGGGTGAGATGTTCCACTAGGTAGGACTGGTGGAGCTGGGCCCTCCGCGACAACAGCGTAGTTGTGAACGCAATGCCCACACTCCCGCCCATGTTGCGGAGGAGGTTGTACATGGCCGTGGCCTCGGTCATCTTCTCCCGGGGAATGTGCGACAGGGTGAGAACCGTTAACGGGATAAAGGAAAATCCCATCCCGATCCCGAGCGTGATCCTGGGCCAGACAAACCCCCAAAAGTCTGTCTCTAGATTGAACCTCGACATGGCGTAGGTCGTATAGGCGCAGACCAACACGCCTATGGCCAGAATACGCTTGGGATTGGTCTTGTTGACCAGCATCCCCACCATCGGCATGACCAACAGGGTGGCCAGACCGCCGGGCCCCAGGACCAGCCCGGCGTGGAAGGACGTGTAGCCCATAAGGGTCTGAACGTAGATCGGCAACAAGACAATGCTGGAAAACAGGTTCAGGAAGACAAAGAACATCACGACGCAGCCGCTGGCAAAGGTGCGGTCCCGGAAGAGGCGGAGATTCACGATGGGCTCTTTCGTATAGGTTTCCTGGATGACCAGGAGAATGAGAGACAGGAGCGAAACGGCGGCCAGAGCCACGATGAGCCTGGAGGAGAACCAGTCCTCCTGATGACCCTTGTCCAGGATGAACTGGAGCGACCCCAGCCCCACAGCCAGGAATGCCAGCCCGGCCCAGTCGACCCGCATCTTTGCTCGCTTCATGTAGGGCGGGTCCTCGATCACGATGAGGTTCATGAAAATGGAAACGATGCCAATGGGAATATTGATATAGAAGATCCATCGCCACGACCAGTTGTCCGTGATCCACCCGCCCAGAAGCGGTCCGGCAATAGGGCCAAACATGGCGCCCAGGCCGAAGATGGCCATGGCCGTGCCGTGCTTGTGTGGAGGAAAGGCTTCCAGCAGGATGGACTGGCCCACGGGGACCAGGCCGCCGCCCCCCAGCCCCTGCAGCACCCGGAAGAACACCAGGCTGGGCAGGCTCCAGGCGGATCCGCAGAGGAACGAGCTGATCGTGAACAGGGCGATGGAGCCGACCAGATAACGCTTTCGGCCGAACAGGCGGCTCAACCAGCCCGCCATGGGAATCACGATGGCATTGGATACAAGGTAGGCGGATATGGCCCACGTCGCTTCCTCGATGCCCGCGGACATGGCCCCGCGGATGTGGTCCAGGGAGACGTTGACGATCGAGGTGTCGATAATCTCGATCAGGGTGGGCAGCATGACCGTGAAGGCCACAAGCCCACGATTCTTGGCACCCTCGGGTTTCATTGGGACAGGAAATGCGGAAGAGCTATTCGTCTCCGGCCAGCACCGTGGGAACCACAGACATCCCCATGCGAAGAGGGTGGTCTTCGGGCAGCTCGCCCTCGAACACAATCTTCACGGGTACACGCTGAACCACTTTCACAAAGTTCCCGCTCGCGTTCTCCGGTGGAAACAGGGCAAAGGCGGACCCGGTTCCGGCCATGAGGCTGTCCACCCGGCCCGTCAACACAAGGCCGGGATAAGCGTCCACCTTGATCTCCACGGACTGCCCCGGCCGAATTCTGCCCACCTTGGTCTCCTTGTAGTTGGCGATCACGTAGGGGGCTTCGAGCGAGACCACCGTCATCAGAGGTTGTCCCGGCTGCACCACATTGCCCGGCTCCACATTCTTCCGGGTCACACGGCCGCGGGTGGGAGACGGGATCTCGGTATGGGACAGGTCAAGGCGGGCCATCTCCAGGAAGGCCTCCCGACGCCGGACTTCCTCCCTCTGACTTTTTGCCGCCGCCTCCGCCTCGATAGCTGATGTCCGGACCGCCCTGAGGGCGGCCCCGGCCTCTTCAATGACGCTACCCTGGACCTCGCGAGTCGCCCGGGCCTGGTCGCCCAGTCGTTCGGCGGCTTCCAGTGCGGCGGCGGCCGTGTCCCGCGCGGTTTCTGACCGGTCACGGCTGTCCGTCGGAATGAGCCCCTGGCTGAAAAGATCCTGGATTCTCTTGGATTCTCTCTCCGCCTGAGCTAGGGCGGTCCGCCTTAGCCGGACATCCGCCTCACGCGCCGCAAGAACCGCATCCAGTTCTCCCTCCTGCGCTCTCACCCGTGCCAGCGTGGCCTCGGCGGCCTTGACCCGGGCGTCCTGCGACAGACGTGCCGCTTCCATCTGTTCAAGCTTGTTCCTTTCCTTCTCCAGGTTGGCTTCTGCTTCCTTCTTTCTCTCCTGGTAGGGTTCAGGGTCAAGCGTCACCAGAAGATCCCCCTCGGCGACCTCCTGGTTATCCGCCACAGCCACCCGAATCACCTTTCCGGGAATCTCCGAGGCCACCGTATGAATGGCCCCTTCTACAAAGGCATCATCAGTACTGATGTGAGTGCGGAGATACCGGCCGTACAACAGGGCGCCCACGCCAAGGGAAACCACGACCGTGGCGAAGATGCCCAGGGCCATCCGCTTCTTTCTGGCGTTGTTTCCCTCAGGCTTTTCGAGATTTTCCACCCTTCTTCCCTCGCTCCGGCGTCCTCAGTGGTCAGAATATTAACGCAGGAAGTCTGAATCAGATAAGGGAAAATCGTCAATACGGAGGCGGTAGGAGACGCGAAGGGACCTTTCCCTCCGGGGCTTCAATGCAACGAGGGCCGTTTCCTGGCGGAACCGGCCCCCGTGAGGCGTCCAGAAGTATAAAAGAGCCCGGAATCAGTGGCCGGACTTCATCATGCCGCCCATGGCCGCTTCGGCCGTTTTCACTACGGCCGGGGTTTCGATCGCACCGGCCTTGCTGAAATTAAGCACGACCGTCGCCTTCTCGGACAGGGGTTCGGCAATGTCCATCACCATCAGGTGATACGAGCCCTTCTTGAGAAGAAGCGTCTTTCCCGCTTCGATATCGACGCCCTCGACCGGGAACATCTTTCCTTCTTCCACATTGTGAACTTCGCAGCGTGCGGTGGGAGCTTCCTTTACCGAACAGGAAACAAGCCTGTCGTCCGAGGCCCCCTGATTGGTAATGACCATGAAGGCCGACGCCATCTTGCCACTGGGAACCACGTTGACGGTAACCGCCTCCACAAGCAAGTCCGAGGCCGCCCATGCCGGCAAAACCCAGAGCATGGAAAGCATCACCAAAGTCAGTGTCCATTTGATCTTCTTCATCGTTCTTCTCCTCCTTCAAGTTTTTTCCGCTCACCGCATGCGGATATGTCCACCCTTTGCGCAGGTCAAGTCCGGGCCGCCTGTTTTTCCAGTTCCGCAATCGGAACGAGGTATCCTTCCTCGGTCTCGCGGCCATTGATGCGGATAGGGTAACAGCCCCCCACCCCCTGAATTACTGACCTCGTGCTGAACTGCTGGTTGCAGGCCTTGCAGATCAGGTATCCGTCCGCAAACCCGTACCCCTTTTCTTGCGGATAACAGGTCTCGCAGGCGTCATGAAAGGCGAAGACGCCGTCGTCGTTGCGGAGGATAAAGAAGCTGGCCGGGCCGCGGTCCGTGGCGTAGGTGAAAAAAACCGGGATATCCTTCTGAATGAGCGAGGCCTCCACGAAAAGGTCGTCCCCCCGTCGCGGCGGTTCAGGGTAGGCACCCTCTTCTGCGCAGGCCGCCAACAGGATCAGAAAAACCATGAGGACAAGCCCCGTCCCCTGAACAGCCCTGCCCCACAGCATGCGGCGTCTCGTATCAAGCGCAATCACATTCATTCACAAACGCTCCCCCCGACTCCGGCTCCCGGGGGAGAGATGAGGCGGGCGGGCGGACGGCCCACCCGCCCGCCTATTGTACCTTCAAATCTTCTGACTGGGGGCCTCCGGTATCTTATCCCCGTGACAGTCCGTGCAGTTCTGCTGGGCCGTGATTCCCACGCTGCCGACACCGGACCACATCGATGTCGGTTCATAATCGTCGTCCTTCCACTGGTTGAGGTATTCCACAAGCTGGTAGGCCACGCTGGCCGCCACCCGCGCACAACGGTCCTTCCGTTCCGGGCTCTTGATGGGGTAGCCGGTCTCCTTCATCCACCGCCCCACAGAGATATGGCACAGCGGAGACTGGGCGGTGGTCTGCACAATGGCCGTCTTCACTCTGGGGTCCTTCGGCATGAATGTGGGCAGAGCGGTATTCGAATACCAGTTCAGAATATCCGCGCCGATGAGGGCCCCGTTTTCGCATTCCGGACCAGCGATCCGCGGCCCTGTAATCACATTGGCCACAATATTAGCGCCTGCGTTAGACCCGCACACCGTACCCCAGCCCACCATACCGCCCTCCAGGAATACGAAGGCATCACTCGGGAACGAGGCATAAGGCTCGCCCACCTTTTCCCTGAGCTGGCCAAACACGCTGTTTATGACCGCAGCCCCGCAGAAGACCCGGTACCATTCGCTGTAGGCTATTTCTGCGGTCTTCGCAGGGTCCAGTTTTTCATAAGGCCAGGGCCATTTCTCGGTGTTTCCTCCCGCCGCACGGGCCTTCTCCACTACGCCACCCCCCCCCGCTCCGAGGGCCAGGCCTGCTGACGCCGCAACCAGGGCGGCATTTTTCATGAATTCTCTTCTGTTGAAAGCATTTTCAATCTTCATCATCGGCATCAACCTCCGTCAGATCCGTTCTTTACAGGGGCCGAGGCTCGGTTGCCCTGTATCCTTCCATTTCCCCTTTGCAGGATCAAAAAGAGGGACCCTGCTCCGGCCACGTGAGAGCACGAACACACGTCCGAAGCAGAGTCGATAGCAAGGGGGGTTCTTACTGCACGGCAAGGGCCGGTACAGGGAAAGTACCTGATGCGACCCGATTACGGACTCAGCGGCTTCGGAATGGAAGGATCAGGATTTCGGGGGGCGCTCGTCCTGAAATACGACGAGCAGTTGATAGAGCGGCACGGATAAGGTTTCCGTGCGGCCCGCAACGGTCCAGGCGGTCAGGATAGCCGGGCTTTCATGGACCATGGGCAAATCGGAAGCGGAAGCCATAAACCCGGCGGATGCGTGGCACACATCGAGGGTCATGCACATACTAGCCTGACCTGCCGGAGCGGCATGGAGGACAACAGGAGAAAACACGCCGAGGAGGGAAATGACCATCAGCAACAGCGCGACAGACTTCCTTACCATGAGAAATTTTTAGGCATGGGATGAAACTCTGTCAACTTGAAATTCCGGTTCGCAGGTCCGAATGGGGAAGACCACGCCCTGCATCCGGAGCCGGATCAGAGACCCCGAACAAGGGCGATATCCTGGGCAGGGACCCACCCGACGCGGTCTTTCGTAAAGAAAACAAGAGCATAGCTCCCCTCCAGACGGCGCGCCTCCACACGTGTTCCGGCATGCAGACGGAAGAGTTCCGTGGAGGCGGCATCGGTACCCGACCGCACCGCCACCTCGTCGGCGAGGATAATGGCGTCCGCCGCGTAGGCCTCTTCGTAGTAGTTGTAAAAGGCCGTAGCCACCAAAAGGACCGCGACAAACCCCGTGAGTACAATCGCGACCCGAACGGGGTTTCCACGGGAAAACCTCTTCAGGCCGAGAAACGTCCAGAAGGCGCACCAGAAGAAGAGGGCCGTCCACCGGACGGACCGGTCGGACATCCGGTACTTCCAGAAGAAAAGAATCCGCCCGAGGGGGACCTCGGGATTCTCGACCTCATCGCGCGTGAGCGCCCTCGCATAGTCCAGGTTGTACAGAAGGTCCGCGTTGCCCGGTATCCGCTTCAACGCGCGTTCATACCACAAGATGGCCCGACCGAGGTCCCCGGACTTCAGGTAACCGTTACCCAGATTGAAATACAGCAGCCCGGACTCGTAGCCCCGGCTGACCAGATTCGAAAACGCCTCGACCGCCGCCGCATAGTCCCCGGACTCATAGGCCCGCACCCCGGCCAGAAACGTATCCGTATCCTCGCGTTGAATCGTTTCCGCGGCCTGGACGTGATCCGCCCCCCACAGAAGAAAGAGAAAAACGACCGCGAAGGCCACCCCTGAAACCAAAGGAAGAATAGCCTTCAACCGGCCGGCGGGCCGGGATCCGATACTTCTTTCCGCCGTCATGTCCGTCTCCCCGTCATCGTTCGTACCACGCGGGACACCTCCTCATGAAGCCGCCCGACACCGGCTTCCGGGGGCGTCCCGCCGTAGCGGGCCTCATCGATCCTGACGAGCAGGGAAAGCACCTGACGGGTGTCCTCGTCCGAGACCCCGCAAGCCCCAAGGAGGTCGCGAGCTTCGTCATAGGTCAGGGATTCTCCAGCCCGGCCCCCGACAGAAAGGACTGCTGAAACGAGCGCCCGGTATAGAAGGGTCAGCGTATCGCGATCCTTGCCGGAGTTCCCGGCGTTCCCGGCCTCCTTCAGGAGGATGCGCGCCCTCAGGGCCATGTGGTCCCGCGCCGAGAGGGACCGTCGCCGCGCCCGGGTCAGGCTCATCACGCCAAGATACACAAGCGGAGGGAACAACAGCCCCACCATAAAAAGGCGCAGATTCATCCGCCAGCCATGGCGCAGGACCTCGAGGTCCTTCCGAATGGAAAGAATGTCCTGACCGGTTCGGACCACCCGTTTCTTGGGGGAAAGGATTGACTCGCCTGTGGAAAGAGTCAAAGAAGGGAGCGTCGTTGTGCCTCCTTCGGACGAAGGAAGAACATTCATCGAAAGAGCCCGGAAGGTCAGTTCCCTGTATTCGCCTGCCTTTGGATCAAATACCGTGTACGCAAAAGGGCCCAGGGTAAACGCCCCCTCTTCCACGGGAACAAGGGCAAAGCGAAAGGTCTTCCTGCCCTTTGTTCCGACCGCATCCCGGGTCACCGATTCTTCGGGGTCATCGGGATAGACCTTGGCCCACTCGGGCTTCCTGAAAGCGGGTTCCGGCGCATCGGGCACATTGCCCGTCCCTTCCAGAGTAAGGGTCAACGTAACGGAATCCCCCACCCTGACCTCCCTGTCTTCCAGGGAGGCTTTGAGCTCGAAGGTTCCCATCAGCCCTGAAAAAGTTCCCGGACCCTTGTACTCCGGCAGGGCCCTCACCGTGACCGGTATGGCCTCCGAGCGTACGCTCCGCGTAACCGTGCGCGTGCCGGAAAAGAAAGGATCCTCGAAGAACGACCCGAAAGGCGACCGGGGTCGGGAAGAGCTTGAAGGATCGGCCACTTCGCAGGTGAGAATACCGGGCTCGATGGTCAGGCTCCCTGAACGGAGAGGGGTGAGAAGGTACGTCACCTCGGTCACGGTGTACGATCTGCCGTTGACCACGCTGGAATACTCCTTCTGGCCGTCCGCTTCCCTTACCGTGAACCCGTCAAAGGAAGGTTTCTGATACCGGGCACTGAACACCTTGGTGCCCGCAAGAAAACGGAACGTGTAGGCAATCTCCTGTCCCGCCCACGGCCTGGCTTCCGATACCGAGGCCACCATGAGCAGGTCGCCGCTGCCCGAAGACCCCGTAGCCTTGCTCACCTGTATCGTTACGGGGTCCGTGCGCACCGTTTCTTGACCGCTCCGAACCGTCAGGGACGGGATCACCAGGGTTCCACTCCTGAGCGGGGTCAGGGTGTACATCAGGTGAATCTCTCGGGTCATCTGGGTGTTCACAATGCGCACCGAGGAGGAGCGGCCGCGATAGGCGACCCTGAAATCCTTGATCGGCGACACATCCACCTCGCCTTCGCCATCGGTCATCACCAGGCGAAGTTCGAGGGATTCCTGCTCCGATATCCGGTTCCGGTCGACCAGGGCTTGCACGGAGAGGGCCTCTGCGGCACAGGGGATCGCAACCACCCAGAACACAAGGGCCATCGCGCAAAGGGATTTCATACAGGAACCTGAGACACGCCTGAAGACCCCATCGGCGTTGGTGTTGAGGGGGCGACCTGAAATGAGTTCTCTCACCTTACCAGTCCTTCTCCACCTGGCGCTTGCTGTAGACCGGCAGAAGGGCTCTTCCGGGCCTGTCCTCAAGCCGGTTCAGCATCCGTTCCTCCCGTGCGGGGTCCATCGAACGACCAGGCTCCTGGCGGCCTTCCGCAACCCCCTGGTCTTTTTCCTGTTTCCCGCCGTCCTCCGCCTTCTCCGCCTGATTCGTTTCCTTGCGTTCCCTGGATTCCGGCTTTACGTCGGCCTCCTGGTCCCGGTCTTCCTCGCGGCCCTCCCCCGAAGGTTCGCCCTTTTGTGCAGACGGGTCGTCCTTCTTTTCCTCGCCTTCCCGACGATTCTCGGGCCTTTCTTCCTGTGAGGCCTCCTGGTTCCTCTCTTCGATGCGCTTCTTCACGAATTCAAGGTTCTTCCGGGCCTCCTCGTCCCGTGGGTTCAGCTCAAGAACCTGCTCGTAACTCTTCACGCTGTCCTCGAAGCGTCCAAGACGGTACTGGGTGTTTCCGAGATTGAAGAGGCTTCTGGCCTTGAGATCCGTATCCTCTGACTGAGAGGCCGCCTCGAAGTTCCGAAGGGCCGCCTCATAATCCCCTTTCTTGTACTGAGCACTTCCGGAATCGTAGGAAAGTTCCGCAACGCCGGGTTCCTCCACCTGGGCCCGCACAAAAGCGTTCACGGCTGATTCATAGTCACCGGCTTCGTAATGACGGATCCCTTCCCGAACTTGGCCCGGGGCTCCGGAAGCCTCAACTCCGTTTGCCCCAAAAACACCCAGGACCAGGCACAGGACGATCCCCCTTGTGCGTTTCCTGCCCCCGTAGAGCACAAACTCCGCGACGAGAAGAATCAGGGCCAACCCCAGGGGCCACTGATAACGGTTCTCCCAGACACGCGTCCGGCTGTCCTCAAGGGTCCGGGCTTCCATCTTGCCCCGAATCTCACGGTCATAAATCACGTCCCAGTCGGTATCGTCCAGGGTCGCCGGCACATAGACGCCTCCAGTCCTGGCGACCACCTTTCGGATGGTTACTTCTTCAAGCTTCGTGAGCACAATGTTTCCCGCCGCATCCTTTTTGAAGCCGCCTCCGGCCTCCGGTATGGGGGCTCCCTGGCCCGTTCCCACCCCCACCCCATGGATCACCACCCCGGCCTCGCGGGCACGGTCGGCCGCGTCAAAGGGATCGCCTAGAGTCGGTTGGCCATCCGTAAGGACAATGATGACCTTTTCAGCAGGGCTCTTTGGGTCAAAGCCTTTCAGCGCCGTGTCTATGGCTTCGGCAAGAGCGGAGCCTCCCACGGGCAGAAAATCCGGACCGAGCGCATTCAGAAACAGATGGAACCCCGCATAATCCACCGTGAGCGGGCATTGGAGGAAGGCGGTTCCCGCAAAAGCCACCAGACCCACACGGTCGCCCTCAAGCCGGTTCAGGAAATCGATAATCTCGCGTTTGGCCCGGGCCAGACGATTGGGTTTGACATCCTCGGCCAGCATGCTCCGGGATACGTCAAGAACCATCATGATGTCCACACCCCGCCGCTCAACGGTCCTCCATCGGTAGCCGTAAAGCGGGCCGGCCACCGCCAGGGTCATAAGCACGAAGGCGGATACGGCCAGGATCGAGCCCGCCAGGCGTTGATGACCGTCCGCTGTCCTGACGATACGGGTCAGGGTTTCCCTGCGCGCAAATCGGCCCAGAATTTTCCGTCGGCTTCTTAAGCCCCACCACAGGAGCAGCGCCATGACAGGCACAAGCCAGACCAGATACAGGGCCTGGGGTGCTGCAAGTTTCATCCACTCCCCCTCGTTCTCACGGAATCTCCAGATAGCGCGTATGGGACAACGCATGCGACAGAAAGAGAAACGCGAGAGCCGGTACGACAAACCAGGCGTACAGGTCATTGAAATTGTCATAACTCTTGACCCTCACCTCGGTCCGCTCCAACTCGTCGATCCGGTCGTAGATTCGCTTCAACCCCTCGGAGTCCGACGCGTTGAAATAGAGGCCCCCGGTCTTGCCGGCGATCTCCTTCAGGGCTTCCTCATCGATGTCGACCTCCTGGTACACCACGCGCTGTCCCCACAAGGGATCGTTCACCACAAAGGGGACCGGGCCTTTGGATCCCACGCCGATCGTATAGACCTTCACCTTGTTGCCGACCGCAATGGAGGTGGCCGCGGTCGGGTCCAGTTCGCCTGTATTGGATCGGCCGTCCGTGAGCAGAATGATGATGTTGGATTTGCTCTCGATGTCCCTGAGGCGTTTCAACGATATCCCGATGGCGTCTCCGATGGCGGTGGCCTTGCCCGCCGCACCGATCGCCAGCCGGTCGATTACGGACAGGAGTGCCGAATAATCGTTCGTCAGCGGAATCTGCGTATAGGCTTCGGAACCGAAAACCACAAGCCCGATGCGGTCGCCGTCCCGCTTGCCGACGAAGTCCTTCACCACCTGTTTTACGGCCTCCAGTCGATTGACCGCCTTGCCCCCGAGTTTGAAATCCAGGGCCGACATGCTTTCCGAAAGGTCCATGGCCAGCACGATGTTCACCCCCTCCGTCAGGCGAACGCTCTCCCGGGTTCCCCACTGGGGCCGGGCCATGGCCAGGATCACCAGCACCAGCGCCAATACCTTGAGCCCGGGAACAATCCATTGCGTGCGGACGGTCAAAGACCGGGGCAGCGTCCCGCCCATGACCAGGGTGGGGGTCCCCAATCCGGGACGCTTCCGCTTCCCAAGGAGATGAAGGATCCACGGAAGGGTCAGAAGCGCGGCAAGCCAGAATGGAGACTCAAACCGGTACATGGGGTTTCTCTTCCTCCAGGCCCCGCCGGGTGGCTCTCACAAAACCCAGCGCAAAAGCCATATCTTCCCTCCTGCGGACGGGACCGGCCGGAGCCGACGCGTACTTTACGGGGTCCGCAGAACGAAGAAGGTTCAACAGCGACATCTGCAGGTCGGGTTCCGACTCAATCCGGCCAAGGACGGGCACAAGCTCTTCCGTGGTCTTCTCCAGGGTGTCGGTTCCGTAGCGACGGTCCAGGTAATGGCGGAGAATACCCGTCAGACGGAAATAATATTCCCGGTCCGGGATCCCTTCACAGGACTCCAAATCCCTGAGCGAATCAAGGGCCTCCTCGTCTTCCGGCACCCGCGGCAGAACCGCAGCCTTTTCGGGCTTCCTCTTTCTCCTGCGCCAGAAGTACAACACGGCAATGACGGCGAGGATCATGCTGATCGCAAGCGCGAGGAACAGCAGGCGGGGGTCCATCCCGTAGGGGACAGGCGGACGGATGTCGATGATATCGGTCATCTCCGCCACCGGGCCCCCTTCGGATTCGGGAGCTGACGTAGAGGCCCCGTCAGACGCGGTCGACAGCCTCTGTTCCGAAGCCCGCACATCCGTCCCGGTCCAGACCACCAGGACGAGCGCCAGCAAAATCAGCCATCCCCCCGACCCGTCCACGCGCATTCGCGGGTTCATCGATATCGCGCCCTTTCCCGGGCCCTGAAGAAACGACGAAGCGGGTCCACCAGGGAACCATCCGTAGAGATTTCGACCACATCCACGTCCGCTCGACGGAAGACCGCCCGTGTGTCTCTGTAACGGGTCTCCACCCAGGCGGCATAGCGTCTTGCCGTCTCTGCGTGGGCCGCGTCCAGCACGAGGCGGCGGCCGCTCTCCAGGTCTTCGAGCTCAACGAGTCCGGCCTCGGGCAAGCGTCCGTCGCCGGGGTCCGAAACGAGGACACTGATCACGTCGTGTTTGCGTGCCGTCACGGCAAGGGCCCGCCCATAGTCCCGGTCGTGAAAGTCCGAAATGAGAAAGGCCACGGTTCGTTTGCGCATCACCCGACCGAAGAACCGAACCGCAGCAGCAATATCGGTCTTCCCGCTCTGGGGCTGACAGGTCAGAATCTCCCGGATCACGCGCCATACATGGGCAGCGCCCTTTTTGGGAGGAATGTAGCGTTCCACCCGGTCGGTAAAGAGAATCGCCCCGATCCGGTCATTGTTTCTGATGGCATTGAAGGCCAGGATGGCCGCCATCTCGGCCGCCGTTTCGCGTTTCAACCGGTGGACGGTCCCGAAGGCTCCGGACTCGCTCAGGTCCACGAGAACCATGACGACCAGTTCGCGCTCCTCACGGTAGCGCTTCACATAAGGCCGCCCCATGCGGGACGTGACGTTCCAGTCAATCGTCTTCACCTCATCGCCCGGCACGTACTCCCGGACCTCCTCGAACTCCATGCCCAGCCCGCGAAAGGCCGAGTGGTACTGGCCCGCCATGATCGTATCGACCATGCGACGGGTCCGGATATGGATGCCCTTGATCTGGCGGATGACTTCAGCAGACAGCACAGGGTGTCACCATGAACCGGCCCCCCTCAGGGAACCTCCACCGAATCAAAGACCCGCCCGATGATCTCTTCGGACGTGATGTCCTCGGCCTCCGCCTCATAACCCAGGATGATGCGGTGCCGGAGCACGTCCGGTGCGATGGACTTGATGTCCTGCGGGGTCACGTAGGCCCGGCCCTGAAGAAACGCATAGGCCCGGGAGGCCACCCCAAGGTAGATGGAGGCGCGGGGCGAGGCCCCGTATTCGATATAGGATTCGATGTCCAGGCCATACTCCTTGGGCCGTCGCGTGGCATTGACCAGATTGACGATGTAGTCAAAAAGCTTCTCGTCCAGGTAGATGCCGGAAATAAGGGTTCGCATTTCCTTGAGTTCTTCGGGGTTGACCACGGCGGGAACCTGCATTCCTTCCACGGCTTCAGCCCGCTTCATGATGTCCCTCTCTTCCGTGGGCGAAGGGTAATCCACCAAGACCTTGAACATGAAACGGTCCACCTGCGCTTCCGGAAGGGGGTAGGTTCCCTCCTGTTCAATGGGATTTTGCGTGGCCAGAACAAGGAAGGGGTCGCCCAGTCGGTAGGTCTTGTCCCCGATGGTGACTTGGTGCTCCTGCATCGCCTCCAGAAGGGCCGATTGGACTTTTGACGGGGCCCGGTTGATCTCGTCCGCGAGAATGATGTTGTTGAAGATCGGTCCCGTCTTTACGACAAAGTCTCCGGTCGCCGGCCGGTAAACCTCGGTCCCGAGAATATCGGCCGGCAACAGGTCGGGCGTGAACTGGATCCGTTTGAAGTCCGCGTGGATGGTCTGGGCGAGCGCCTTGACCGCGCTCGTCTTGGCCAGTCCGGGAACCCCTTCGATGAGAATGTGCCCCCTCGTAAAAAGTCCCATCAGGAGGCGGTCGATCAAGGCCCCCTGCCCCACAATGACCTTGCTGATCTCGTTTCGCATCTGCTGAACGAGAACGTGCTTTTCCCTGACCCTGTCCGTTGTCTGTTGAATATCCACGTTCCTTGCCTCCATGTCCTCGGCCCCTTCTTGCAGGGGAGAGGAGGAAATCCGATAGTGATTGAACAGATTCGGCCCGGATACGAGCCTGATACGCGGGGCCCATGACCTCGGCCCCGGACAGTGCGAACTATATTACGGGAATTTGAAGAAAATATGAAAAAACATAATGTTGCGAACACGAAGGCCCAAACCGGACCGGGGGGCTCAATGACCGGCTGACGCCAGTTGCTCTTCGACAAATCGCAATACGGCCTCAACCAGGGCCTCACGCGGGTATCGATTCTGGTCGACAAACGTGGACCCGAGCGTCGAATGGGACCGCGCAATGGGGATGGCAATGGCCCAGTGATCCGCGTTCACGTATCCGAGCAACGTGCTCCCAGGAATGACCTGATCGTAGAACAGGAGCTGACCGTCATTGCGCGGGTCAATCCGGCTGAGTTGCTCGTAAGACAGCTCAAAAGCCGATGAGACACGCTCAGGTCTCGGGTACGTCACCAGCGAGTAATAGGGAAACTTACGCGGAAGCGGATTTTTTGCCAGCCATCCCTTGCGGATGGCCGGCCGCAGGCTTTCCCGGGCTCCCCCGTCGCCGGCCGAGCATCGGGCTCCGGGCCAGTGTCTCATCAACTCCAGTTGTGATTGGGTCGCATCCTCTGCGAGGGGCGATCCTCCCACCGCGCCCCCGAGACTGATGACCGCGGCAATCCTCCCGTGTATCTCGGGATAGGCCACCAACGCTTCAAGGATATCGGGAGCCCCCTTGGAATAGCCCATCAATACGAGGTTGGGCCCTGAGGGGTCCGCTTCCATGGCCATGAGCGCGTCGCGGATCTGGCGTGCATTGTTCGTACAGCTCGAAAGGGCGTCAACCTTAAGAGTGACCTGATCATAGCCGAACGGGCGCACATGTCTGGGGATGCTGCCCTTCAGGTCCAGCCAGTCTTCGAAACAATCCCAGCCGACGCCCGGCACCAGCACCGCAACGAGATCCCGACGGGCTCGCCCAAGTTCAACGGGATGCCCCGGGCCTCCGGGCTCGTCGCCCACCCGGATGAGCGCATCGTCACACGGCCTGTAGTCCGGCAGCGTCGAACCGCGTTCCTCAAGAATCGCGCAGAATATCTCACGGAAACGGCCGCGTTCATCCTGCACGCCAGCCAGCGACGCCGGCAAAAGAACCAAAGGCGGCCCGTCTTCCGAATAGGGCGCCGAAGGGCCCGTGGCACACGCCGCAAAGACTAGGGTCGTCCCCGCAACCCCGGCAAGAACCAGGAAACGGCAGATCCGGCAGATACGATCTTGGAAACCGGCTGCCCTCATGGCTGTTGATTCTGACCGTGCATCAGCCAGGCCGGCGTTAGGATTGCCGCTGCAAGCCCCTCTATAACCACAAATGCGTATCGGTTCGAAAGTCTTCGCATGAGTTCCCCTGTCTTGAATCAAGTCTCCCTGGAGGCTCGAGTATTGTATCCATATCTTCTGTTTATACCGTCTATTTATCTGGTCTTGGCTCCGATGTCAAAGAAAACGGTTGCCCTGCTAATGTCCGAAACGGTACTGAGTCAGGAGCCAATCCATACTTCAGCCGGTGGCCCATCTCGAAAAAGGGAGTCCTGTTCCCGCGACGTACATGACCGGTATGGGGTCTCATGCACATATTTCAGAAAAGCGGTAGATTTCCGAAGGTGCTGTGCCATCGGGTTACAAGAGTTGTGGCACAAATCTCGCAAACAACGCGACCTGTTGACAATAATTGGGACTGGATTAGTATGGAAAGTGTAAAGATTTTTTCCGGAGGGCTGTATCCGTATTTATCCCGTTCATTCCCACGACGAAAACGAAAGGAGGCATCTGATCGCTTAAAGAGTACAGGCATACGAAACATCCGGCATTGGCTGAAAGGGTAACCGTTTAGGAGAGGAGGGTAGCACCATGGGCCCCAGAATAGCAGTTGGATTGTCCGCTTGCATGACGGTCTTGATGCTGTTGGGTGATGTAGCGGTCTCAGCCATAGAGGTCGGGGAGGAACTGATTACAGAATGTCTGACATGCGCGGAGCGTGCGAACCATTGCGTACGGGAAATGTCCGTCTATTCACGAAGTCTGGAATTTCGAACCGAAGAAGCCCTGAAACAGCGGGACCTCCTGATAGACGAAATCAGGTCCATGGAAGCCGAACATGAAAAGTTTCTTGAAAGCCTGAGCCCTGCGGAAAGAGAGAAGTTCAGCAAACGCATACGGATTATGGACCAGGAGCGACAGCACATCTGGCGGCATCTCAGGGAGATGGACCGGCAGTTCAAGGATACTGAACCAGACGCGTGGAGAATCGGTCAGGAAGTGGACGGGATTGGAGCTTCCATCTTCATGTGGACCCGGCAATACGGCCTGCTGGGCAAGCTGTAACGCCTTAGGCTGCCCCCTGATAAGGCCCGCGCGCGTGGGGGAGACAACGGTTTTGGCGAATTCTGGTTGATATCGCGTGGCCGCTTAACCGTCTGCGGCGCGGCGAGCCCGTTCAACCAGGCTGAGCAGGGCTTCCACCGGCTGAACCCCGCTCGCCATAGCCTCAGGACCTGCGACGAAAGCGGGTACCGCGGAAATCTCGAGACCGGCCGCCTCCTCGATATCCCCCTGAACTCCTTCTGCATGTTCATGCCTGTCGAGTGAGTCTCGCAAGGCCCGGCCATCCAGCCCCAGCAAGACCGCAAGCCCCCCCAGCACCTCCGTATCCCCGATATCCTCTCCCCTTTCAAAGAAAGCCCGGAACAGTTCCGCATGATAATCCTCAAAACGCCCCACGGATCGAGCCCAGTGAGCGGCCTCATGCGCCAGCCGCGTCCGCGGCTGGACCGGCGGCAGATTCATGGTCATGCCCATCTTCATGGCCATCGGCTGAACATGCTCCCTCCAGACCCTTTGAATATAGGGGGCGTTGGGGTCCAGTGCCGGGAAACCTTCGGGACGGAGTTCAAAGGCCGCCCAGACGGCTTCCACATCCGGCATCCGACGCGTTAACTCCCTCAAGGCTGGCTCCGCCAGCCAGCAGAACGGTCACACGTAGTCGGAAAAGATTTTAAGTCTCACCTTATGAATGGTCATCCGTCACTCCCTTCCTTCCTATTGAATACCATATTCCGGCGTTTCTGGATATCCGGTCCCCTGCCCTTCTGAACCGGTACCTTGCATTTTGCAGTTTCAACGTTGAGGTATAAGATGGAGCCTGGGGAAACATCAAGCTCTTTGGGTAGATGAGGGAATTGCAATCCTGAAGGAGGATGAACAAGATGAGAAAGTTCACCGTAGTCATGCTGTCCCTTGTCCTGGTCCTGGGCCTGGTTGCCCTGGCCACGGCGAAACATCACGCGGTCAAGGTGGCTGAAAAAGAGGGCGTCGGGTCTTACCTCACCGATACCGAAGGAAAAGCCCTTTACTGGTTCAAGAACGATTCTCCGGGAAAAAGCGCCTGTGCCGGAGGCTGTATACAGAAATGGCCCGTGTATTACAGGGAGACCGTAGCTCCCACCGGCAACCTGAAAGCTGAGGATTTCGGAACCATAACACGCGATGACGGCACCAAACAGAGCACCTTCCGCGGGTATCCGCTGTATTACTGGTCCGGAGATGAAAAGGAAGGCGATACAAACGGTCAAGGCGTAAAGAACGTCTGGTTCGTCATCGACCCGGGCAACTTCCCGGCTCACTGAAAAGGGCTCATGGCCACGGCGATCCGCTCCCCCGGACGATAGGACGGAACTCGCGCCAGGCCTGGTAATCCCCCAATCCGGTCAGCGTCCGGTCATCCGCCTGGCGCTGACCGATTCTCCCGCGGTCCCCCAGTTGTCTGTTTCCACCTCATCGATGACCACCATGGTGGTCGCAGGGTTTTTCCCGAGAACCTCGATCAGGAGATCGGTCTCCCCACCCCCTTGATAAGCCTGGCCTTTTGCTCTGCGGTAACCCCGTCCCGGGTCACCTTGATACTCACCTAAGGCATGAATCCTCCTCTATGGATGTCCAGGATAGGGTCGGTGCGCTGAACCCCTGAGCGTACAACCTGATCCCAAGAAACGACGAGGAGGCTTAATCCTCATCCTCATCGTCTTCGATCGGTGCATCCACCAGGTCGTACACACAGGAACGGAACTCCACATCGAACCACTTCCTGAACAGACCCAGATCCCGGGTATCAGGCCAGTCCCGCCGGTCCGTCCACCAGCCTGCAAGCTGGTCCTCGAAGATGAGATCAAAGTAGTGTTCGAGAAGGCCGTCCCGCTCCCCTTCGAAGTCGTAGACCGGCAGGAGGTAAACGCTGTTGTCCGTATTGATGCTATCGAGCGAGTAATGCCCGGGTTCGGGGAGGCCCTTCAACCAATCCTGGAACGGCTTCCGGGCGCGAACCGTCACAGCACAACGATTAATCATGGACAGGGTTCAGGTTCGCTCGCCTTGCAGGGCCTTCAGGCCCGAAGACCGAGGCCCGCACGGGAAGCAAGAACGTCATTCCCGGTAGCCTTCGATGACCAGATAAATATCTTTCTTGAGAAAGAAGGTCCGGGTAATGTTCAGGCATCGCGAGCGCTCGATATGGCCAAGCGTGTCCCGATCGAACCTCGCCCCGTAGATCGTTTCCACAAAACGCGTCAGTCGCTCCTGGCGCCTTCGGTCCCGCGGATTCCGGGAATAAAGCATCTCGAGGAGACGAAAACGACCTCCGGGTTTGAGGACCCGCTCGAACTGTTCCACCGCGAGCGGCTGGAGGTGATCAGGCATAACGCAGCAGAGGAAGGTTGAGATAATCCAGTCATACTGCGCCGAGGGGACAGACTGCATGAGGGTGGCGTCTTCCTGACGAAGGTCGACCTTGCAGAGGGCCGCCCGCGCTCTCTTCATGGCCCGCACGAGCATCTGCCTGCAGATATCAATCCCAAGAAGATTGACGTCCGCCGGGTAGTGTTCCAGGTTTCGCCCACTCCCGACCCCGGCTTCCAGAACCTCGCCCTGGACGTCGCGCAGAAGAATAGGTCTCCAGCTTCGGTACTGCCTCTCCCAGGGATAATCCAGGAGGTCATAGAACCAGGCCGTAAGCTCATACTTGGCCTGAAGCATTAGATTGTCGTGATGTATCGGGGCAGCAGGCGACACCATGGACGAAACCCGACCTCTCTCTTATGGCCTTATTATACTCTCAGCCCCGACCGGGCGAGGCTAGGCCGTTTCGTTGAACTCCTCGCGGTACCGGGCCGTCCCGGCCACCGCGTTGACCTTTTCAGGGTCAAGAACCTTGATCATGAAGGCTGCATCCGCCATCCCCTCCCACTGGCTCCGGATGCCAAAGCGCGACGCCGGTTCAAAACCGATCCGCGAATAGAACTCCGGGTGTCCCACCACGACCACAAAGGCACAGCCACGCTTCCGCAGGAGGTCAAGGCCGTGGTTCACCAGTGCGGAACCAATACCGTGTCGCTGCTGCTGGGTCTCCACCGCCATGGGAGCCAGTCCCATGCCGCATAACAGACCACCCTCGCCTTCCACGGTTACCGGGCTGAAAAGAATGTGCCCGACCACCTTCCCGTCGTCCACGGCCACAAGGGAAAGCAGTTCGTCGCAGTGGCAGCGAAGCTGGTCAACGATATCCGCCTCAGTGGCCTGCCCGAAGGCCTTCTCGTTCACCAGGCGGATGGCGGGGACATCCTCTTTTCTTTCTTCGCGTATGGTGATCATGTTGGCGGGGTCGTCTCCTGTTCCATTGTACAGGCAAGCCCGGGGACAGGCCTAGGACCGGGTCTCACCCTGGGCCCGGGGTTCCGCTCGGGACAGACGAAACACGCCGAGCAGATCTTCCAGCACCATATAGGCCGACGGCACCATGAGCAGGGTAATCCCTGTGGCCACCATGACTCCAAAGGCTAGGCTGACGGCCATGGGGATCAGAAAGCGGGCCTGCATGCTTCGTTCGAGAATCATCGGAAGCAGCCCGAAAAAGGTGGTGAAGCTTGTCAGAATGATGGGACGAAACCGCATCTTGCCCGAGTTGATGATGGCGTCCTTGAGAGGCTCTCCCTTCTGCCGGGCGCGGTTGATGAAGTCGATCATGATTAGCGAATCATTCACAACGATCCCCGAAAGTGCCACAATCCCGAACATGCTGAGCATGGAAAGGGAAAGGCCCAGCATAATGTGACCCAGGATGGCCCCCACGATACCAAAGGGGATGGCCAGCATCACGATGACGGGTTGGGCATAAGAGCGGAAGGGTACGGCCAGGAGGGCATAGATCCCGATCAGCGCGATCAGGAACCCCCGCCGGAGGCTTTCCATGGATTCCCTCTGGGATTTCTGCTCCCCCTCAAAACTGAATCCCAGGTCCGGATAGTCCTGTTCGAGCTTCGAGATGCCCCTCGTTCGGATGCTCGCCAGGACCTCGTCGGCGGTGGTCACGGACTCATCCACGTCCGCCGTTACGCTCACCACCCGGCGTCTTTCCTCCCGAGTGATGGCCGCATACCCTCGTCCCAGGTCCACCTCGGCCACGTAGGAAAACGGGACCTCGGCACCGCTCGTAGTGCGGATTCGCATGTTCTCGATGTCCCCGAGCGACCGGCGCTCGGATTCAGGGTAACGAACCATGACCTTCATATCATCCCGGCCCCGTTGAACGCGGAGGGCCTCGTCCCCGAAGTAGCCCTGTCGCACCTGTTTCGCAAGATCGGCCAGGGTCAGGCCAAGAGTCCGGGCCGCCGGCTTCAGGCTGAGCTTCATCTCCAGCTTGCCGTCCCGGAAGGTATCGCTGATATCGCTGACCCCGGGGTAGGCGGCCAGTTCGTGTTTCACCTTTCCCGCCACTTCCTTCAGGGTGTCAAAGTGGTCTCCGGAGATCCGCACCTCGATGGGATTTCCCGCGGAGAAGAGGGACGACGTGAAGGTCAGGGATTCCACATCCGGAATTTCGCCGGTCAGTTCCCTCCATCGGGCCGCCACCTCTGCGCTCGGGAGGGTTCGGAACTCCGAGTCAAGGAGCTGAATATTGACTTCGCCCACATGCGAACCGGCGGACGGAGCCACCCCGTGACGGCTCTCGCTCTGGGTTCCAACCATGGAAAAGACATGCTCAATGGGCGAGGCTCCCGACGCGGCGACCTCTCCGTTTACGGATTCGCGCAGTCGGCGGGCCGCGTCTTCCAGCCTCTGCACGACCGCCTTCGTTTCGGCCAGGGAGGTCCCCCGGGGCATGCTCAACCGGGCCACGACATTGTCCGATTCCACCTTGGGAAGAAACGTGAACTTGATGTGTCCCCCCTGAATCACGCCGACCGCCGCCAGCAGAAGCGTCAGGGCACAGGCCAGCGTGAGGTACCTCCAGTTCACTGCCCGGTGGAGAAGCCAGTCGTACGGCCCCTCCACAACGTGTTGCAACCCGTGAGCGAACCGCCGGCGGTACCGTTCCGCGAGCGATGGCCGGTCGATGCGACGGAACCGATGGTGTCTCTTCTTCAGCCCGGACAGGTGAGCGGGCAGAATCGTTACGGCCTCCAGAAGCGAGACCCCCAGTACCGAGATCACCACAATGGGGACCACGCGCATGATCTGACCCATGCCCCCTTCCACGAACAGAAGAGGGGCAAAGGCCGCCACCGTCGTGAGGATGGCAAAGGTCACCGGAACCAGCATTTCCCGTGCTCCGTCGATGGCCGCTTGCAGGGGGGGCTTTCCCGACTCCCAGTGACTGAATATGTTTTCGCCCACGACAATGGCATCGTCCACCACAATTCCAAGACATATGATGAAGGCGAAAAGCGAGATCATATTGATGGAAACCCCGAGTTGGGGCAGAAGCCAGAAGGTGCCGAAGAAAGAGATGGGAATGCCCATCGTGACCCAGAAAGCCAGCCTCAGGTCGAGAAACAGGGTCAGACAGGCGAACACCAGAAGCAGCCCGAGACGTCCGTTCCGGATAAGCAGATCCATGCGGCTCTTCAATATCTTCGAATCGTCCCGCCAGGTGTCGACCTGGACCCCGGAAGGAAACGCGGTCCGGTTCTCATCCACGTACCGGTGCACGGCACGGGCCACATCCAGGGCGCTCTGGTCCGCCACCCGGAAGACCTGGACCATGACCGCCGGCATGCCGTCGAACCGCGTCAGGATCTCGGACTCCTCGTCAAAACCGTCAATCACCTTCCCGATCTCTCTGAGCCGCACCACAGAACCGTCAGGCCGGGTGAGGACCACGATGTCCTCGAACTCAGGCCCCGTGTAGCGCTGCCCCCTGGTCCGGACCAGGATTTCCCCCGCGTCCGTCCTGATAGTGCCTCCCGGCAAGTCGAGACTGCTGTTCCTCACCGCTTCGGTCACCCGGGTGAAAGTCAGTCCATACCGCCGGAGGGTCTCCTCAGGGACCTCGACGGAGATCTGATAGTCCCTCGCTCCCGCAATCTGGACGAGGGAGATATCCTCCCGGAGCGTCAGGTCAGCCCGCACCTTCTCGGCCAGAACCTTGAGGGTTCTTTCCGGGACATCCCCGTAGAGGACCAGGTTGATCACCTGCTTGGCGCCGGAGAGTTCCACCACCACCGGTTCCTCGGCGTCCTCCGGAAAGGTGACGATCCGGTCCACCTCGGCCTTGACTTCGTCAAGGGCCTTTTTCATATCCGTGCCCCGTTCCAGTTCAACGATCACGGTCCCCGAGCCTTCCACCGCGCGCGACTGGATGGAACGAAGGCCCTCAATCCCCGCAATCTGCTCCTCGATACGCACGCAGATCCCTTCTTCCACCTCGGACGGGCTCGCTCCGGGATACTCTACGGAAACGCTGATCATGCCAAGGTCGAAATCGGGGAAGACCTCCTTCTTGAGGTCAAAGAGACTCAGGGTGCCGGCCACGAGAATGAACAGCATGAGCAGGTTGGCCGCCACGTGGTTGCCGGCAAACCAGCTGATGAAGTCAGACCGGTCCTCTTGCTTCATGGGGTCCCTTGGGCCTCCCGGACCTTCATCCCGTCTGTTACGGCGTCGATCCGGGAGATAATGATCTCGTCTCCGTCCTCGAGGCCACCGGTCACAATAACCTCGTCTTCCGTGGCGCGGGCCACCTCCACGGGCCGAATCTGCAAGACTCCGGGTTGCCGGAAAACCCAGACCGTACCCTCTTCCCGCAGGGCGTACCTGGGTAGAACCGCGACGTTCTTCAGGGCTGTCCCCTGGATCCGTCCCTCGACAAACATGCCCACGGTCAGGGGCGCCCTGGCCTTGGGATGGGATTTCCCAAGATTGTACGGGTCCGGCACCTCCACCATTACGTTGACGAGGCGGCTTCCAGGGTCAATGGCACCGCCCGTTCGAATCACCTGTCCCGTCCATTCGTGCATCTGTCCCCCGTAGGTCGCACGGACCAGGACCCTGGAGCCCTTCCGTGTCTTGCCGGTCGCTTGCTCCGAAACCGCGAACCAGCCCAGGTCCGCGTCCGGTACAGGAAACATGATTTCCACGCTGTCGGTTCCGTAAATCGTGGCGATGACCTTGCCGGGACTGACATACTGCCCCTCGTCCACCGACTCGGTCCGAACGCGGCCGCTGAAGGGGGCCCGGATGAAGGTTCGCTCCAGCGCCAGCCGGGCCTCCCGAAGTCGCGCCTCGGCCGCATCCCGATTGGCCTCCGCAAGCTTGCTCTGCGGGCCTCGAAAGAGGAGACTGTCGTCGGTCGGCGGGTCTCCGGTCGGGTTCATGCCTGCCCGGTTCACGAGTTCCCATTCCTGGCGCGCGATCTCGCCTTCCTTCTCCTCCCGCAACAATTCGAACTCGGCCCGGGCAACATCCGCCTGGGCCCGGGCCACCGCCAGCTCATAGTCCCGGGGGTCGATTCTCACCAGGGTCTCGCCCTCCGCGACAAACCCGCCCTGGACCATGGAAGGGGAAAGCTCAACGACCCGACCCGCCACCTCCGGAATCAGGTCCACCTGGACCTTTGGAGCAACCGTACCAAAAACAGAGACTTCCACCTGCACGTCTGTAAGCCTTACAGGCTGTGTGCGCACAAGCAGGCCCGGCGCGGGCCGTTCCGTACGAACCGGTTCCTTCCTCAGCCGGACCAGGGCCCCGAATATCAGGACCCCGATTCCGAGAACCAGCAGGGGCAGAACAATCTTAAGGAGCGACTTCTTGCTCACCCGATCCTCCATGAATATCTATAGTGCCCGGCCGCCGTGTCCGGCCCCCGGTCATTCCCCCGGGAGGACCGATCCCCTTTAAGCCTCCCGCGTTCACGGGTCTCCGTCACCGTTGCTTTCGGAGGATTCGAGGCCTGCCAGATTCCTTTCATGTTCCCAGTCCCCCCCAAGCGCCAGATGCAGCGCGACCCGGTTCAGAAAAAGGTTCCGCTCGTTCTCGATAAGCTCAACCTGGGCCACGTACAGGGCCCGCTCGGAATTGAGGGTTGGGATCAGGGAATCGAGTCCCCGACTATAGCGTCCCCGCGAGCTGGAAAATGACTGTTCCGCCTCGTAAACGGAACGGACAAGCGCTTCGCGCCGTCCACGCAGCGTCTGCTCGGAGGCCAGCGCATCCTCTACCTCGGCCAAGGCCTGAAGCACGGCTTTCACGTAGGCCCGGGCCGCAGCCTGCAGCCTCGCCCGCGAAGCCTCCACCTCCGCCCTGTTCCGGCCGGCCTCGAAGACCGGTCCCGCCAGGTTGGCCGCAAGAGTCCACAGTTCGTTCTTCTTGAGGAACAGGTCCCCGAGTTCCTGGCTGCGATACCCGCCGGAAGCCGTCAGGGCCAGCCTCGGGAACAGGCCCGCACGCGCCACGCCGACCCTGGCGTTGGCCGCCATGATCCGGGACTCCGAGGCCCTGAGGTCAGGCCTGCGTCTCAGGAGCTCGGAAGGCAAGCCGGCCGGGATAAGGCCGGGGACATCAGGAGAAAGGTTTTCGGGAAGGGCCAGGTCCGAAGCAGGGTAGCGCCCCATCAGGATGTTCAGTCGGTGGCGGGCGCGCGACACCTCTCCCGAAAAGAAGGGAACCCGGGCCTCCGAGGCCGCAAGGTTCTGTCTCGCCAGGAACACATCGAGGGCCGGAACAAGACCCGCGCCGTAACGGAACTCCACGAGAGCCAGACTCTGCCGGTTTGTCTCGACCGTTTTCAACGCCAGAAGACGCTGACGCTCGGAGAACACAAACCCCGTATAATTCCGGACCACATCCGCAACGAGGTTGTGATAAACGGTCAGGCGGTCCTCTTCCGTGGCCATGAGGTCCTGCAGGGAAGCCTCACGGGTATTCCGAATGCGGCCCCAGATATCGGGCTCATAGGAAAGATTAAGTCCGACCTGGAGAAGGTCGGTTTCGATTCCAGCCAGCTCGGAGCGCTCCGCAGATACCTGTCCGGCCGCGAAGGGAAAGAGCGGGGCACTGTTCTTCCGGAGGATAGCCCGGGCCTCGAGAACACGCGCTCCGGCCACACCCAGGTCGGGGTTCGCCCGCACGCTCTCTTCTACCAGTTCCTTGAGTTCCGGCCAGCCGAGGCCGGTCCACCACGCTTCCCCCGGAACGGCAACCGCCCCGGCCTCCGGGTCATGCACATAACCTTCCGCCGGGCTTTCCGGGGTCGGCGGACGGGAATAGTCCGGGGCCAGCGAGCAGGAAAGGGTCAGGGGGATTACCCAGACATACAGTACATGCTTCAGTCCCGGGACGAGCCGTTTCATCCCGGACCTCCGATACCCCTCAGCGAAAATTCCGTGATGTGACGGCTGATCCGGTCGACGAAAGGCCGCGTGAACCGGCGCCCCGACATGAGGCTGATGACCTCGCGTGCGCGCAGGAAATGAATGATCTGGCCGATCACGCTCCCGATACAGAGGATCGCCTCGTCGCGGTTCAGGTCCGGTCGCGTCCTGCACAGGGCGTCGCAGAAAGCCCGCTGAACCGGAAGGATCATCTCCTCTGTTACCAGTTCAAACGCCGGTCCGGGTTGCGACACCTCCCGGAAAACCAGGTTCATGAAATGCGTCGAAGTCCGCGAAAAGTAAAGGTCCCGAATGAAATGGTCCACAAACGACCGAACCAGTTCTTCCAGGGTCTGGGGTTCACCGCCGGCCGGCTGGCCCCGGATGGCCCGGAGACGCCCCTCGCGCAAGGCCGGAATCCGGCGTCTGAAGACCTCGAGGTAGAGGTTCCTCTTGCCCTGAAAATGATAGTTCACCGAAGCCACGTTGACGCCGGCAGCGCACGTGATATCGCGGACGACCGTTCCGGCGTATCCCCGTTCAGAGAAGAGAACTTCGGCCGCGTCCAGGATTCGGGCCCGGGTGGAGGCCTCCGAATCCGGCCGCTGTGAAGCGGTGTCGAGGGCAGGAGACATGGTAAACGTAAGATTAAAACATCTGTTTGAAGCGCTTCAAGACCCTGGAAGCCCTTTGCACGCCCTCCGTGCAGGGCGGGCACGGGAACCGGTGTGACATTGGAAGAGGCAAACCAGTAAACTAGGCCCGTAGCGTCCCTTTCACAGGGTTCCACTTCAAAAGAGAAATTTGTTCTGTTCCGCTGGCCTTTGGCAGCCCGGAAAGGGATATCCCTAAAGACCCGACCTGTTCAGGGGCCCACCAATCGAAATCATGAGAGAACTTGTTGTCTATGAGACGGAAGACGGCCATTGGGAGGCGACCTACGATAAGCTTCCCGGATTCCGAGCCCAGGGCCGTAATCGTGACGAAGCACTGCAGCGGCTGCAGGAGGCCATTCGAATCTACGACCCGTGCCGCTGTGAGGACGATTGATGGCGGACGAACGTCAAGGACCGGTCGCTCCTCCGGACGTCCTGCGGGATGCGGACCTCTTCCCCTTTCAATGCCGGAGGGATCTGCAATGTTTTAATCGGTGCTGCCGAGACGTAAACATTTACCTGACCCCCATCGATATCGTGGAGATGAGGCGGGCCCTCGGGATGACCTCCTCCGAGTTTCTGCGGGAATATACGGTGCCCCTGTTTCCCCGTGAGGTCGGCCATCCCGTTATTGTTCTCAAGATGGGCGGTCCGGACAAAACGTGTGTCTTTGCCGGCAAGGAAGGATGCCGCCTCTATGAGGCGCGCCCGTGGTCCTGCCGGAGCTTTCCGCTGGATCCGGAGGATCAGCAGGACCCCGGCGGGCGCCAGTTTCGCCTGGTCAGAAGAAGCTTCTGCAAGGGGCTCGAGGAAGAGGCGACGGAGACGGTGGGCCAATGGCGTGAAAGCCAGGCCGTGGAACTTCACGAAGCCCTGAACAGTCTGTGGGCCACGGTAACGCATCATCCCGGGGTGGCGCGGGTGAACCTTCTCGAGGGAAGCGGGCGGGACATCTTCTTTCTCGGAAGTTACAATCCCGACGAATTCCGGAACATGGTGTTCAACACGGACTTTCTCCAGTATTTCGAGGTTGCCCCGGATACTCTTGAACGGGCCAGGAAAGACGACATCGAACTTCTTGGTCTCGCCTTCCGCTGGCTCCGAACCGTACTTTTCGGCGATGAAAGCCTGCCCAGGAAAAGGCCCCGTTGAGCTGAAGCAACAGCACGGGGTCCGGGGCGTATAATTGACATAGGACCCTAGAGGGGGCCGTCTGAATCAGAGGAAGCGTACTTGCAGAATCATCCATAACAAGACGGACCGACAGAAGACCAAGGAGCAAGACATGCCAGGCAAGACCAGACAGAAGGATTCAACAAAGCGGGCGCCGGATAATACCCTCAAGGCCGCCCGGAAGGAATACCAATGCCCACACTGCGGGAAGAGGATGAACAAATGGGAGGTGCCGCCTTTTAATTTCAGCGACGGACTCGGGTGGTGCACCGATCACCTGTATATTTGTTTCAACGACGAGTGCCGGTTTTTCACAAACAGTTGGGGACATATGGAGGAGCATTTCGGCCAGGAAATGGGGTACCGGTGCATGATCCACCCGGATTCAAACGAGGTGGGCGCCATACCCGCGGGCAGCGTGGACGCGATGAAGGGAAACATCCTGGATGAAATTCAGGAGGCCAAAGATGCTGAAAGCATCGCCCGCCGTAACGCCAACATGGCCCGTTTGACCGAGGCCTTCATGAACAGGGATCTCCCGGGTATCGTCGCAGTTCTCGAACAGGAGGAGGAATGGCCCAGTGTCCGGCTCAAGGCCGCCCAGCTTCTTGGAGACCTGGAGGACCTTGCCGCCATCGAACCCCTCATGAATATCGTCCCCTCCCACGAACCGGTAAAGAAAGCCGTGGAAGAGGCGGTCAAGAAGATTCACAAGGCCAACTTCACACGGGAATGCCCCCATTGCGCCGAGATTATCAAGCAGAGAGCAAAACTCTGCAAACATTGCGGCAAGGAAGTCTGAGCTTTATCTACGGGGGATGACAGGGGTCACGGAATTCAGCCTGCCGGATACCCGGTGACCTCGGCCGAAAGGAGCTTCAGAAAATCTTCGGAGGCGATGGGCCTGCCGATGAGATAGCCCTGCAGGAAGTCGCACTCGAGGGCGGCCAGATATCCCAACGGATCCTCGGTCTCCACGCCTTCTGCAACCACCTTCAGGCCCAGCGTATGGGCCATGGCCATGATACTTGCCGTAATGGCCGCATCCTCCCGGTCTCGCACGATGTTGCGAATGAAGGAACGGTTCACCTTGAGAGCATCGATGGGGAAATTCCTCAGATAACTGAGGGAAGAGTACCCGGCCCCAAAATCATCCACCGACACGGCTGCGGGATGCGCAGCCCCATTCCCGGCACACCGTTCTTTTGTGCGGCCTGACACCCTCTTTCTGACCGACGCCGACGTCGTTTGACAGGTCCTGCCCATAGTTCTATTCTTCATGGACATTGGCACAGGCGTCGTGCGGAGGCCGGACCTGTGTCGCATCTGCTAAACCACCGTTCCCGTAAGGACGAAAAGAGAGAGCAGACCCCGCCCCATGCGCCCGGCCGAGGTTGCGAGGAAACCAGTGAGGAACTCGGAACACAAGGAAAAGCAGAAAGTCACCCGCACCGCCCGGAGGCCGCACCTGACGAACCCGGACGCACGCTACCGGGCCTTTATTGAGGGCTCGGCCGACGGGTTCGTCCTGTGCAACGACCAGGGCCGGATTCTTGAGGTCAACCAGGCCTATGTCAGGGCTTCAGGCTACACCCGGGACGAACTCATGGCCATGCATATTCAGGATCTCGAAGCCAGGGAGAATGCGGCTGAAACAACCGCCCACATAGAAAGAATCCGGAGGGAAGGCAGTGAAGTTTTCGAAACGTTCCATCGCTCCAAGGATGGAACCGTCTGGCCCGTAGAGGTCAGTTGTGCCTACGCCCCCCTGGAAGGGGGCCTCCTCTATTCCCATCTGCGGGATATCCGTCACCGGAAAAAGGCCGAGGAGGCGGTCCGTCTCAGCGAAAGGCGGCTCAGCCTTGCCATGCAGGCCACAAACCAGGGCTGGTTCGACATGAATGTCCAGACCGGTGAGGTGCACGTCAGCCCGGAATACACGCGGATCCTTGGATACGAGCCGGCCGAGTTTAGCAGCAGCTTCGATACCTGGCTCGATAACGTGCATCCCGAGGATCAGGAGGCCGTTAAGGGCGTTTTCCTGGAATGCCTGAAGTCCGGAGAGACACAGATCATGGACTACCGGCGGCGGCACAAATCCGGCAACTGGGTATGGCTCCGCTCCATAGGCAAGGTGGTGGAATACGATACGCAGGGGAAGCCCGTGAGGATGACGGGCACCAACATCGACATCTCCGAGGCCAAGCAGAAAGAAGAGCAGCTCGTCGCATCGTACCAGCGGTTCGAGGCGGTCTTCAATCTGGTTCCCGACCCGACGACCATCACGGACGTTAACACCGGGGAGATCATCGATCTTAATGAGGCCGCGGCCCAGTGGTTTGGGCTCTCCCGGCAAGAGGCCATGGGAAGGACAACCGCCGACGTCTTTGTATGGGAAAATCCGGGCGACCGGGACCGCATGGTTCGCGAGATGAAGGCGATGGGACGCGTCGACGATATGACCTTCCGGCTAAGGCACCATAGCGGCGAAGTCCGGAATGTTCTCTTTTCATCCCGGTTCATTGAACTGAACGGCCGCCAGGTTCTGCTGTCACGTGCACACGATATCACGCCCATCAAGAGCGCGGAAATCCGTCTTCATGAAAGTGAGAAGAAATACCGGGAACTGGTGGAAAATGCCAACTCAATCATCCTCATGTGGGATGCAGAAGGCCGGGTCACCTTCTTCAACAGGTTCGCTCAGAGATTTTTTGGTTTTACGGAAGAGGAAATCCTTGGCAAGCATGTTGTCGGGACCATCGTGCCGGAAACGGAATCGGTTACCGGGCGTGATCTCGGACACCTGATGAGGGAAATCTGTGACGACCCGGATCGGTTCCAGGACAATGAGAATGAGAACATTACTCGGGACGGCCGCAGGGTCTGGGTTCGGTGGAGAAACCGGGCCATTTTGGATCACGAGGGTCAGCCCGTGGGGGTCCTGTCCCTCGGAATTGATGAAACCAGCCGGAAACGCGCCGAAGAGGCCCTGCGGGAGAGCGAAGCCATGCTCAGGCAATCCCAGTCCGTGGCACGGGTCGCCCATTATGTTTTCAACATTCCGGCGGAAAACTGGTCCAGTTCGGAAGTGCTGGATGAGGTCTTCGGCATCGACCCCGAATACAGCCATACCGTGGAGGGCTGGCTGGAAATCGTCCATCCCGATCAGCGCAAGGAAATGCTCGACTACTTCACCACACAGGTGCTGAGGGACGGGAAACCGTTTGACCGAACGTATCGCATCGTACGCGTTTCAGACGGGTCCCCCCGATGGGTCCATGGCCTGGGAAATCTGGAATTTGACAACGATGGCCGACCGGTGCGAATGTTTGGAACCATCCAGGACATCACGGAGCGGCGAAATATCGAGGACGCCCTGCGGGAGAGCGAGAACCGCCTGAACGTCATTCTCAATTCCGTCGATGCCTACATCTTCATCAAGGACTTGGATTACCGTTATACCTACGTGAACCGCAAGGTATGCGAACTCTTTAACCTTCCGAAAAATGAAATCCTGGGCAAGGGAGATGAGGCCTTCTTCTCTGAGGCATCGGTCAAGGAGGTTCGGCTCAGCGACACGCCGGTCATCGAACGCGGAGAGATCATAGCGAGGGAAGAGAGGTCCCTCACCGGTCCTGACAGCCGCTTGCGGGCTTATTGGGTGGTCAAGGTCCCGCTCCGGGATGATAGCGGCCAGATAACCGGCCTTTGCGGCATCTCAACGGACATCACCGATGTCAAGAATGCAGAAGAGGCCGTGCGGGAAAGCGAAGCCCGATTCAGGCAGATCGCGGAGACCATCAATGAGGTCTTCTGGGTGGGTTCGCCCGACTGGAACCAGGTCCACTATGTGAGCCCCGCCTACGAACAGGTGTGGGGACGCTCCTGCGCCAGTTTGTATGCCGAACCCCTTTCATGGCTGGACGCCGTCCACCCTGAGGATCGTGAAGCGGTTGTGGAGGCCGTGGCCATAAAGAGCCGGGGTGGAAAATTTGGGCCGGGCTTCCCGGACTACCGTGTGATGCGACCCGACGGAAGTACGAGGTGGATTCAGGCCAGGGTGTTTCCCGTAATGGATGAGGGGGGAAACGTGACCCGGGTCATTGGCGTGGCCCGGGACGTCACCGAACGCCATCTGCTCGAGGACGAGCGTCTGAAGGTCCAGAAACTCGAGGCCATCGGCACGCTGGCTGGCGGCATTGCCCACGATTTCAATAACCTCCTCCAGGGCGTGTTCGGCTATATCTCCATCGCCAAGCTTTCCGAGAACGAGCCGCAAAAAGTCTCCCGAATGCTCGATGAAGCTGAAAGGGCCCTTTCCCTTTCCGTGAATCTTACGAACCAGCTCCTCACCTTTGCCAAGGGCGGGAAGCCCGTGAAGAAGAAAACGGCCCTGGGCCCGGTCATCGAGAACGCTGTGAAATTCGCCCTGAGCGGTTCGCGATGCGAGCACAGGTTGAAACTGGCTCCAGACCTGTGGCCCGCGGATGTGGACGAGGGACAGATATCCCAGGTCATTCAGAACATCACCCTGAACGCCAGCGAGGCGATGCCCGCCGGCGGCACCATCGAAGTTCTGGCAGAGAACATGGACCTGCTCCGGAACATTCATCCCGCCTTTCCCGATGGCGGCAAATACGTCCGCATCGCGATTAAGGACTCTGGCATTGGAATCCCGGAAGGGTATCTGTCAAGGATTTTCGATCCCTACTTCACCACCAAGCAGAAGGGAAGCGGCCTCGGGCTGGCCAGCGCCTATTCCATCGTAAAGAACCACAGCGGCACGATTGAGGCACGGTCGGAACATAATACCGGGACTTGCTTTTACGTCTTCCTGCCGGCCAGCCCCGCCACGCTTCCGAAAACCGGGCCGTCGGGGACTCCGGACAGAGGGACGCAGCGCAAAGGCCGTATCCTGCTTATGGATGATGAGGAGATGATCCGGAATGTGGGCCGGAACATGGTCGACGCCCTGGGTCACGAGCTGGTACTCGCAAGTCACGGCGACGAGGCCGTTGATAGGTACCGGGAAGCCATGACTGCCGGGAGGCCTTTTGACCTTGTCATACTGGATCTTACGGTCAAGGCCGGAATGGGAGGGGAGGAAACCCTCCGGCGCCTCCTCAAGATAGACCCGAAAGTGACCGCCGTGGTCTCGAGCGGTTATTCGGACGACCCCATCCTTTCGGATTACCAGGCCTTCGGGTTCTCGGCCCTGCTGAACAAACCGTACAGCATCAGGGACCTCAAGGAATGCCTGGACAAACACTTGGCCTGACAGAATCAGCGACGGCGGAAAAGCTCGTCGGGTCATGGCCGGGAAAAGAAGGAACAGAATCACTCCTGCCCCCGTCCTGCCAACGCATGACACGCGAAGCCGTGCGGCGATATCAGAACGATTCCCGCGCCCTGATCTTGTCCCGGACAATCTGGAGATGGAGACGAAAGTTGTACATAAGGTCGGAATACGTAACAGGGGTATGGCTCCGGTTGACCGCCTCTTCGATCCGGTCGAGCTGCTCTAGATACTCGCTCACCTTTTCGCGATCAAATCCTGTATCGATCTCCTGCTCGAGGTATCTCAGTTCTCCATAACGTCTGAAGATCCGTGACCGAACCCGCCAGGTATATATCATGGGAAGAAAACGAAAGACGGGCAGCAATACGGCCACGAGGGGCAGGAGCAGCACGACCATCCGGTCGATAAATACCGCGATCCAGAAGGGAAGGTATCGCTGAAGAAACGGTCGGCCGGACTTGTAGAACTGCCGGGCCACATCGGACAGCGGGAGGTCGGTATCCTTCCCCGAGGGAAACTCTCCAGCCTTCTGGAAGAGGCCCGACCTGTTATGGACCTGTTCCGCGGCATCCAGCAGGACATAAATGAGGGCGGGGTGCAGGTCGGACCGGGCCACAAGATTGGCTCGGCTCACGAGGAGCCGCGTGTCACGCTCGGGAATGTTCCGTCCGAAATCCACCGTACCCTGGGGCAGGACCATCGGGGAAAGATACGGAAACTTTCGGCCATAACCCTCGGCCCGGTCCAGATCCATGAGCCGGACGCCCGGGGCACGGAGAAGCCGCTGCACGGTTTCAGACTCCACAGCCGCGACGACGAAGACTGCATCCACGTTCCCGGACATCAGGGCATCTGCCGCCTCACCAGTTGGCAGGTCGAGATACCCGGACGCCGGCTCCAGCATGCCGTTGGCCTCGAGAAGGACCATGGCCAGAAACCGAAGGCCACTCCCCTCGGGTCCGATGGAAACACGCATTCCCTTCAGACTCGTCAGCCGGTCCAGTACCCTGGACCCGCGATAGAACACCCATAAGGGCTCGTTGAAAACCGTCCCCAGGGACTGAAGTCCCGGGTATGCCTCGGCCGACGCAATGCCCCCCTGGACCAGGGCCACGGACACACCCGATCCCGAGTCGGTGAGACGAGAAAGATTCTCCAGAGACCCCGCGGACGTCCGGAGTTCAAGAGTAATCCGGCTGTCCGAAACCAGATCCCGGTATTTCTTTCCGAATGTCTGGTAGGCACCATCCTCTGCGCCCGTGCTCATCACGATGGTATTGGGCGGAGCCGGCTCGACAAACTGGTAGGCAACCCAGAAAGCCACAATGACGATTAAGACGGCCGGGGCTGTGGTGGTCACCAGATCCCGGGGGGAAGATCTTCGGTTTCGTGATTTATTTATCATGGCCCCCGTGCAGCCCCCTTTTGGATACCAGAGTACAGCATGAACCTGCTTATTCCAAAGTCCTTTCCCGGCAGTTTGAGGAACGTTTTGCTGTGCCCCCGCGTCGCCGGTGGCCAAAGGCTCAGGACCACCAAGCTATGGTGGCCCCTAAGTCAATTCGATTTCTGAAAGACCCTGCCTACCGTCGGCTCTCCAGCGCCTTGAGAACATAGGGGTACAGGGTCTTGACCACAACACGGTGGCCTGCGGCATTGGGGTGAATGCCGTCGGCCAGATTCAGGGAAGGAATCGAGGCCACCCCCTCCAGCAGAAATGGAACGAGAAGGGCCCCGGTATCCCGGGCCACCGCGGGGTAGACTGCATCAAACTGCGTCGTGTAATCCGGCCCGAGATTGCGAACCATTTTCATGCCGGCCAGGACGACCACGGCCCCGCTGTCCTGGAGCCGCTGAACAATCGAGGTGATGTTGCTTTTCATGAGACCCACGTCCAGTCCCCGGAGGCCGTCGTTCCCTCCGATGGCCAGGATGACGATATCGGGCTTCAGCCGCCCCACAACCCAGTCCACCCGCGACAGGGTGCCACTGCTCGTCTCACCGCTCACCCCGGCATTCACCACCCTCCAGGCCCGGCCCTCTGAAGCCAGTCGTCTCTCGAGAAGAGCCGGCCAGGCCTCGTCTTCGCTCAGTCCGTAGCCTGCGGTGAGGCTGTCGCCGAGCGCCACGATCGTCCCCTGCCAAACCGGGGTCGGTGCGGGAAGCGCCCCACTCGGGCCCGTTCCGGGCTCCCCACTGCATGCGGCCGCCATCAGGGCGGTGAGCCCCCAAATCGTCCAGCACCCCAGAAATCTCATTCGGGTGCCACCTCGCGAAGATAAACCACCGGCTTCTTTCTGAGTGCCGGCACGGTCCCGGCCACCCCGGTAGCCAGCACAAGAAGGGCCACAGCCGAGGCGAGGGCTCCCAGCGTTCCGGGAAACGCGTGAAAGTCGATACGGAAAGCCTGTCGGCAGAGTATCCATACCGACATTTCCGAAAAGACGAACGCCAAACCGCCTGCAAGGGTACCCAGCAACACATGCTCGGCCGCGAACACCCGGAGCACGAAGCGGCTCTTCGCACCAAGAATCCGGTAATACACGGATTCGCGAAGCCGCACGTGGCGGGTGGCCAGCACCGCGCTGGTAACGATGAGCAGACCGGCCGCAATCGAAAACCAGCCGAAGAACCGGACGATGACGGACAGGCGACGCATGACCCCGGCAAAAACGTTCACGGTCTCCATGACGTCGATCACGCTGACATTCGGAAACGAAGAGACCATCCGGCTTTGAAGGGCCGGAAGCTGCCCCGGCGCAACGCGGACCGCGGCAAAGAACGTTTGGGGAGCATCCTCGAGAACTTCCGGAGGGAAGACAAAGTAGAAGAAGGGACGAACCGAGGAATGCACCCTTTCACGGAAACTGGTGATGCGGGCTTCCAGGGGCACACCCGCGATGGTGAAGGTGATGGTGTCCCCTATCTCGAGGGAGCGCATTTCGAGGACCTCGGTGAGCACGGAGACCTGGGGCCCGTGGACCTTCGGGTCAAAGAGGGATTTCCCGGCAACGAGCCGTTCATCTCCAAGAAGCGTGTCGTAGTAGGTGAGGTTGAACTCCCGGGCGAGATTGTCCCGGCGGGATTGCCTCTCCACTTCACGGTCGATGGGAGTCCCGGAAACAGCGGTCACCCTGGCCCGAACCACCGGATGAAACTCGGCCGAAGCCTCAAGGATCCGGCGGGCCTCGTCGCGCTGCGATGGCTGGATATCGAGGAAATAGACGTTCGGGGCCTCGGCCGGATAGGAACCTACAAAGTTCTGAAAAAGATTCAGTTCGAGCAGCCGGATACTGAGTATCACCGTGAGGGCCGTGACGAGCGTGGTAAGGGTCACGAGCGTTCCGCTGCCGGGCCGTTCCAGGCCCCGAAGGACCAGCCGCGACAGAAGCCGATCCGGTCGGCGCGTGCGGCTGATCCAGAGCACCAGGACCCCGGCGCCTGCAGAGAGCAGAATCAGGCCTCCCACCCCGGCCACGAACCAGAGACCCGTTCGGGTGTCCTCGATCTTCCAAAGGACAAGGAGAACGGCAAGGACCGTGACCAGAGCGCCATGGACCACCAGAGGTGTCCGTCCCGTTTCCGGCAGAACCTCGTGCCCGAGAACCGATACCGGCCGTACCTCCCGGAGCCGCCGGAGCGGAATGGAAGTGAACACGGCGGTCACGACGGCGCCCATCAAACACCCCTCCAACACGGCCCCCGGCGAAAGGCCGCCTGAAAGGCCGGGCACGATATCCCTCATCAGGACGGGCAGCAGACGCTGAACCCATGCGCCGCAGAGGATACCCAGGGCTGTACCCGCCGCCGCTAGAATGCAGACGATGATGGCCGCGAGCCGGGCCACGTATCCGGACGTTGCCCCGAGGGCGCGCATAACCGCCAACGTGTCACGCTTCTCGCGAAGAAGCGCGGTCAGGGAACTCTGGATACCAAAACCGGCGAGGATAAGCGTAAAGACACCAATCAGGGAAAGAAAGAAGAGAAAATTATCGAGGAAACGCTTTATCCCGGAGCGGGCGGTTCGGAAGGTCTCCACCCACTCCTCGTCCTTCCGGGCATGGACCCTGAGACGAGCCGCCATAGGGTCGACCCTTTCGCCGTGAAGGGCCTTAAGCAAAAGCCGGTGTTCCACCCGGCTGCCGGTCCGGACGAGTTGAAGCGCCTCCAGGTCATACGCATGCACGATGATTCGAGGCCCCAGGCTGAAGGCGTTCAGCGGCCGGTCCGGCTCCCGAATCAGGGTGTCCCGGATCGTAAGCGCCGCGCTCCCGAGTTGGATCGTATCCCCCACCCGCACGCCCAACTGGTCCAGAAGGGATGGCTCCACGACCACCCCGCCGACCTCGTGCACGCTCTGAAAGGGCCGTCCAGAGCCCACGGTCACCGTGCCGTAAAAGGGATAGTTGTCGGGCGCCACCAGAATACTCGAAAGGACGAGACGGTCGTTATCCGACGTCCGGGCCATGGAATAGAACTCGTAGAGCCGGGCCGCCTCGGCACGGCCGGACGCGACTTCGGCTCTCACCGCCCGGAGCAGGCCTTCTGAAAATTCCCGGTGACTGTGAAGAATCACGTCGCCGGCATGGAGTTCCCGGGCGTCCCTCAGAAACGAGTCCTGGACCGTGCGACTGAATCCGCCGACCGAGACGAGGGTGACCAGCGCCAGCGTGGTTGAGAGCACAAACAGCACGGCCTGCGGACCGGCCCGGAGGATTTCCCGGCGTGCCAGGAGAAAGAGACGGTTCATTGGGCTAGACTCCGGAACGGACGATACGACCGTCCCGGAGCGTCACCACGCGGTCCGCGCGGGACGCAATCTCGGTATTGTGGGTCACCAGCACAAGGGTCGACCCCTGTTCGCGCCGAAGCTCAAGCAGAAGCTCGAAGACCGCCGTCCCGTTGGCCGAATCAAGGTTGCCCGTGGGCTCATCGGCAAAGATGACCCTTGGCCCGTTCACGAGAGCCCGGCACAGGGCGGTCCGCTGTTTCTCGCCTCCTGAAAGCTGGTGGGGAAAGCTCTCGATCCGGTCCGACATTCCCACCCGCTCCAGCACCGCAAGCGAGGTTTCCCGGGCCGACGGCACCCCGGCCAACTCGGCCGGAAACATGACGTTTTCGAGGACAGTCAGGGAGGGGATGAGATGAAAATTCTGGAAGACAAACCCGATGGCGCTCGTTCGCACAGGAGCCAGATCGTCCTCGTCCAGGTCCGTGATGTCCCGGCCCTCAAAGAACACGCGGCCCGAGGTCGGCCGGTCGAGTCCGGACAGCATGGAAAGAAGGGTGGTCTTGCCGCTCCCGCTTGCTCCGCCGATGACCAGAAACTCGCCGGCTTCCACGGCAAGGGACACGTCGCTCAGGACGGTCAGGGAACGGTCACCGATACGGTACGTCTTGGAAATCTCCCGCGCCTCGATCAGGGCCATACCGTTTCCAGTATCCGCCCGACCCGGA
>QJVM01000120.1 GCA_003235715.1 Nitrospirota bacterium
AAGAGCCGCCAGTTGAAATCCTCTGGCGGCTCGGCGAACATCGAACGGAGTGTGACCGTTCCTAAGTCCCGTGGCTCTGCGCCCCTGGGTTTCCCCAGGTTTGCTCTGAGCAGAGATGCTCTGGTCTTAACTTTCCAGACCGGCAAGTCTCGAGCGTTATTCTACCCTATCGGACGGACGGAAATAAAATTAAGGGAGGGGGCCCGATAGGAGAGGTCCGGTTACAAGTTGCCAGACGTGCGGACAAAAAATTGCAGAAGATTTCGAAAGATACGACGTAGCATATAAAAGTGTTCGAAAAATTCAAACGCAAGGTCTACCGGCCGTGGATGGCCGCTTGAGTCTTCCGGCCGAGGAGAATGTATTCTCGGCTGAGACGGTGTTCGGCGCAGAGGTCGAATATGGCGTTTAAAAGCGGGCCGGGACCGGGCTTCCCGGCCTGTTTCCCAAGGACCTCAAAGCTTTCGAATCCGAGAAGCGAATAAACTCTCTGTGATTCCGCAATTTTGAGCGATTCCCGAATACGTTCAACAATCGCGGCAATATCTGCAATGGTAAATAACCTGCGATAACAGCCGTCCATTGAATAAACCCGGCCCATTCAGCAATGAGTCTTTATGCCCCCCGTCCCTATTGGTGGAGACGGTTCTTGATTTTGCCCATAATAGCACAACGGGCAACCATGAGAAGAACCCGCCGGTTTGTACCTGATAAACCCCGAGGAACAGGCCAGGGCAGGGTTGCGGTATGACGATTCGCCTGGGGATTCAGGGCAGGCGTCTTTGGCTGAAATTGAAATGGAGGCGGAGATGAAAAGGTTTAAGTCGCTTTCCGGATGGTTGCTCGCCAGCCTGTTTTATCTGCTGCCGCCTCCTGCGGCGGTGGCTTATACGGTCGAACTGACGCGGGACCAGGTGCAAGCGGCGGTCGAACAATACTTCCCCGTCGAACATGCAACATCCTATGCCGCGCTCACGCTGTATCGTCCCGTGATCCTTCTTGAAAAGACATCAGACCGAATAGGCCTCGAGTTCACCCTGCTGGCGGACGTGCCCGGCGTTATGACCCGAAAAGGGCGGGGCGCCATCGACGGGGATCTGGAGTACCGGCAGGAGACCGGTGAGTTCTACCTGCATGACCCCAAGGTCAGACGGGTTGAGGTTGATGATTGCCCGCCTGATATTGCGGCATCCATAGAAGAGATCGTTCGAGAGCTAACGCGACAGGCGTTCCCGGTCATTCTTGTCTACAAGCTGAAGGATGACGATATAGGCCAGAAGATGGCCAAGAGAATCCTTTCTTCGGTCACGGTGAGCAGCGGTAAACTCCTCGTTGAACTGACCGGTCCTGCGAAGAACTGAGCGGGCGGACCACCGGCTACTTCCGTCTTTCCTTCCGATGTTCCGTCGATGATATGAGTTGAGAGAAAAGCAGCGATGGTCTCCAGACCGAGACGTCTATATCGGTTGCGATGGAGTTGCTGAGTTCGTCCTTGATCTCCTTCCATGCGGAACCTTCGGTGAACCTGCCCCAATCCAGGAATGAGCGCCAGGAGGTCACGATCTTTACCTGTGAAGGCTTCAGAGCATTGCGGTAGGCCCGGGCTTCGATGAGGCCCTTGGCCCGGGAAAGGGGAACGACCGCCTTCGTTGCCCAGGCCTCGTAATCGGCAGATTCAATCTTGGGAGAGACGGTATAGATCAGCGTTACCTTGACGCGGTCATCTGACTTCATGGCCCCTCCAACCGTCCGGAATATGCACCGGGTGAAACTCCGGTGAATTCCTCCCCAGGGTGATGCCCGCTCCCCGCTCAAATCTCTGTCTAGCCCATCATATCATGCTCTGGTCACTCCCTCACCCCCCCCGGTCCTCGTGCTGGAACACATTTCCGTAAAGAGAACCCTCTCGGGGGTCGCGTCCGGACCCCTGCTGCGTGCGGGGCTGATTACAGGCACGCTCAATTCAGGGTTTCGGTCAGGAATTCTGAGAATCGTCTCCAGGATTTCCGGTCGGCATCTTCCCGGTAGCGATCAGAACCAAATACCGTGAAGGCATGCGGGGCCCCGCCATACGTGATCATTTCGTGAGCGATTCCTTGCTGTTCCAGCGAGGCCGCCAACCGGGAAAAATCCTCCATGGTGATGGCCGTATCCGCGCTTCCGTGAAAAACCAGGACCCTGCCCGTTGTCTTCGAGTAATCCTGCCCCTCGGGCGTGGCCAATCCGCCATGAAAGGTTACAAAGCCTTTCAACGGCTCTCCTGAACGGGCCAACTCAAGTACCGCGGCCCCTCCAAAACAGTATCCCATGGCCACCGCATTGTCTGTTCGCGCGCCCTTCGATCGCGCCGTGGCCAGCGCACCCCTAAGAAGTGCACGCATCTTTTCCCTGTCCTGGTACAACTCTCCGGTGTGCTGACGCCTGTCTTCGATAGCGGTCGGCCTTACGCCCGTACCGAACAGGTCTGCCGCAAACACCGCATAGCCCATCTCGGCCAGCATATTGGCCCGTTTGACCTCATAGTCCGTCAGGCCGTCCCAATCGTGTACAAGAAGGATCAGGGGAGCATCAGGCGAGGGACTGACGAAATAGCCCTCATAGGGTTTCCCGTTCACTTCGTAGGCCGTGGTCGTCCCGGCCGCGGAACCATAGGACGGGACCAGGCCCAAAAGGAGAATCATTGAAAGATAGATCTTCATGGCATACCTCCTACGAAATTATATCCCGGTATACGACGGTGCTGATGAGATTGAGGAGGCAACGGTAGTGGCCATTTCCATATTCAGCCCGCGAGCCCTGGAAGAATCGTCCAGGGCCGGCCGAGCTCCAGCAGATTGGCCACCTGCCGGGGACCGTTCAACGGGCTTCGGATGGGGGGCGGCCCTCTTCGGCCAGTTCAGTAATGACGCGTCGGTACTCCTCGCGTTCCATGGGAGAGTGCCACTTGTCCAGAGCCATGCCGGTTCCGATGATGGCATAGAAGACTCCAATCAGGAGAACCGGATAGAGCAGGGGTCGAAAGGGGAAGCGTCTTCCTCCCCGTCCCTTGCGGGTGACCTCCAGGGCTCCTTCGGCCGGGCAGGAACTGACACAGGTCAGGCACCCGAAGCACTCGGGTGAACTCACCACGTCTTTCTTTTCCACGTCCAGAAGCGAAGGGCATTTCCTGCTGCAGGTTCGGCAATGCGTGCATTTGTCTTCGCTTCTTTTCACCTTGACGGGGCTTAGCAGGCTGACCAGTCCCAGAAGGGCGCCGTAAGGGCAGAGATACCGGCACCAGAAGTTCTTGTAGAACACGGAGAATACCACGAGACCCACGAGCACCCAGAAGGTCAGCGTGGACATCTGCGTGAAGACCTGCATGGTCCGGACATCGATCGTCTTGTAGTAATCCGTGATGAAGAAGAGAACCATCATGTTCGGCGTCATCGCGATGCCGATGAGAACGAGGAAAAGACCCATGAGCAGATACTTCAGGGAGCGGAGCGGGATATCGACCTGGTCGGACATCCGGAAATTCCTTCCGAAAATCCTTTCCCCAACCATCCAGACATACTGGGAGATCGTCCCGATGGGGCAAATCCAGCCGCAGAAACCTTTCTTGAAGAGAAGCGATACCCCGACAATCGCCACGAACAGGACAAAGGCGGCCGGGTGGATGGGTTCCACGATGCCGGTAAACAGGAAATACTTGAAGGACATCAGGCCAGCGATGGGCATGAAGGCGTCCACCGAGGGTGGCCGGATGGTCTCGGCGGCGTTTGGGTCGAGAAACTGCTGGATGAACAGATGGAAACGGTACCCGGTATGAACGCTCAGGAACAGGAAAGCCAACTGGGCGGCGTACCGGAGCGTCCGTATTCGCGAACGGGGAAATTCCATACCAGGTAGGATACCGAAGCCCCGATGCCTGCGCCTATGACCCGGGTCATAGACCCGTCGGCGGGTTTCAGGCCTTGTCTGTCAGGTGGGGGGGCGGCAAGGCGAAAAAAAACAGGTCCGGACGCTTGTCCGGACCTGCTTCATTCATGATTCAGCAATTACTGCTTCACGATGTTGGTGGCTTTCGGGCCCTTGGCGCCGTCAGTAATCTCAAAAGTCACCTGATCTCCTTCAGCGAGGGTCTTAAACCCGCTGCCGGCGATCTCGGAGTAATGAGCAAAGACGTCCGGACCGGATTCCTGGCTGATAAAGCCAAAACCCTTGGACTCGTTGAACCATTTAACTGTTCCGTTGGCCATAACTGGTACCTCCTTTACTGAAAAATCGAAGTCTGAGGAGGCCAGCCATAAAAAAAACCGCCAAAGCGTGGGTCCTCTGTGCTTTGCGGTCTTGTTACAACAAACGTCTCCATGCAGCTTCCGGGGAAAGTGTGGCACGGAGTCCTGGAGGAAGTCAATAGCCAAGTAAGGGGGCCCTTCCAAGGGGGGACCGAACGGGGAACTTCCGGACCCAAGGCCCCTTTTCCGGCGGCCTGCCCCTCAACCGGGCAGGAGAAAATTTGGGGCCTACCGGCCCAGAAACGATTCATTCAGCCAGGCCAGCCAGGCGTCCGTGTCAGTCCCGTAATCCAACCCCGTGATCCTTTCAAGGGCCGTGGCCGATGCCGGCCCGCAGTCCGTATCGTCCAGATGGTCGATAAGAGGTGCCAGCGCGAGGGGGGACTGGAGCGTCCCCAAAGCCCGGGCGGCCGTAACCTTCAGGTCCGGCTTTTGAGAGTCCAGCGCTCGAATCAGCGGGTGAGCGGCCTCGGGTCTCCCGAGAACGCCGAGGGCCCAGGCGATATTAGGACGAATGGCCGGGATTCCATGCTCCAGCATGACGATCAGCCGGTCCAGGGCCTCCACCGCGCCCAATTCGCCCAGCGTTTCGGCCACAAAGGCCTGGACATAAGGATTCTCATCATCAAGGCTATCCATCAACAGGGGGATATGGTCTTTGGCCCGGAGCTTTCCCAGTGCTTCAGCAGCGTAGGCACGGACATATGGATTGGCGTCCCCCAGCCTCCCGGCCACCGGACCCACTACCCGCTTGCTGCTAGTCTCTCCAAGGGTCTGAACCGCGTCCACGCGAACAAAGGGTTCCGGATCTTCGAGTTTCGTCAGAAGCAAGTCGATCTCGGCTTCCGTGAAAACATAAGGCCGGTCGGCGGGGATGAGCCAGAAGTCATCCTGCGGGACGGGTGGACCGCTGAGCCGTGATTCAGCAGGCATTCCGAAAGACATGAGAACGATCAGCGTGAAGAGAAAGCCAGGGGTCGTGCGCATGGATATCCTCCGTTACTCTTGGTGTTATCCGACTGCTCCCCCAGCCCTGAAGATACTTCGCTATCAATAGCCTAGTGTATACGGATTCTTAACGGAACGGAACCGCAAAAACTTGACCGGTTTCTCACCCCGGAAGGAGGTTGTGATTCTTCATCTTGGTTCTGAGCTGCTTCCGGGTAATGCCCAGGACTTCGGCCGCCTTGCTCTGGTTCCATCCTGATTCGTTCAAGGCCTTGGTGATGAGGCGGGCTTCGGTCTCAAGGAGATTCAGGGTATCGCTTTCGACGCGGTCACTCTCGACAAGGGCCAGAAGCCCCGGAGGCAGATACTTCATATTGATGTTCACGTTGGGGCAAAGCACATAAGCCCGTTCCACCGTGTTTTCCAGCTCCCGAACATTTCCCGGCCAGTGGTACATGGCAAAGGCCTCGAGAACGTTGTCCTCGAAGCCTTTGATATTCTTCCCCTCGATACGGTTCAACTTTTCCACGAAATACTGGGCCAGAAGGGGAATGTCATCCTTTCTTTCTCTAAGCGGCGGAATCTGCAGGGTCACCACATTCAGCCTGTAGTACAGGTCCTCCCGGAACTGTTTCGCCTTGACCTCCTGCTCAAGGTCCCGGTTCGTGGCCGAAATAATGCGGACATCCAGGCTGATCCTTTCCTTGCCGCCCAGACGGCGGATCTCCCGCTCCTGAAGGAAGCGAAGCAGTTTCTTCTGCAGCCCTATATCCAGGTCGCCAATTTCGTCGAAGAACACGGAACCGCGGTTGGCATGTTCGAGCAAGCCGATCTTTCGTTCATGGGCGCCGGTGAAGGCCCCTTTTTCGTGACCGAACAGTTCGCTCTCCATAATGTCGGCCGGGATGGACGTGCAGTCGATGGTATGAAAGGGCTGTTCGGAGCGTTCAGAGTTGAAATGAATGGCACGGGCCACCAGTTCCTTCCCGGTCCCGCTTTCTCCCGTGATCAGAACGCTCGACTGACTCCGTGCGACCATGGAGATGGTATCGAACACTTCCTGCATCACGGCGCTCTTGCCGATGATATTGCTGAAAGCGTATTTCTCCCGGAGCTCCGACTTAAGGGAGAGGTTTTCGCGCCGCAGGTCGTACTTTTCAATGGCTTCCTTGGCCACGGAAAGCAGCTCATCCGCGTTGACCGGCTTGGTGAGGTAATTGAAGGCCCCCTTCTTCATGGCCTCCACGGCATTCTCGATGGTTCCGAAGGCTGTCATCATGATGACCGGCAGATTGGGTTCCCGGCTTCGCAGGTAGTCCAGGAGTTCTATCCCGCTCCGGCCGGGAAGCTTGAGGTCACTGAGCACCAGGTCGTAGGTGCTTGTGTTGAAGCGTTCTATCGCTTCTTCGGCCGAGAGAGCCGTGTCCACGGCGTAACCCTGTTTCTTCAGGGTTGCGGAAACCAGTTTGAGAATATTCCTCTCGTCGTCAACTGCGAGAATGCGGTACCGTGGCGTGCTCATGAATTGGCAGAAGCAGAGTAAACCGTGTCCCTTCCCCGACGCGGCTCTCGACCAGAACCTCCCCCCTGTGTTCCTTCAAGATGCGATCCACAACGGCGAGTCCGAGACCGGACCCCCGTGTCTTTGTGGTGAAGAACGGCTTGAATATATTAGCAAGTTCCGATTCCGGGATGCCCGGTCCGGTATCCTTGACCGCGATACGGACGATGTCCTTGTCGGCTTCCGTGGTGACGGTAATGGTTCCTCCCGCCACCGACACATCCAGGGCATTCACGAGCAAATTGAGGATGGCCTGCTTGATGCGCGCGCGGTCGCAGGGAACCGCAGGAATCCGATCATCGGCGAGGAAGACGATTTCCACGTTCCGGTCCGTGGCCTCCTGGCGGGCCAGTTCCACCGTCGAGGCGATGATGGCATTCAAGTCCCACGATTCCACCCTCAAGGGGGCCGGCCGGGAAAAACCAAGAAAGTTGGAAGTGATGTCATTCAGACGTCCCACCTCCTCTTCGATGATGCCGAGAAATTCCGAAAGGATCTCCCCCTGAAAATTGTTCTTGAGATAGGCTGTGGCCAGACGGATGGAGTTCAAAGGATTTTTGGTTTCATGAGCCACGGTGGTGGCCATTTCTCCCAGGGCCGAAAGGCGCTCCATCTGGGCCTTCTCCAGGCGTGCCCGGTCGAGTTCTCCCAGATTGAACTTCAGATCTCTGACCATCTGGTTGAAGACCTCCAGAAGTTCATTGATCTCATCGCCGCACGACTCTTTATAAACGACGCATTTCCGGCAGTCGCCGATCTTCTGGGCCAGCTGGCCCTGAACCTCCCCGTGGCAAAAGGTTCCGGCCACGGCCCAGCACCGGGTCTTGCCGTAGGACGGACATTCGGTCTTTGTGCAACCCAGACGTTCCCAGCATCGGACCAGGCGGGGATTCGCGATCTCCGTATCCAGGTTGCCCGTCTGGACTTCCATCATCCTTTCCCGGAGTCTTTTCAGGGGACGTGTCAGGTAGCCGGTCACACCAAACGTGAACACGATTCCTGACAGCACCATAATGCCGGTGATTACATAGATGTACTGTCGGAGCCGCTTGAGGCTTCGCTCGATCCGGCCATCCATGTTTGTCCGGGAGTAAGCCACGGTCACCAGGCCCAGATTCTGCGTCCCCAGCCGTGCCGGCGCGGCGTATTCCAGTGCCGTGTCGTCTCCTTCCGGCCGCTCACGTACGTTTTCCCCGGATTCCCGGAGGAGGACCGCCAGATCCGCGTATTGGGTCTCGGAAACGGACCTCCCGAGGAATGACCTGTCGGTGTGAGCGACGATGACTCCGTCCTGGTCGGCAATAAAGGCCCGGAGGCAACCCGTCTCCTCCTTCAGTGTGTTGACGAGGTCATCCAGGCGGAGGGCATCGAAGACGAGGAGGGAATCCACCGAGTCCCGCGCGAGATTACGGACCATCAGCAGGTTGTTCTGGCCGATGCTTTCCCGCAGGGAGTCCCTCTGATAATCGATGATCAGGTAGGCCACACCGGTCATGGCCGCTATGACGAGCACGGTGATGGCCAGGGAGATCTTCAGGCCGATACTGAGTCTATCGAGACGCATGTTTTCGAATCCAGTTCCGGAGACTGTCGAAGTCGTGGTCGTCGGCCTTCTGAAAACCCGCCACCCGGGCGGCCCGCAGGACCTCCGGGTCATTCAGCCGGCTGAGTTCGTCCCGCAGGAGTTCTGTTACGCGGGCATCGGCCTTCCGGGTTGCGGCAAAGGGCCAGTTGGCAATATAGGGCGTGGTGGCCAAAATCTTGATCTGCCGGAGGTCGATCTCTTCCCGAAGGACGTCCGGTGCGGTTTCGCGTACAAAACCGGCGTCCACGTTGCCCCGGTAAACGTTCAGGATCACCTCCTCCTGTCGCTTCCCGTCGATGATCGTCAGGTCCCGATCGATGTCGATCCCGTTTTCCAGGAGGAAGAGTTTCTGGGCCAGATATCCCCCGGCCGAAAGGGGGGAGACGATCATGACCCTTTTGCCTTTCAGCCCTTCCAGGGTCTGGATCGGGCTTGAGGCCCTAGTGATGACAATGCCCCTGAAGACATCGCCCGTTGGGGGTTTGATCGTGTTGGCAAAGGCCCGGAGAAACCCCTTGTCGGCCAATTGAATATAGATGTAGGGATTGGAATAGGAGAACTCCACGCGGCCCTGACTTACCGTTTCATAAAAGTGTTCGAAATCCCTGGGAATGAACAGCTTAAATTCGTAGGGGCCCCGGGCGCTGAGGTGCCTCATCAACGGGTCGAAGCGTTCAAAGAGCGTGATGGCGGAATACAGGGGCAGGATCGCCACTTTCATGGTGCGGGGACCGTACTCCATATAATTGATTTCCGAGAGGTCGTTGATCATGACGCGGACCACGTCGTAATCCCGGTCCTCGGCCAGAGCAAAACCCTCGATATCCGCCCTCTTGCGGCCTTTCCTGTCCGAACCCGCCAGTTTGAGGCCCAGCAACGCCTCCTGGATACGGGTTCTCAGGGATTCCGGCACGGATGCGGAAGCTGCGATCGTGTACTGGGGAATGGCCTCGGAGAGAGCCACGACCTTGAGCCCGCTGTCTAGGTATTTCAAGGCCACCTCTTCGCTGAGCCCTCCGACGTCGTAACGGCGGGTGAGTACCGACAGGGCGATCCGATCTTCCTCTTCCAGGTAATCCACGGCGGCAAAATCCGTGAGCTCGATTCCCACTTCCTTCAGCATGGCCGTGGGAATAAGGTAGGACGAGGAGGAACTCCGGTTTCCAAGGGCGAGGCGTGACCCGCGTGTGTCCACTATTCTTTCAAGCGGCGAATCACTGCGGCTGACCAGCACGCTTCGATAGGTTGCAGACCCCTGGACCACCGTCTTGACCAGCGGGACCACGCCGTAATCATGATGGGCCTCGCAGAAGGCGGAAGGGTCCAGATACGCCAGTTGGGCCCCGCCCGTCCCGATGATCTGGATCGTTTCCTGATAGTCCGAAGCCACCTTCAGGACCACGGGCTGTTTGAGAGCGGACTCGAGATGTTCCCGTATGGGAAGAAAACGGGCGTACATGGAGCTGATGTTTTCCACCGGGAGGATCACGAGAACAAGGGGCTCCGCCTGACCCTTTTCAGAGAGGGCCCCAAAACCCGGACCAGGAAAGAAGGAGATCAGGAGCAACAACAGGCCGGACCAGAGGCCCGTGCGGCTTCGCCTCAAGGTGTTCATAGGTCAATTATTTACCGCCCCCCGGATTCCTTGCAATGTAATTATTGCCGGTCTTTGGCGCTATTGGCCCAGTTCGATGCCGGGGGCTGTCCAATACAGGACAGTTTGGGGGGCCGGGGCTCCTCAAACTGCTGCCAACCCGCGTCGTCGAGACTGGCACCTTGCTTGCAGAAGTCTCTGCGGAAACGACGAGCCGCAGTGCGGCCACCATGCATCCAGCTAGGCGGATATACCGGGCATTGGGAATCCCTGTAATGGAATCGGACAAAACCCTGGATGTCAAAGGACTCACAGCAGGCCGAGTCGGTGAGGTGACCTCGGGCACCCTGGAAGGGATGCGGCCCGGGCAGGTTCTTCGCGTCGTGACCGGCGATTACCGATCCCACGAGATCCTGGTTTCCCTGTGTCGGAGGCTGAGCTGTCAGCTCGTTGAGCGCCGTGAAGACAATGGGGTCTACTGGTACACGATACAGCGTTAACCGACCGGAAGGATTCCCGATGAAAGGATGGACTGACTTATGAACAAGAAACTGGCCGTGCTCATCAGGGAACGTCAGGCCGAAGCGCTCCGGATGGCGGTGGGTCTCACCCTGGCCGATGACCGGGTGGACGTGTTTGTTCTGGACCGGGCGGTTGAAGAAACCGAACAGAACCGGTTGAACATCGATTCCATGGAGTTGATGGATATGCAGTACTTCAGCAACGCCCCGCAGAACGCCGAGGCCGTGCCCCTCGGTCAGGAAGAAATCGCGCGAAAGATTCTCGAGTACGACCATATCATTGCCTATTGAGGGGGGTGCATGAAAATCCTGTATCTGGTTCGAAGTGAAGGGGGCGACACGCTCGATGCGTTCATCCGGGAACACCGGAAGGAACACGAGGTGACCGTGCTCCGGATTGGCGAGGTTCAAGATTACGATGGATTGATCGACCAGGTGTTCGCGGCCGACAAGGTCATCTCGTGGTAGAAACAGGACGTTAGGGCGCCATCAGCGGGATCCCAGGGAGGAACAGGAAGGATGAAACTCGGAATACTGGTTAACACGGATCAGCATGCGCAACAGGTCAAAGGGCTGATCGAGGCGGCGCTCAGGAAGAATCACGACGTAATGGTTTTTGTCATGGACGAGGGGACCCGTCTTCTGGAGTCCGGTCCCCTGGCCACCGTGTGTACCCTCGGGGGGGTCCACGTGAGCTACTGTGAGCACGCCACCCAGCAGACCGGAGTCCGTACGGACGGTCTGCCCACGGAGGCTGTGTGCGGCAGCCAGTTCGACAACGCAAACATGATGCATGAAGCCGACCGCGTCATCGTGCTGTGAGGTCCGGGAAGGCGCCTGCGCTCAGACGCGACCCGTCCTTTCCCGCAGGGGGGCAGGGTTCCAGCTCGAACCCGGGGAACAAAAGTTACTCGCACTTTTCCTGTGTCTTCTGATTATTCCGGTTCTCTACGTTCTCCGCTTTCTGGATGACAATACCCTGACCAGCTGGAAATGGGTTTTCGGGTCCACACGGTTCGGCCCGGCATACCTGGCGGTGATCACGGCTGTTCTGGTGGCTTATCCGCTTTCCCTGCGCATCCGTGTGGAAGAATGGGGACGGTATGCTGTCCCCATTCTTCCGGCCGTTCTTGTTCTTGCCCTTCGCGATATCCCCGAGTTGATGCTGGACGCTTCCCGCTATTTTCTCCAGGCCAAGTATCTCGCGGTGTACGGCCCCGGCCCCTTTCTTAGGGACTGGGGGCACAGCGTCGAAGCCTGGACAGACCTTCCCGCGGTGCCTTTCATCTACGGGATGGTTTTCCGTACGATGGGCGAGGACCGGTTGTGGATTCAAATAGCCAATTCACTCGTTATGGGGGGATCGGCCTGGCTGGTCTATCGTCTCGGTCGAAGGCTCTGGACCGTGGAAGCCGGGACCTATGCAGGGCTGCTGGTGTCGGCTATGCCCTTTCTCCTCCTCCAGGGACCACTTATGATGGTGGACATCTATGCGATGTTCTTTCTCCTCCTAGCCCTGTACCTTTTCGAAGGCACCCTGAGGGTTCCCGGCCGGTTTCGCGTTCTGGCGGGTTCCTGCGCCGTGGCCCTGATGCTTCTCAGCAAGTATTCCATGGCGCTCATGCTCCCTGTCCTCCTGTTGCTCTGGCTTGGTCGCAGGGATCGCGTGATGCCCGGAGGGTTTCTGCGGGGCTTCCTGATGATTCTATCCGGCCTGCTTCTGACCGCCCTCTTCATCGCGTTCAAGTGGGATGTGGTCCGCCCGCAACTTATGCTGCTTCGCGATTTCCAGTGGTCCGGACTTGGCCGTTGGAAGGAGAGTCACGTATCGACCTTCCTGTTTCAGATCCATCCGCTGATTGTGCCCCTGGCCTTGTTTGGAATGTTCGGGGCCATGAAGGAACGGGACGGCCGTCTGCTGTTTGCCGCGTGGATTCCTGTCATGGCTTATGGCCTCGGCGTCGAACGAAGCCGCTATCTTCTGCCGCTCTTTCCTCTTCTGGCGTTGGCTGCCGGATACGGGATCAGTCGCTTCAGAGACGTGGGCCTCAAAAGAATGATGGCCTTCAGCATCACGGGGACCGCGTGTGTCCTTCTGGTTACGGCCTACCAGCCTTTTGTGAACGGGGACAGCGCCTCAAACCTGAGGGACGCGGCCCGGTATCTGGACGGACTTCCATCATCACGGATTTACGTCTATGCCCTTCCCCAGAGTGAGTCCTCGGGAAACACGACAGCTTCTGTGGCCCTTCTGGACCTCTTCAGTGTGAAGGAGTTACGGCTTATGGCAGGGGGGGGTGGGGCCGGGGACGACGAATCCCGTTTTCGCCTTTCGCCCCTCCGGTTCACATGGAGACTCGACCATCCGCAGTTCTACCGGAGCGCGGGAGAACTTCCTGCCGACGGCCCCGTTGCGGTTGTTTCGGACCAGCCCCTGGAAGAGGCTTTGCCGGAACTGGCGAAACAGCTTTCACCCCGGACCCTGACACGACAGTTCCTCCGACAG
>QJVM01000034.1 GCA_003235715.1 Nitrospirota bacterium
CGCCTTTTTCAGCCTCCTGACGGTTGCACTCTACCTGGCAGGCCGACAGACAAATCCTGTTCGCAGTCGTTCCGCCTTATGGTCCGGTGCGGTCGTCTCATTTCTGCTTGGACTGGCGACAAAGGAAAATACTGCCGCACTTCCTGCCACCATTCTCCTAATGGAATGGCTTTTCTTTCCGACCCTCCCCAGACTCAGAAGGGAAAAGCCCGGACTCTTTTGGGGAGGTATCCTCGTCGGAGGCTCGGTTCTGTTCGTCCTGGTCATGGCCCTATGGCCGACCCTGACCGCCGGATACGCCCACCGCGACTTTACTCTGGAGGAGCGTCTTCTGACCCAGCCCAGAGTGATCTTTCATTACCTTTCTCTGTTGGCTCTGCCCCTCCCGTCGCGTTTTCACCTTGACTACGATTTTCCCGTTTCCTCGGGATTCCTTGAGCCAGCTACTACTCTTCTTGCGATAGGGGGAATCGTGGGACTGTTCGGACTCGCCGTTCTCCTCAGGAAAGCATCTCCGCTGGTCGCATTTTCCATAGGCTGGTTTTTCATCACGGTGGCTGTGGAGTCATCGTTCGTCCCTCTTGAAATGGTTTTCGAGCACAGGGTCTACCTGCCTTCGCTCGGCCCCCTCCTTCTGTTTGCCTTGGGTGCGGAAGCTATAACCCGTGGAAGACCCCGAATTTCATCGCTCTATGTGGCCCTCCCCGTATTGCTATTTCTCGCTACGGTAACGTGGATGCGCAATGAGGTCTGGCGTTCGCCGTTACGCCTCTACGAGGAATCCGCACGTCTCAGCCCGAACAAATGGCGAACGCATCAGAACGTCGGGTGGAGCTATTACTACGCGGGGGATTACGACAAGGCCGAAGCGGCCTTCCGGAAGGCACTGCAATTCGAACCGGGAAATGCCGCCCTCTATAACAATCTTGGCAACGTATACCGGGAGCGGGGGGACATCGAAAAGGCCGTGGAATTTTATCGTCGATCCGTCCAGATCGACCCGGCCCTTCCGGACCCGCGCCTGAGCCTTTCGGGCATTTATGTCGACAGGAAGGCCTTCGGCCTTGCCAAAAAGGAAATCCTGCAACTCCTGAAACGAAAACCGTCTGAAGCGCGGGCCTACACCAACCTGGCCGCCGTTTACTGGGCCGAAGGGGATCTCGTTCACGCGCGCGAGAACTTCGATAAGGCTGTGGAACTGGATCCCGGAAGTCCGGACGCGCTCATTGGCAGAGCCAAGTTTTTTGCCTCGATCACGTTGACCGAATCGGCTGAACAGGATCTTAAGAACGCCGTCAGGATCGCAAGGGAGGACCCTTCCGTCTGGTTTCGCGCCGGCTTGGTATATGAGGACCTGGGGAATACCGCCTCGGCTCTGGACCTCTTCCAGAGGACGCTCCAGCGGAATCCCGAGATGCGGAACGTCAATTACCGGATAGGAAATATTTATGCGATTCAGGGACATCTGGCAAGCGCGAAACGTTACTATGAGGCAGAATTGATCCTTGGAGCCCACAGCGAATCACTGAACAACCTGGGAAATATCGCATGGAGCGAAAATCGAATCAATCAGGCACGGACCTATTACGAAGAGGCCCTCGCTGTTGACCCCAAGAATGAAACGGCCCGGGCAAATCTACAGAGATTGCCCCTCCGGTGACTTACACCGAAGACAGAAACGGACCACACCGGCTGCCCAGCCTGAGTTATAACGGCAATTGTCGGAGGATGGAAAAAACGGGCCAAGCATGTGAAAGACCAGGTCTTCAGATACAAAGTGCAGAGTCATTGGGCAAAACATAACCGAGGCAAAGATATGCCCTCGTCGAGCGCAGACCCTGCTTTCCTATGGCTTACAGCGCGTATGGCGCCTGGCGGCAACCGCCAGAATCTCCGCGTCGGTCTCCTGACCTAACTCTGGCGGGTCTGCAAAGGAAGTCCCTCGTATCCGGCCCCACCTTAAGGAGTAGCTCCGCCTGAGATATGGTTTAACAGCGATTCTTGCCGGGAATGCCGTTATTATTCTTCGAAAACATCGCCGATTTCCTGCGCGCTCAGAATTCGCGTTCCCCATTTCTGGACTGTGGGGGGGTCAGCAGACATGACCCGGTTCCGGTACTCTGCGGCCGCGCTACCGAAACGTATTTCCAACATCTGGTAAAGAAGTTCGGCCTCCTTCTTCGTTGAGGGCCTTCCTGCTTCAGGGGGAGGGGGTGCAGCCTCTTCCTTTCCAACCTCTTCGGGTTGTCCGGACACCTCCGGTTCCACTATCGGTTCCTGGGCTTCGACGGACTCCTCGGAGACCTGGGGCTTGTGTTCTGATGGGGGCGCTTCGAAACGATGCCCCATGGACTCGGCAGCCATTTTCTCTTCGGGGAACCGGCTCCAGTAATCGTCGGGAAGGAACTGGTAAATGTTGAGCTTGGGATTGACCTGGTCGACCACGTAAATTCGATTCAAAAAGTCCACTGCAACGCCTGCCGGCAGATTGAAAAGGCCCCTCACATCGCCGCCCTCCGCAAACCACCCCAGCAACTGCCCCGAATCCTCGAACACCTGAACGTTTCTGAAGGCGGCATCCACCACGTACACGTACCCTCTCTGATCGATAGCAATCCCCTTGGGCCGTGCGAAACTCCCGGGCGTATCACCCAGTTCTCCGAACGCAAACTGGGCCTCACCCTCTGGGTTGAACACCTCCACACGGAAATTCATGCTATCGACGACATAGACCTGACCTTCCGTGTTTACCGCAATGTTGGAAGGGAAACCAAACTGACCCAACTCACTGCCCTTTCCCTTTCCCAGATCGTAAAGATATCCACCTTCCATATCAAACACCTTAACCGTCATGGCGCCGGCGTCCACGACGTAAACCCTTCCCCGCTTTTCGTCCACGGCTATACCGGTAGGCTTGGAAAGACCGACCCCTTTACCAAACGCTCTCAGGTATTTGCCTTCCTTATCAAAGATCCGAATGTCCTTCTGCCCCATGTCCGTGACATACAGGTTTCCTTCAGACGTGAAGGTAGCCCCGAAAGGCCACGAAACATCCTCCCTAACAAGGACATACCTGTGCTCCTGGGGATAGATTAATATCAGCCGGTCCAGATCCGTCACGCATATGACCTCACCATTCTCCATAACGGCGACACCATAGGGCTTACTGAACAGGTCGGGCAGCGCCTCTCCAAACATAGACTTCTTTAAGGTAACGTCGTCCGTCGAGTAATAATAATCCACGAATTTTACTCGCGGGGTTTCCGGTGGGGGGGGCCAGTATCGTGTGACCAGAGGTTTCTCGTAGGTGGTTGAACACCCGGTCATCATCCAGAGCATGACTGCAACCCCTAAAGCTTTCAGAGGACCCATATCTCTCATATTCATACAGCGCTCCTGAAACCTATTTTTTTCTTCAATTGTATCCCCCGTTAATCATAACCCTGATATGCAGAAAGGTCATCCTGCTGCACGCGCACGGGCAAAGGCACTCAGGCAATCTGTTTGCGCTTGGGTCTGCCCCACATCCGCTGAGATTCCCGTCATTTCTGGTGACAATTTTGGCATATGTCGAAAGCCTTCTCCGCCGCATATCTGAAAAGTTTCAATGAGTCCGAACTATGGGGATTGTGGCAGCTTGAACAGGCAAAACGCCTCCCGGGCCGCTTGGGATCGGGGACTCCCCGCATGGGATGGGGCTTCCCACCAAAACCTCTCAGGACATGCGTCCCCTCCCGCTGTTCCTCATGGCACTTTGTGCATAAGTCGTTGATGGGACCATCTATCTGGAACCTTCCGGGCGCCGCGTGGGCATCGTGACACTTGAGGCACTCACCCTTGGCCACCGGCGGGTGTACGTTCTTCAATTTTAAATCAGCATCAGAATGGCACGTGAAACAAAGGTCCGCCCCCCCAGCCCTGAGAAGTTTCATGTTGTCCGAGTCGTGAGGGAAATGACACGAGACGCAGAGCCCGAGGG
>QJVM01000075.1 GCA_003235715.1 Nitrospirota bacterium
GAACAGGTCACGAAGATTGCGGGTCAGTTGAAACGACTGGGGGACAAATACGGGATTACGGACCGCCTCATTCTGAGGGGCGGCGCCTTCAAACCCCGAACGCGTCCGACCGATTTTCGCGGGCTGGGTATGAAAGGGGTGGAACTGCTGGACAAGATCCGTGAAAAAACCGGAATGCCTTACGTTACGGAGGTCATGTCCGTGGACATGGTGGCGGAGCTTTCGGAACACGCGGATGTCCTCCAGCTCGGAACCCGGAATTATCAGAACTTCAACCTGCTGGAAGAGGTCGGCAAACAGAAGAAGCCCGTGCTTTACAAGAGAGGTATTGCGGCCCCGCTTGAAGAATGGCTGGATGCCGCCGAGTACATTGCCAACCAGGGGAACAAGAACATCATCCTCTGCGAGCGAGGGGTAAAATCCACCACGCACGGGGACTACAACCGTTCTCACATTGATTTTGATGTCATTCCCACGATCAAGGACAGAACCATCCTTCCGGTGGTGGTGGACCCCTCACATTCCAGCGGCATCGATCGTCTTGTCCCCTATCAGTTCCGGGCCGCCACGGCCTATGGGGCCAATGGCACCATCACCGAGGTGATGCATGACGAACAGGACCGTAAACAGCTGAAGTGCGACGCCGCACAGGCCCTTGCGCTCTCTGATTACGAACAACTGATTCAGTTCCAGCTCAGCTACGAAAGAACCTTTAAGGCCGCCTGATGGAGAGGCTTCAGCGCTGAATCCGGAAGCGGGCCAACAGACGGCCCGCTTTTGTTTAAAGTTTCATGTCCATCCTCTGTGAGGCCGGGAAGCCCATGCTCGATTTCAGAGACCTCACCCCCCCCGAAATCATTGATGCCGTGCAAGCCGCCGGCGGTACACCGCATCAGGGGCAGCGCGTGGCCCGAGCCGTGCTCCGGGGCGGTGTACAGTCGGTGGAGGAACTTCCCGTGGCCGGACGGTTACGCCAGGCGTTGTCCGGCCGATTCAGGATCTCCAGCCTTGGTGTTGAGGCGCATCGCCTTTCAAAGGATGGCTCCGGGAAGTTCCTATACAGACTCGCCGACGGGGAACGGGTTGAAGGCGTCCTGATACCCGACCGCCGGCGGAACACCCTGTGCGTTTCGACCCAGCTGGGCTGCCGTTCGGGTTGCGCCTTTTGTCTGTCAGGGTCACAGGGACTCATCCGGAATCTCCTTCCGGCAGAAATGCTGGGGCAGATTCATGCCGCTTCCAGGGTATCGGGAACGGAGATCCATAACCTGGTCCTCATGGGCAGTGGTGAGCCCCTCGACAATTTTGAGAATGTAAAGCGGTTTGTTCAGAGCGCCACCCACCGCTTCGGGCTGAACCTTTCGCCTCGCAAGATAACCGTATCCACCTCGGGCATCATCCCCGTCATCCAAAGAATGCCAACCGAAATGCCGGTCAGTCTGGCGGTTTCATTGAATGCACCTAATGATGAACTCCGAAGCCGTCTTATGCCCATCAATCGTAAGTATCCTCTCCAGGACCTTATGAATGCGCTCCGGTACTATGGCCGGAATGGTCGCAGGGTTTTCATCGAGTACATCCTTTTCCTGGGCGTTAACGATGCCCCTGTTCACGCAAGCGCTTTGGCAGACCTTCTCCAGGACCTGACGTGTGTCGTGAACCTCATTCGCTTCAACCGCTATCCCGGTGCACGCTTTGAGCCCTCGTCCGAAGACGCCGTGCGTGTTTTTCAGAAGATCCTTCTTGATCGCGGGCTTGTATCTGTCGTGCGTGACAGCCGCGGTGCGGATATCATGGCCGCGTGCGGCCAGCTCCGCGCTGCGAAAGACCCCGTGCCAGGTTGAAGTTGATGTAGAATGAGGGCACTTACGCTAAAGGAGAGTCTCAAATGGGTGACGTAACCAGAATCTTCGGCAAAGTCGGTTGACCCTATACGGATCGGGCCAGGTCGGCCTTCCCGGATGCCGAGTATATCGACGTAAAGACGGCGCCTGCACGGCTTGAGGAGATGCTCAAACTCTCGGGCGGCCGTCGGCAGGTACCGGTTCTCGTCAGGGGCGAGAACGTGGAGGTGGGTTACGGAGGCAGCTGAGGGGTGTGACCTCCGGCCGGTCGGCCGGGAACATCTCAACGCCTTCGATTGCCTCGTCTGTCGGTAGGGTCAGATCCGTCTCGCCTGCCCAGGCGACGAAAAGGCTTCCGCCACGTAATATCTCACCCGACAATCAGGCGCGTCGCCTTCAAGGTCGAAATTCCCTTCCTTGTACCCGTTCGGACAGAAGCCCTTGCCGACGTCAAAGATGACCTCCCGCCCGAGGAACAGAACCGCCACGCCGTCAGCCCCGGAATTCTGAATAGCTTCGCCTTGTGGATTTTTTTGAATGGAATCGGCGGCCGCCCATGCTCCGGATTCGATGAGACACAGGCCAAGAAACAACACCCCGCAAATCAGTACCCGCAATTTCCCCCACATTTGGTTTCTCCTCCATTTTTTTTTGCCCGTCGTCATCACTCTCTATTTGTCTCTCATATCCTGACGGGCCCGGTACGACATTGCATCTTCTGTTTGAAGTCAATTCCTATTCCAGTGGTAACAGCACCTCCGGTCCTTCTTGTCGTTCAGGGCCTCAAAAGGGCCCCAGCCGTCGCTTTCCTGCACAAAATTGCCTGGGGAAAGCATGAATTAAAGTATTTGCGCCGTCCTGATGATACAGCCCCCGCCTCCCGAATCCAGCAGCGATCCTATGTCATCGAGGGTCCATCCCCCCGAAAAAAGTCCTTCAAACTGAAGCCACACCCGGGTTCGTAAATAAGTTTGCAAAAATCATGCAAAAAACTTAACTGTTTGTAATAGAAAAGAAATCACGATGGCCATGTTCGTGGTCACCTTCTTAGGTGTTAAACAACCTGACATAATACAAGCGTCTATCAATCCGGCAAGGTTAAACTCTTCAAATCAAAATGTTCGGGACCCAGAAGTTCAAGACCGCCCCTGCCCCTCCAGATCTCCGGAGCGGATACACCGAGCACCACGACCTCCTTTCCCTCCGCCAGCTTCGTTAACGGTAACCCTGTTTCAGGATCCAGAACCCATATTGAATCCGGGGGAAGGATGTCGATCTTCCTGTCCCTCCATCCGGCAATCTGTTCGTTTTTTATGTAGATCAAGTAGTGTTCTCCGGTGAAAGGCCCGCTCCCGGCAAGTTTGATCCAGCCCACCGTAAACCCGTCCCTTCCTTCGAGGTCTGACCTGATCACCGTGCCCTGAAAGGTTCTTGTTCCTCCTGAAACCCGCTGAAGTTCCTCAACAGGGTCAAGGCCCTTACGGCGGGCAAGCCTGACGGTGCGCCCGTAGAGCATAGCTTCCGTAAGACTGCGCCTAACAACCCCTTCACGAAGTTCCTGTCCGGACATCGGGGTATGGGCCACCGCCATACTCCCACCGCTGGACACTGAGAGGGCGCGGCCGAGTTCCTCGGTCCGGTATACGTCAGCGCTTCTTTCAATGACTATAATGTCTTCCCACGGGGAGACGAAGACCGCCGGCGTAGCCGAAATTCCGGCCAGGGTTGGGACCTGCTGTTGAAGTTCCGGCCTTGCGCGACCGGAGAGGCATGCATCCACCAGAGGAACACCCAGATGGGCGGCGGCCAGGAGCGCGTAAACCGTGGCTTCCCCTGATTCGGTTCGTACGACAGCGTTGAACTTACGCCCCAGATGTCGTGAAAGCACATCCATGGCCACAAACGGAAAATCCAGTTGAACTTCAAGTCCTGACCTCCTTATCCGTTCGGTCACCTTCCTCGAAGAACCGTCTCCGCCCACCCCGGCAATTGAAACAGTCAGCCAGTCCTCCGGCACCATATCCACATCGACCACCTGAAATACGGCCCCCTGCTCCAGGGCCGACCTGACCTCGGAACGCATCCATTCAAGGTCTGTGCCCCGGGTCGCCTGTATGGAAGATCCGACCAGCAGGTCCTCGAGATCTGTGGGGGATAGCGCCCGAACTTCCGGTGTGACAGCCCGAAAATTGACTTTCATACACGCGGTTGCCCAGACACCCGTGCATGCCGCAAGGGCCAGGAGGAGAAGCTTAGGCCACGGACGTCGCATAATCGTCACGATACCCAACTGCGGTTACAACGCAGAGCCGGCGAAATAGAGCAGACGACCCTTGTTGATGAGTTGCTGACCGGACTCCAAGGACGGCGATTTCTCGCTGTGCCGATGTGAAGTCCGCTCCCGTCTTCACGATATCACAGTGAAACTCTTCCTCCATAACACGCGCCTGCTGTGAGGTCTTGGTTCAAAGTCTGAGGCTAGATCCGGGCAACGTCAGCGCCTGTCCGTCTGCTTACACCAAGGTATCCGACAAGGGACCACAGGGTTCCGACCCCAAGAATAAACACGCCCGGCAGAACAAATTGAACCCCGGGGTCTGTATGCAGGTCATAAATACCCTGAATCGTCTTCTCCTCACCAAGTAGACTTACTTCCGTTCCAAAAAGTTGTGCCCGCGCGTTTCCCGGTGTCCCAGTAAGCCACGCCCTTTGAAGGCCTTTGCCCTCCGACTTCGTAACACGGATTAGAACCGCAGGTCCGGAGATGTATCCGGATCGTTCACCGGATTGCACGAGACGATCGACCCGAAAGCTCATTCCCGAAGGGAGGGAAATCTCTTCCCCCTCCCCCAGAGGGCCCACCGGCCTACCCTCAAAAGACAACAGAACCTTCCGTATCGTTACTATCGCCCCACGCGGATAGATCACCGCTGACTTCCAGATAAGTGGATGATTGAGCCGTACGCTCGAACGGGCCATAGAGTGCCCCTCCGAAAGAAGTTCCAGGTCACTCACCGTATCCAGAACCTTCCCGCTCCAATCCCTTTTCTGCTCCAATTGGTGCAATAGAAGGGTCAAGGCACTCCTGTCCACTGACCGGGTCTCCCCCCGGTTCAGCACGATACCTTGCGTTCTCGTTCCGGCCACGCTTCCCACCACGAACCCCAGAAAGATCATGAGAAAGCCAAGGTGTACGAAAACCTCCCCCAGCCCCTTTTGCCATCGTCTTCGGTTCAGGAGCCAGTTGATCGTGCAGAGAAACAAACTCCCGACCATCAACCACGTAAGCCAGACCAGAATATAGACCCACAGTGAACCCGGAAGGCTCTTCGGTGCCACAGTGTTGAGCCACACCTTGAACGGATACGCGTCCATCCTGGCCGAAAACTGAGGGTCTGCCTGGTACGCCACAACAGACCCGAGGCCAAGATCAAGGCACCAGAGCAGACAAAGGCCCACAAAGGTCACGGGTGACGTGGCCACCCACCAGAGGGGCTCAAGCATTTTCTGAATCGGCTTCATCTGACTCTTTAGAAACTCCGATTTTCTTACAGGAGTGGATGCGACGTCTCGAACAGGAGACCCAGTCCGAGATAGGTAAAGAGAACCAGAACAAACCCGAGCACAGCCAACAGGCTTACGGGCCTGCCTTGCCACCCGGCCCGATTCCTCACATGGAGGACGCCTGAATAATAGAACCACAAAAGATAGGACCAGAGACCTTTGATCTTCCAGGTCCAGTAGGACCCCCATGAAAGGTATGCCCACAGACTTCCAGCGATCATGCACCATGAAAAGAGGATGTACCCGATATAAAGACACTCATCGATAATCCTCCGCCCTCGCCCACAACCCGAAGAGTCAAAACCGGAAATCTGGTAGACCGAAGCCACGGCAGCCACTCCGAAGAGTCCGTAGGCTGAGAACGACGTGGCCACATGCAGCAGGAAAAGAGGAGTATCAATGGCGGGAGTCAGGGGAACCAGCCGTTGGGGCCCCAGGGAAGCGAAAGCCAGCGCAGACAGGGCGAGCCCTGTGGCGGCTGGGAAAAGCGGCCGGGCGGAGTACCTTCGGTAGAAATAGAGCGCACCCGCGACCACCCAAAGCGCAAGAAAATGCTGGGTTTCAAAAAGCCCTGTAACCGGAAGGTGGCCGCTTCCGTTCCAGCGAAGGAAAAGAAGCAGGACCTGCCCAACGAAGCCCAGGGCGACCACCCACACCGCCACTGGAAAGATCCTCCCTTTCCGCATCAGCATAATGAGTGTGGCCGCCACGGTTCCCACGGCATAACAGGCGGTGGCCCAGATGTGCAAGAAGCGACTTATGGTGAGTAGCTGGACGGGTTCCATGAGAAGGGTCAACTATACCGAATCCCATCACGCCTTGAGAAGCATGCTGAGCCGTTGGAACATTCAATCGATGCGTGGGTCGCGACAACGCCTCGTCGTATCCTGTAGTCTTGAACCATGCCGCACATGAAGCAGCCCATCTTTACCGGAGGACCACCGCCCGAGCAGGCCTCCGCGGCGGTCGTTCTTCTGCACGGTCGAGGGGCGCGTGCGGAGGGGATGCTCACCATAAGCCATGTGCTCCGCATCTCTGGGGTCTCCTGGGTTGCGCCTCAGGCGACGGGGGGAGCCTGGTACCCGGACAGTGGCCGGGCCCCGCTTGAACGGAATCTTCCAAAGCTGTTGGCTTCCTTCGACCTGGTCTCCGCGATCCTGGAAGCCCTCACGGAACGGGGTATTTCGGGAAACCGGGTCATGCTTCTCGGTTTTTCGCAAGGAGCCTGTGTGGCCGTGGAATATGCGCTTCGCAACCCTGGTCGCATCGGCGCCCTTGCCGCGCTCAGTGGTGGACTGATGGGTCCGGCGGGAACACGTTGGAGATATCCGGGCCGGTTACAGGGTCTGCCCGCATACGTCGGTTCCAGTCAGGAAGACCCATATATGCCGAAAAGGCGTGCGCTGGACACTGCAAGAGTTCTCATGGCCACGGGGGCCTCGGTCCGGTCGGACCTGATTCCGGGCTCCGGCCACACCATCAATGACAACGAACTGTCGGTCGTTAGACTGATGGTCCACTACCTGAGGGGTAGACCCCTAAGGTAATAGGATCCTGTGATATGATGCCTTAGTAGTTCTTCCTATTCCTCCCATGCAGACTCGTCGGAAAAATGGATATCGAAGGAAGGCGTTCATTGAGAACGCCCTCAAGCTCGTGGAGGAAACCGGAGGCGACCTTCTTCTCCTGTTTCTCAGCACGCCGTCCAGTTGCTCCTGGTTTCTCAAATCAGGCCTTCCGTCGGACAAGGTCGTTCTGGTCATTCCGGAGTCCGTCAAGGTCGATGAGAAGGCCCTCGGCAGTGCGCAGATTCGGTTTATTCGCAACTGGTCCGGCAATCAAACCCGCTTTTCACGGATTAAGTATGCATTTCTCGGTGGCATCATGAACGGGCTTGTCCAACCCGATGACCGCATTGTCTGCGTCCTGGGCCCTGCGGGCCGCGAGCATCTGGATACCCTCACCATCCACGATTTGCACCGATCCTGGAGCGAAGAGTTTCCCTTTGACCCAAGGTCTCTCCTGTCCAAAAACCTGCTGCGTATCGTCATGGCGGTCATCGATATTGCCATGGATATCGGTGCCGTTGGTCGGGAAGGAAAGTCCGTGGGCACCACGTTCGTGATTGGAGATATTGAGAACACCATGAAACTGTCCCACCAGGCCACCTTCAATCCTTTTAAGGGATACTCGAAAAGAGAGCGGCTCATTACCAGACCGGAGGTGGTGGAGAGCCTCAAAGAGCTGGCCAAACTGGACGGGGCCGTGCTGATCAGCGAAACCGGTGCGGTCCATGCGGCGGGACGTCACCTGGATGCGGCCGCCCGCATGTCGGCCCAGCTTCACGGCCTGGGGTCCAGACACCGGGCCGCAGCCGGAATCACGAAGAAGACCGGGGCCGTGGCCGTGGTGGTTTCGGAAAGCACAGGTCGGGTAAGTATCTTTGACCAGGGCCGAATCATTGCAACCCTCGAACCGGTCATCAGCCGGCGCGTAGTGTGATTGCAAGGCTCCGGCAGGAGGGTAACCGTGAAAACCAGAACTCCCTTTTAGGAGGCCACTGTGAAACATCTTGTCTTGATCGTATCCCTGCTGGCATCCCCTGCCTTCTCCCAGGCGACCGAATTCGAATCCTGGCATGAGCATCACGACCGGGCCACACCGATCTGGGTCTTGCCCAAGATCCACGCGCCGGAAAACATGCAATGGACCGTCCCGGGCATGCCCGGAGAGATTGCCTCCGGAAGGTTTTATGAGCCCGAGAACTGTTCCGGTTGCCATGGTGAAATCTATAACCAGTGGAAAGGCTCGATGATGGCCAACGCCTGGAAGGATCCCGTGTTTATAGCCGTATACAAGAACTATATTTCCAAGGCATCGTCCAAGGCCGAGAAGGAAGAGGTTGCCATGTGCAGTCGCTGCCACACCCCCTCAGGATATATGGCGGACAGTCCGGGCCGCTATTTTGAAGGCGAACTCACCCCCGTGGACCAGGCCGGCGTCTCCTGCGATGTCTGTCATTCCGTGGCCGCCAGTGCAGGCGTCGGAAACGGGTCCTTCATCCTCCAGCCCGGAGACGCTTCAAAGAACGAATACGGCGTCAAGTACGGTCCCCGAAGGGACTCCCGATCCCCAACGCACGGTACAGCCTATTCCGAACTTCATACCCGGTCGGAGCTGTGCGGGATGTGCCATGACGTGGGCCATGCCCACAACATCATGCCCATTGAAAGCACCTATTCGGAATGGCGAACAGGGCCGTACAATACGGGAGACCCGGAAACCTCCACCCACTGCCAGGACTGCCATATGCGACAGAACCCGGAACACGCCGCCACGGGTTCTACGACACTCCCCGATACCCCGGGATTCGCTGCGCCCGAGTTTCTGGGGGCAAAGCAGCGGGAGCACGTCTGGCAGCATTATTTCATTGGTGGCAACTTCGTGGTCACGGCCCTCCTTGGAAACGAGCAGGCTGCAAAAATGGCGCAACACCGCCTTGAGCACGCCCTGACCGTTGAAGTACTGGCGCCCAAGGACGGTCTGAATCGCCAGAGTCTGGGAACCCTCCGGGTCAAGGTGACCAACAGCGGTGCCGGACACTACCTGCCCACTGGTCTGACCTATGTCCGGGAAATGTGGATCCACCTTAAGGTCACGGACGCCAAGGGAGAAGTGCTCCACGAATCAGGTTACCTGGACGAGGCCGGGGCCATCGAACCCAACGCCGCGGTCTTCAAAACCGTTCTTGGCGAAGGCGGAGAGGAACGCAAGCCCACCTTCTTCCTCCCGGCAGCCGCGCAGGTGCTCCACGATTATCGCATCAGACCCAAGGGGTACACCGTGGATGACTTTCCTTTTTACATCCCCGAGGGTGTGGCCGGTCCCCTCTCCGTTACGGCAGAAGTGAATTACCGGAGCGCCCCCCAGTTTCTGGCCAACGAACTGCTCGGACCGGATGCGCCGGTCTTGCCCGTTTTTGTCATGGGCAGCGTTACCAGTACAATCGAACTGGCAAATCCATAATGCTTCTACTCCCAGGAGGAATCGTATGACCAGGGAAGGCGAAAAGGCGCCGGCTTTCTGTTTGTCCGGGGTGGCTAAAACCGGGCGCGAACAGGAATTCTGTCTAAAGGATTTCCTCGGCAAGGGAAAGGAAGTCGTCCTTTACTTCTATCCCAGGGATAATACCCCGGGTTGCACCACGGAGGCTTGCGATTTCCGGGATAACATCAATCGCCTTGCGGCCAAGGCAGCCGTTCTTGGCGTAACCCCGACAGCATCGCCAGTCACACAAGATTCAGGGAAAAATACGGTCTGAACTTTCCTCTTCTCTCGGACCCGGACCGCAAAGTTCTCAAGGTTTATGGTGCCTGGGGTGAAAAAAGGCTTTACGGCAAGATCACCCTGGGAGTCATTCGAACCACGTGTATTATCGAATCAAGCGGGAAGGTCCGCAGGGTTTGGACAAACGTGAAGGTGAAGGGTCACGTTGATGAGGTCATTGCTCAACTCGGCTGACCCTCCCTTACCATTTGGATTGAGCCCTTCCCCAGATGGTCAACCTAGGGATCCCGTATCCTAATGCCGTAACCGTCGGTCCACGTGACGGCCGGTTTGGGGCCGCGGTCATCTCGCCCTTTACCTTTTGAATGGATATCCATGGATATGCCCAGGCTGGAGTACCCCCTGCCCTTGTCAGCCGAACCATAGCCGTCTGATTTGTCTCTTGATTCAAACGTATCTCTCCCGGAGATATCCGCCAGCACCCCAATGCCTCCGGCATTCCCTGCCCCGTGCGTAAGGGTGCCTGAAACGTAACGGTCCTCGCCTCCGTCGTCCCAGAGGATTCCAACACCAACATCATGACCGCAGCCCTGCGAAACGCCGTAGCGGCTGAGGTACTCATCGTGCCCGTCTTCATCCATGAGCAGACCAGCCGCAAAGTGAATACCGGCTCCCTGTGAATACCTCCCGGCCAGGTATCGGTCATCCCCCTGGCGATCCAGAAGAATTCCAAGCCCGTACCAGTAGCCCGCCCCCTGCCCGAAATAGTCGCCCACGTAGGTGTCCATGCCTGTCTCATCCAGGAGCACGCCGATGCCGCCCGAGGCCCCAGCGAAATTGCCTTCAGGCCTCATCCCCAGACCAAACCCCTGTGAAAACGACTGATACGCTCTTCCCTGCTCCCGGTGATCAGGCTTCACCCCTCCCGCAAAATAGATATCGTCGCCCCCCGCATCCATGAGCACCCCCACGGCACCGACGAATCCGAATCCCTGAGCCGCCAGTGCGGACGTGTACAGATCATCGCCGTCCCTGTCCAGAAGGCCGCCCACGCCAAAGGCCGCGGCCCCCTGGCAGACATAACCGCACTCATAGAGGTCATTTCCGGCTCCGTCATAGAGGAATCCGGCGCCAAGTATGGCCGCCCCCTGCGACTGGTTCCGTCCTGAATAACGGTCGTCCCCGGAGACATCGAAGAGAAATCCCCCGCCCATAACCGCGGCGCCCTGGCAAAAATCGCGGGACGCTTGATAGGTATCGTTTCCGGCAAAATCGATCAGAATGGTGATTGGCAACTCGGCTGAGGCCCCGGCAGGGCAACCTTCATAACGGTCGTCGCCCCCCAGGTCAATCGTAAGAACGGCGTCATCACGGAATACGCTATTCCCCTGGCCTCCAATCACAATCTTTCCTGCGGGTGTCTGGATCACCGTAAGGTCCCCTGCCCTCGTCACAGGCCATGAAGTCGGGAGTCCAGAGGGCTCGAACCTCTCCGGGATATTGCGCAAACGCACAAGCTTTTCACTTATCGTCAAGACAGGGCGCAATGCCTGAATCCAGGAAGAGACAGGAATCTTCTCTGTCAGGTCGAGTAACCTTCGGGATTCGCGGGCGTCCTCCTCAGAAGCAGCCTTCTCCGGTGCATCGTCAGGGCCGATCAGAGACCTCACCCAGGCAACCATCCGAACCTTCTCTGGAGCAGCAAGTACGGAATATATATCCTCGTAACGCATCTGCGCTTCCACAAGTGCATCAACGAGACTTACAACAAGGCCCGGAAGTGAACCGCCGTCCGGTTCCATCTGTCCCGGGAAACAGGCATCTTCCTCCCCGCCGCAAACGCGGTAAACTCTGTCCATGAACGAGGAAGCCGGGTGCCCGTCATCACGGATGACAGCTTCCATGCCCTCGGCCAGGAACCACCCGGTATGAGCCAGGTATAAAGGGTTTTGAAGGACAAACTGAACGTCCGGTAACCGGTAGGGGCTCAGCCGACGTCTTGGATCGTCAGCGAGAGACGACCCATTGCGAAAAACCCGGAGAATCTCGTAGACCCGAGGCCCCAAGGCACTATCGTCAATGGCCAATTCGAGGATGGAAGGCCCGGAGTCTGAAGGTTCAAATTCCGGATACTTCGCTGGGACCACCTGGGCTTTCGGCCTGGCCGCGGCAACGACGGTAACTTCGTGTGTTCTATTGTTTCGAAAGAGTTCAAGAGTGAACGCGCTGTCGGGTACCTTCGACCTCACGGCCCGGGCAAGGCCAACGACCGGGTTCACGCCTTCTTCACCCACAGGCACTCCGTCTATCCTGTAAATGAGATCCCCCTTCTGAATGCCGGCCTCCCAGGCCGGTGAGTCCGAGATAACGTCGGTGACTTCAACAGCGGGCTCTTCTGAACCTCGCTCATCCTGCTTCGCTTCCGTTGGAGTCCATTCCCGCATCGCAATCCCCAACCAGCCGTGCTCCATATACGGACGCGCGTTTCGGCTCCATGCGATTTCGGTTCCCTCACGAATGGCTATAACGTCGCCTATTTCCCGGATCCGGTTTCTGAAATCGTTATGGTCACCCGCCTTAACCTTGTCTCGAGAATCCTCATGGTTAGACAGTTGCGGCACCCTCCCTATCCCCGGCTCACGCCAGCGGGCACATGAGGCGGTCGAGGCCACCGCAAACCCCATGAACACGAGGAGAAATACTTTCAGATTGGGCACAGTATTTGCGGTAAACGGAAAGGACCACCGACCCCTTAAAATTAGCTCGACCGTCAGCCTTCCGTAAGCAACCGTGGAGACATTCCTAAAGGAAAAGGCCCATCGGTCTCTGCAACAACCCTTCAAGCCAGGAAATGCTTCCCTTGAATACCATCGAAGCTAATGATAGAAACGAGTCTACATCATCCATAGCCTGATGCCTATCTGCCAGGGCAAGGAAATTTATAATAGACGACTCGGCCGCTCATATCTTAAATTTGGAATCGGTGTCCTCCTGTTCCTTCTTCCGTGCCTTTCGCAAGCCGGAGACGATCTCTCAACCCTGCCCCACGTATACACGCTCGCCAATCTCCAACCCGGGCCATACCCATCTGTTCCAAGGTGGAAGTCGTGGACCAGGGGCAGAAGAAATTTGTCTT
>QJVM01000063.1 GCA_003235715.1 Nitrospirota bacterium
CCCGAGGGCCCGAGCCTCTGTATTGAGACCGCACGATCGAACGGCCCATTGAGGAAACACTTATGAAAATCGCTGTTTGCATCAAGCAGGTTCCGGATACTTCCGAAGTCAAACTCGACAAGACAACCAACACCTTGATCCGTGATGGTATCCCGAGCATCATCAACCCCTATGACCTTCACGCCCTGGAGGCCGCCCTGTCCATACGAGACCAGGTCGGCGGGACGGTGACCGTGGTGACCATGGGCCCTCCTCAGGCGGAAGAAGCTCTCCGGGAGGCCATCGCCGTGGGCGCCGACGACGCCGTCCTGCTCACGGACCGGGCCTTTGCCGGGTCGGACACCCTGGCCACTTCGAAGACCCTGTCTGCGGCGCTCCGCGCGCTCGAGGCCGAACTGATCGTTTGCGGCAAGCAGGCCATTGACGGCGATACGGCCCAGGTGGGGCCGGAGGTGGCTGAATTTCTCGATATTCCCCATGTGGCCTATGTGCGCCGGGTCGAATCCGTGAGTCCGACCGGCATAAAGGTGCAGCGGTTGATGGACGACGGCTATGACGTGGTGGAGGCCGAGGTCCCTGTCCTTCTGACCGTGGTGAAAGAACTCAATACGCCGCGGATGCCATCGCTGAAGGGAAAGATGCGGGCCAAGAAATTTGAAGCCAAGCGCATGACTGCCGCAGACTTGGGCCTTGCACAGGGAGACCTGGGCCTTCAGGGATCCCCGACCCAGGTGAACCGGGTTTTTACCCCGGAGGGACGTGCAGAGCGAAAGCCCCTCAGCGGCAGCCTCGACGAGCAGGTCACGGCCCTGGTCGCTGAGCTCAAGAAAGACAACTGTTTCTGCTGAGGAAGGAAGAGTCCATGTTTCTCAAGGTAAATACCGAACGGTGTGTGGGCTGTCAGGCCTGCCTGGATTCCTGCCCGTACGACGCCATTATGATGAAGGACGACGTGGCCGTCATTCTGGAAACGTGTCAGCTCTGCCGGGCCTGTCTCTCGACCTGCCCGGAGGGGGCCATCCAGGAAATCGAGGAGGCCGGAGATCTCAAGGGAGATGCCGCGCCGGACGCAGGTTCCGGAGTCCTGATCTACGCAGAGCAGAGACACGGGACGCTGGCGGCGGTCTCCATGGAACTGCTTGGCGCCGGCCGCCGGCTGGTGGAGCAGGTCCGGCAGAGGCGGGGACAGGCAGCCACGCTTTCGGCCGTACTGATAGGCGGAGACTCCGGGCTGGCCGAGGAACTGGGCCGCTTTGGGGCGGACAAGGTGTACCACGCTTCGGGTCCGCTGCTGGATTCCTTTCACGATGAAGCCTACAGCCAGATCCTCGCGACGGCGATTCAGCAGGCCATGCCGGAGATCGTTCTGGCCGGAGCCACGGCCATCGGGCGATCCTTTATCCCGAGGGTGGCCGCCCGTCTGGGAACCGGGCTCACGGCGGACTGTACCTCTCTGGAAATGGATGAGGAGGGAAGGAACCTGCTTCAGGTCCGGCCCGCGTGGGGAGGCAATATCATGGCCTCCATTCTGACCCCGCATCGAAGGCCGCAGATGGCCACGGTCAGACCCAGGGTCATGAAGGCCCTCCCCCGGGACGAGAACCGTCGGGCGGAGGTCTTTCCGCTGGACGGCGGAAAATGCAGGACGCGGGCCCGCGTCGTGGATTTTGTCAAGGAAGTCTCCATGAAGGTCAACATCGCCGAGTCCGACGTGATCGTGGCCGGGGGAAGGGGGGTCGGCAAGGAAGGATTTGCCCTGCTGACCGAGCTGGCCGAGCTTCTGAACGGCACTGTGGGAGCTTCGCGGGCTGCCGTGGACGAGGGATGGATCCCCTATGGCCACCAGGTCGGGCAGACCGGAAAAACCGTCTGTCCCAAGCTGTACATTGCCTGCGGTATATCCGGTGCGGTTCAGCATCTTGTAGGGATGCAGTCCTCCGACACCATCGTGGCGATCAACAAGAATCCGGACGCGCCCATCTTTAACGTGGCCACGTACGGAATCGTCGGGGACGTGAAGGAAGTCGTCCCCATGCTCATCCGGAAACTCAAGGAGGCCCGCGCGTGAAGATCGCGTTTATGTTCCCCGGACAGGGTTCCCAATCCCTCGGGATGGGTGCCGAACTCTTTGAGCGATTTCCTGACCTGGTCGCTGAGGCGGATGCGGTCCTCGGCTACTCGATCAGGGAACTTTGCCTCGTGGACCCTGACGAAAAGCTCCAGCGTACCGACTTCACCCAGCCCGCGCTGTACGTCGTTGACAGCCTGAGCTATCTGGCGAAGGTTGAGGACGAGAAGATCAGGCCGGATTTTGTGATTGGCCACAGCCTAGGCGAATATGTCGCTTTGCATGCCGCGGGCGCCTTCGACTTTGCCGTCGGCCTCAAGCTGGTCCAGAAGCGCGGCGCATTGATGAATGCAGCCACCGGCGGTGGTATGGCGGCCATCCTCGGCATGACAGGGGATGCCGTTCTTTCAGCCCTAACCGAGCTCGGCGCCGAGAGCATTGATGTGGCCAATTTCAATGCCCCGGGCCAGACCGTCATTTCCGGTCCCAAGGCGGACATCGAAGCCTTCGCTCCCCAGCTGAAGGAAAAAGGGGCCCGCCGTGTGGTCATCCTCCCTGTCAGCGGTGCCTTTCACAGTCGTTATATGAAGCCTGCGGCGAAGGAGTTTGAGGGCTTTCTGGCAGGATTTGGCTTCAACCGTTTGAACATTCCCTGTATCGCCAACTGCAGTGCCCAGCCGTATACCGATGATTCCATTGGATCGAATCTGGTCAGGCAGATCTACAGCAGTGTGAGGTGGGTCGAGACGGTCAAGAGCCTGCTGGATCGAGGCGTGGAAGCGCTTATCGAGATCGGTCCGGGGACCGTTCTGTCCGGCCTTGCCCGCCAGATCGAAAAAGAACATCCGGCTTCGGGAGGTTTCGCCACAGTTGACTGCATGGATGGAAGCCATTTTCATCAACGAATAAGTTCGCCATAATCCGGAATACGATTTGCATCGGGACCCTGAACAGCCGCATTATGTGTTGTGCGTAAGGGACGGGTACAATAGATTCGGATATATAAAGAGGGTGGCCCCTATGAAGATCCATGAATATCAGGCCAAGGAACTGTTTCGGAGTCATCATATTCCCGTACCTGAGGGGTATGTCGCAGCAAGCCCTGATGAGGCCCGCGCAGCGGCTGAAAGGCTCGGCTCGTTCCCGGTGGTGATCAAGGCGCAAATTCATGCAGGCGGCCGCGGCAAGGGCGGCGGGGTCAAACTTGCTCGGAGCCTGGATGAGGTGCGGAGCACGGCAGGGGCCATATTGGGCAACCCGTTGGTGACTCCCCAGACAGGACCGCAGGGGAAAAAGGTCGGGAAGGTCCTCGTGGAGCAAGGGCTGGATATTGCCCAGGAGCTCTATTTTTCGATCCTTCCGGACCGCTCCACCGCGAAGATCATGGTCATTGCCAGCCGGGCCGGGGGAATGGATATCGAGGAGGTCGCGGCTAAACAACCGGAGAAGATCATCAGGGTGCTGATCAATCCGCTCACCGGGATCGAGCCCGGTCATTGCAGGGAGATCGCAGCCGGCCTTGATCTTGCCGGTCCCCTTGCCGGAACATTCGCCACGCTGGTCGAGAACCTGTACGGACTGTTTATCGAGACCGACTGTTCGTTGCTCGAGATCAATCCGCTCGTAATCACCGCCCGGGAGACCCTGGTCGCGCTGGATGCGAAAGTGGAAATCGATGACAACGCCCTGTTCCGGCAGAAGGATATCCTGAAGTTCAGGGATATCGATGAAGAGGACCCCCTCGAAGTGGAGGCCTCGAAATTCAACCTCAATTACATCAACCTGAGTGGCAATATCGGCAATATGGTCAACGGCGCGGGACTGGCCATGGCCACCATGGACCTCATCAAGGGCGCCGGGGCCGAACCCGCGAACTT
>QJVM01000060.1 GCA_003235715.1 Nitrospirota bacterium
TCCCGCAAGGCAAATTCAACAGCCTGTCTGCGATTAGCCACACCCAGTTTGGAATAGATCTGTCGATTGTGCCATTTTATGGCGATTTCAGGGTTGGTGCCAAGATTCTTCTCGTTAAGGACTCATTCGCTCTTCTCCTAAAGCTGTGGTATACGAATTGCAGATTTACAATTTTGGAATGACGTTTCTACGCTTTGTATCGAAGTACTGCCGGGGTCTTTTCAATGCACAAGGCAGAGGGGAAGAATGGCCCGGATTCTCATCGTTGATGACGAAGCCCTCATCCGGGAGGGTCTGGCACGGGCCCTCCGGTCCTTTGGCAGCGTGGTCCCTGTGGCCACGGGCGAGGACGCGCTTCGGGAGGCTTCCGGGGAGCCCGTGGCCCTGTGTTTCCTTGACCTGACGCTTCCCGGTATGGACGGCCTGAAGACGGGTCAACGGATGCACGAGCTTTCCCCTGACACGAAGATCGTCGTCATGACGGCGAATCTTCTCACGGATCACGCGGTGCGAACCATGGAGGAATTTGCCTGCCGGCTTCTGCCAAAGCCGTTCAATCTTAGTGACGTAAAGGCCCTTGCGAGCGAGTTCGGCGCCGGGACGGGCGTGTCGCCGGGGAAGGAAAGGCGGGCCACGGAACGGACCGTTATGGTCAGACCTTTCCGCCTGACGCTCAGCTTTGCGAATTCGGGCGGTCCGGGAATGGTGTCGGAAACGGCCACGGTGGTGGATATGAGCAGTGGTGGAATGTGCATCCACCTCAACGCTCCCCTGAAAACCGGACTGGCTGTGATGCTCGACCGAAAACGGGGTACAGTTCGCTGGGAGCGGTTGTCCGCCGGGAGTGAATGTACGGCGGGGGTGCAGTACAGCTGAACCGAAAGACCTACGATAAACGAAGGGAAAGCTTTACCAGACTGGAGAGGCCGTGGAGTCACCCGTATAATATGACCATCGTAAGACCTGGGGGGCCGGCGCAGAACATACCACCCCCGCGGGGTACCCCTCGTTACCCATGACCAAAATGGAAAAACCCAGGATTCTTGTTGTCGACGATGAGTTGCTTATTCGGGAGGCGCTGGTTCGGACGCTTCGAAGCTTCGGACGGGTGGCTCACGCTGCGACCGGGGAACAAGCGCTTCAGCTTATCGCCGAGGATTCGTTCGACCTCTGTTTTCTTGACCTGCGGTTGCCCGGGATAAGCGGTCTGGAGGTTATGCAGAGGATATCCGAACTTTCACCGGGCACCCGCGTCGTGGTGATGACGGCCTACTCGTCCGAGAACCTCATGCCGTCGATTAACCAGTACGCCTGTCATTTCATTACCAAGCCTTTTGAGTTGGAGGATATCTGGAAAATCACCTCCAGCGTGCTCGGTTCGGAAGACCATAGGGGCGATGATAAGCGAGAGCCTCGCTCCAGCCGGAGAAAAGTCTCCCAGGTGGTGACGTGCAGGCTTCAAGTCCGGGCTTTGGGGGATTCGGGGGCGATCTCCCTGGAGGTGCGCCTCGTGGATCTGGGCCCCGGGGGCCTGAGCCTTATCACCGATTACCCCATGGAGCCAGGAGATGCCCTCTCTTTTTCGGAAGCTTCCGAACTGAAGCCCTCCACGGTCCGGTGGCGAAGGCCTTCGGAGACCCCTCACGAATTTATCGTGGGGGTGGCCTTCAAATAAGCCCGGCACGTCGGACGAGCCCCATCCCCGGCTACAAATCGAATTTTTTGATATGGTACCTGAGAGAGTCGTACGTCATGTTGAGAAGCTTCGCGGCTGCCGTCTTGTTGTTTTGAGTTCTTTCCAGGGCCTGGCGGATCAGGTCCGTTTCCAGGTCTTCAAGGGACAGCCCCTCTGCCGGGAGCAGGAAGCCCCCGGATTTCCCCACGGCCTCCGGTCGCTTCCTCTCAGACAATTCGTGGGGCAGGTGACGCGGCAGAATCTGTTCGGTGTTTTCCAAAACGACGATTCGCTCGATGACGTTCTTCAATTCCCGTATATTGCCGGGCCACCGGTACGAATTCAGGATTTCCCGGGCTTCTTTTGAGATGCCCTGAAGGGCCTGGTTGTTGTACTTCTTCGCATACATCCGGAGGAAATGCATGGCCAGGAGCGGAATATCCTCGACGCGCTCCCGGAGGGGGGGGAGATTGAGGGAGAACGTATTCAGCCGGTAGAAGAGGTCTCTTCTGAAGAGCCCTTTTTCCACGGCGCTTGCCATGTCCCGGTTCGTCGCGGCCATGACCGTGGCCATGACCGGAAGTTCGGCTTTTCCCCCGATGCGGCGGAAGCTGCGGCCTTCCAGCACCCTGAGCAGCTTCGCCTGCAGGTCGGTCTTCATGTCCCCAATTTCATCAAGCAGCACCGAGCCTGTCCCGGCTTGCTCAAATACGCCCCGCTTCAGGGTCTTCGCGTCGGTAAACGACCCTTTTTCATGGCCGAATAGTTCGCTCTCGAGAAGCGTTTCCGGCAGGGCGGCGCAGTTAATCGCGATGAAGGGCCTGTATCCTCCCTCAAACGTTCCCGAAATCTCTTCATGGATGTGCCGGGCAAGCACCTCCTTGCCGGTACCGCTTTCGCCGGTGAGAAGGACGGTGGTCACGTGGGCCTGGGCGATTCTCCGGATCTTGTTTCTCAAGGCGAGAATTGATTCAGAGGTTCCGATGACGTCCCGTTCGAATATTTCGGAAGTCACCCTGCGGTAATGGTCGACCTCCTGCTTCAGCGACTCCTTTTCGAGGATCTTCCGGATGACGATGGCGACTTCCTCGATGTTGAAGGGTTTGGTGAGATAATCGGCCGCCCCCAGCTTCATGGCCCGGATGGCGGTCTCAGCCGTATCGTCCGCAGTGAGCATGACCACCTCTGCGGTGAGACCGGACGTCGTGATCTCCTGCAGGAGGTCGAGCCCGTTGATGCCCGGGAGTTTCACATCAAGAAGCACAACGTGCGGTGACCAGGCCGTAATCTCGGCCAGGGCCCGGGTGCCGGTCGTATCCTCCTTAACCTGATACCCCTCACGTTTCAGGGCCCGGGACAGGAGTTGAACCACGAGTTCGTCGTCGTCCAGGAGGTAGATCCGAGGTTCAGGCTTCAACAAGGCTGGTCGAGCTCCTTTCCGCAACAGGAAGAGTGACGGTAAACTCGGCGCCGCCCTCCGGGCTGTTCTCAGCCTTCAGGGAGCCTCCGTGATGTTCCACCAGTTGGCGGGAGATGGACAGCCCCAGCCCCGTTCCCTTGGGAGACGTGGTGTAGAAGGGCTCGAAGATCCTGTTCAGGTCCCCCGGAGGGATCCCCGGCCCTGTGTCCTTGAAACGGATGACCGCCATCCCTCTTTCTTCAGCATGGACGCAGGATATGGTCAGTGTGCCTCCGTTCGGCATGACGTTAATGGCGTTGTAGACCAGATTCATGAAAACCTGCTGCATCTGCATCCCGTCTATCAGGACCGTGGGCAGGTCCTCCGGGATGTCCTGAACCACGGAGATTGCCGGCTTGTCCGGCCCCTGAAACTGCGGGAACTTGATCAGGAAGGCGAGGGCCTTCTTGATAAATTCGTCAAGCTTTACGGGTGTCATAACCGGCTTGGGCGGACGCGCAAAGTCGAGCAGCCCCTTCATAAGGGTCTCGATTCTCCTGATTTCATCCACAACCCTGGCCACGAGGGCCTTGTCCTCCGGAGGCAGTTCCAATTCATTGCTGAGCACCTCCATGGTGACCTTGATGCCGGCCAGCGGATTCTTGATTTCATGGGCCAGGCCGGCCGCCATGATTCCCACCATCTCCATCCGGTCGGCCCTCTGAAGTGCACGCTGGGTCCTTCGCCGGTCGGTCACGTCCCGTGCGATAAGGATTTGCCCCATTCGAACGCCCCCCTCGAATCGGGGGATACTCCTCATCTCCAGATACCGCCCCAGGTGTGGTTCATAGATCTCCCGGGCCTC
>QJVM01000249.1 GCA_003235715.1 Nitrospirota bacterium
TTCCGGTCGCGGTCAAAGGGCCGTGCGGGTTCAGGGTCCAGGGCCATGAGCGAGGAGAACCCCGAAAAGACGAATTCCGTGACGCTGTCACAGGCCACGACCAGCACGCATTCCGCATCGCCGGCCTGAATCATCGAGGCGGCCAGGGCCAGCGCTGTGGTGGAGGAGGCACAGGCCGCCGACACCACGATTCCCCTGTCCTCGACGCCGAGATATTTCCTGAGACGGGACAGGAAAACGGGCAGCACGGGGGGCTTGTCTACGCCTTGCGGCCCTGTGTTCAGAGAATGCTCCAACAGGTCAATCTCTCCCTTGGTGGTGGCCAGCACAAGGCGGGCATCCCGAGGGACCCGGACGCCTTCAAAAAGCCTTTCGATGAGCTGCATCACCAGGGATTGAGACGCCCCGTACTTGAGGTCGTTCACACAGGCGGCCACCCCGGAATGGAAGGCTCGGGTATCAAAGCGGTCCACCTTCTGAATGGCCGTTTGACCTGAGAGGAGACCTTTCCAGCAGGCTTCCGTGCCCTGACCGTAGGCGGAAATCATATCCGACCGGACGATCCATACGGGCGGCCGCTTCATACAATCCGACCCTCCCGCCAGCGATGCCGGCACGCCTCAAGGAGAGGGGGCGATGTCATGCAAACCTGGCCTTCGAGATCAACGATCAGTTGAACGGTATATCCCGTCGTGGCCACGATGTCCCCCTGTTTCAGAAGCTGATATTCGGTATCCATGCGGGAGCCCTCATTCCAAACCATGGTCGCCCGTATGGTGAACTCCTCTCCGAGATGGAGAGGCCGATGATAGTCCACGTGGCATTCGACGATGGGCGCGCGCAGCCTGGCCTCGTAAAAATCGTGGTAGGACAAACCGCATTTCCGTCCGAGCTCCTCGGACCCCATCTCGAAATAGGCCGGGTATCGGCCAAACCAGACGATGCCCATGGGATCGGTTTCGCTGAACCTCACGCGTGCAGGGACCGCCACGGATAAGGGCGGCGGGTCCCCGGAATTACGGGGAAAGTACGTCATCTTTCGTCTTCGGGCCATGGCCGATCAGGCTCGGTCAGGGGAAATCAGCCTGACCCTCAACCGGAAGTCTGAAACCTTCTCTTCGCCCCGCGTAATAAGGGCGCGGAAGGACGCCACATGATTCGCTTCCTTCATGTCCAGGCAGCGACAGGAAATTTCATCCCCGGGCCCGACCGGGACCATATATTTGGCCGAGACGATCTCCTGAAGATGAATCCGCTGTCCCTTCCAAGCCTCCAGGACCGCTTGCACACATTGAAGCTGGCATACGCCCGGGAGGACCTTGCGCTCCGGAAAGTGCCCCTGAAAACCGATGAATTCCTCCCTGAAACGAAAATTCGCAGAAGCCTCTCCGTTTCCATTCACCGTGAAGCCATACATCTGGTTCCTGATCTCCCCTGCAATTCTGCTCATTCCGATCTGATGTCCTTCAAACGGATGGTGATTCGGTATCCGTATTCCCAGTTTTCCAGAACGGTCCCGGCCGGAAGATATCCCTCCGACGTTGACCGGTACTCATAATAGGAAACCCGCCAGAGGCCCACATGGTCCCTGAGCCGGGTCTTGTCCAGCAAAACATGGTCCGGGCTCCCGAAACGGTACACGGTTTCTTCGCCCGATCCGGACTCTGAATAAAAATACATGCGCCGCCTTCCCCGGTAAACCGGTGTCTCTTCCGGCGGGACGAGGCCGAAGTACACCCGCCGAATATCCTCGGCCACAGACCGGAAAAAGTAGGGATTCTTGCCGAAGTCCCCGATGGCAAAATGTCTGTCTATGTCCTTTTCGTCTCCGGATACTTCGAACAGCTTCACCCCCACCGGGCTCATGCACACGACATGAAACCGGCGATGCTCCCGATCAACGGAAATATAGCCCAGAGCTGAAACCTTGTTGAAGAGACCAAACTGAAAGACAAGGGAGTTCAGCAGGGTGAATCGGGAGGGCAGTCTCTCTTCAAACCGTGCGAGAAGTTCATGAGGTGAAACGTCCTTCATGGATGCATCCGCGGGACTCCCAAAAGGCACCGCGGCGCAGCCGGCAACGTGGAATATTAACACACAGGCCAGGAGTCCGTGCCTCATGACGGTCTCGCCCCTTCCGGACCCGGGAGCAGTCGCCGGTAGGCGGCTGGAACCACGAAAACTGCAGAAAGAAATCCGGCGCCGATGCCAATCACAATGGTTACGCCAATGGAAAAGAGCGCGGGGTGTTTCGCGAAGACCAGCACGCCGGCCCCGATCAGGGTGGTCAAAGCTGAAAGCGAAACGGCCAGGGTGGTTCCGGCATCCGAGCGATGCCGACTGCTAAAGACCATGAAGATGCCGTAATCGATGCACAGACCCATGACCACCACGTCCGCCACAAGGTTGGCCACGTTCAGAGGGAGCTTCAGAAGAGCCATGATTCCAAAAAGCCAGACCACGCTGCTCAACACCGGAATCAGGGCCAGGATGGACTCCTTCACGTTCCTTACAAAGATAAAGGTCAGGAGGACCAGAAAAAGGAGGGCCGCGCGGGTCATGGATACCATGTCCTCCGTAATGACGCTGGAGATCACCGAGGAAAGGGCCTGGGCAGAGACGATCCGAACCCCCGGAATTCCGTCCAGCGTTTGCTTCAGCTCGGCCAGATTCTCTGCCGAATCCGGCACATAGGACAGCACCTGGACCGTGTCGTCGGTTTTCTGGAGAAAACGGTCCAGAAACATTTCCGGAAACACGGAGAAAGGATCCGCATCGGCGGCCGTGTCCGTATGATTCAGCCTTTGAAAGAAGGGGCGGAACGCATCATCTGAGAAGCCGAAGGGGTGGCTCTCCTCACGAACGAGGGTTTCGAGCCTGATCCGACGTTCGGGAGACCAGAAACGGGACCAAGCCGCACGATTGGCCTTTCGCACCGCTGCTTCAGGCAGCAGTGAGGCCACGCTCGTCAACGGTCCAAGTCGTGGGTGTTCCTGCATCGCGTCCCTGATTTTGCGGTTCAGGGCCAAAGCCTGTTCAAGGGAGCCGGACTCGGCCACGAGAATAGCCAGTTTCTGTCTCTTCCACACTTCGTCGAAACGGTCTTCGGCGGCCAGAATCTCCGGTGAAGCCCCGTCAATCTTCCGAATGTCGCTTTCCAGCCTGACTCCCCATGCAGACCAGGCCAGTGCGACCGTAAGCACGAGCCAGAGGAACAGGATCCACCCCTCCCTTCGCCCGGGCCGAGGTGGGGTCTTGCGGCCTCCGCTGAAAAAGCGGAGGCGCCCCTTATGACTTCCAAGGGCATGCGGAAGCACAAGAAGCGACATGACAAGCGCCACCAGGATGCTGAGGATCGTGAATACCGCCATCTGGTGATAGCCTTCGATGCGGGACAGGAAAAAGGCCGCGAAGATGCCGAGGGTGGTTGCGGCTCCGGCGGTTACCGGGCGGACCACGTGAGCCGTGCCCGTCAACGGGTTTCCCGTGGTTCGCGCCGCGATATAAACGTGGATGCCATAATCCACGGAGATCCCGGCGACCACCGCACTCACGCCGATGACGGAATAGGATAGTGGCCCGAGCATCAGATAGGCCGCGTTCACCCCGAAGACCACGGAGACCGCGGGAACCAGATAAATGAGAAGGGTGGCGACATCCGCGATGAGAACGGCAAACAGGAGAAAGAACGCTACGGCCGCAATCACGAGAGTGAGGCCGATATCCCTGCGGATCACCTCCTCGTTACTCACGGTGTGGGTATGGCCGCCAATGATGTGCCCCTTCACGGTGGCCGGAAGAAGTGAGAAAACACGCTTCAGTTCGCCCACGACCCGGCCTGAGCCCTGGGTGTCAGGGACCCTGACCGGGGTCTCCACGATCAGCATGGCGTTGCGGCGATCACGGGTCACGAAATGTCCGTTTTCAATCTCAACGTCGAAGGCGAGGCTCGATACAGCCTCCTGGAGTTTTCCCAGGAGGACACTGCTGAACCCCAGAGGGTCCGCCTGAAGGGTCTGACGCATGAAAAGGCTGCCCGGATTCAGGAACTGGAGCCAGGTCTGCCGGAGTTTTTGGGATACCTCTTTCCGGTCCAGACCTGCCGCCAGCTTGTGGAGATCCTCCGGGGACATGACCGAGGGAAGGTAGTCCAGAAGGGCCCCCATGTTTTCCTGAAGGTCTTTCCCGGAAAGGCCCGTAATCACCTTCGGGAAAAGGACCGGATCAAGGGCCGCCGCCACTTGGTCCACGGCGGAATGCAATTCTGTCGATTGCCCCTCCGGCGCAAGTTCGAGCCATAGCACCAGTTTCCCTGAAAGTCTGGATTTGTTCAGAAAGGCCAGATGGTCACGGACCACGGGGTGGTCCGGAAGCATCAGCTCGATGTTGCTCTCGAAGCGGATAAAGAAGAGCCCGGCGAGCCCGGCTCCAATTGAAAGAACGACAGCGACGAGGAGGACGAGCCGGTTTCGGGAGCCTGCGTGCAGAAGGCGCGTGAACAGGGGTTCACGCACGACGGTCGACCTCGAAGTCCGCCTCCTTCAGTGGTGAATTCAGAACGGTGTTCTCAAAGCGGATCCGGGTACTGTCGCCCCCCGCCTCGAGAATGAGGATCTGTTCCAGATATTCCTCGTTGCTTCGGAACCTGAGCTCGATGCTCTTCAGGACTTTGGCGGTAAGGGCCGAGGGTTTCGGCATAAACCGGATCACAACGGGATTCTCCTGCACCAGTTCGACTTCATAGTCCTTCAAGGCTGACGAATAGTCTCCGTTGAACCACACGGAGATCTGGTCCAGCGCCGTTCGCAGCATGGGATTCCCCGAGAGAGGAATCTCACGGACCTGCCGCGTCTCCTCGTCCCACTGTCGGATGACCTTGTCGGTGATGAGAACCGAGTATCGCACCGGTTCGTCCACATGCCAGGCCAGTCGTCCGCCGCGTTCCATGAAAATCCGGCCGCGAAGAGTCAGGGTATTTCGGAAGGCGGCGAGATTCTTTTCCTGGACGAACTCGGTGCTCAGCGTCTTCAGGCGCGCGGCGTGGGCTTCGAGGCGGGATATTGTCGCCGAGAGCCGGGGTCCGAGACCGGCAGACGGACTTTCGGGGACGGCCCTGGCCGATTGTCCGGCATACACCAGACACAGGAGAGAGAAGAGAAAAACCTTACGGAGCCTGCGCATCGGTGGAACTACGGGGCTTCCCCGGCCTTTCGCCAGACCTTGACCTCTCCTTCTGCCAGGAGGGTGCCGTTGTTGGAAATCCTTCCGCGAATCACGGCCAGGTCCCCGTATTCGGTGACCTTGGTCAAGGCCACCCTCAGGCGGTCGCCCGCGTGGGCCTGGCTGTGAACGACCAGCCCTTTGGCGCCGATGAGGAAGCCTTCCTCCTTACCGCCGTTCCCGACATGTCGAAACCCGCTGTGAGCCGCCACAGACTGGGCGATGATCTCCAGAAAAGCCACCTCGTCCATGCGTCCGTCGGCATCCACAAAAGGCATGTCCTTGCCCACTTCGGCTTCCACCAGGGTTTCCTCCCCCACCTCCAGGAGACGGTCCACCAGAAGCATCGGTTTCTGATGGGGCACCAGATCGTCAACGAATGCTGGCAGGGAGGGAATCTGGTGGAGCCTGTCCCGGTTCTTCCAGCACAGGGGATCAGAAGCCAGGTAGTCACCTGTCATCTGATACGCAGCCCCCCGGCAGCCGTAACACGTGGCCTTATCTTCGCACTGGCCACAGGGTCCCTTGAGGGTGTCCCGGTAATGTCGGAGGTCCCTGATGACGCTGCTGGTCCTTATGATTTCTTCCAGAGGTTTCTCGAGAATATTTCCCACCGGAATAGTGACGCCCACGCAGGGGTAAACATCTCCCCGGGCTGTGACCACGCAAGAGTACTGGTGACGAAGGCAGTCCATGCCCACCAGCGGAGGCTTCGGCACCCATTCATAGCCATAACTCCGGTCGATTTCCGAGAGCCGGACGAAAAGGTCAAGAGCCTGCTCCGAGGAGACGGTCAAATCGTCCTGATACTGCCTGGCCCCGCCCTGCGGGGTCATCATCTCGAAATAGGGTGTAACCTTTCGGTCGCGGAGCCACCGCCAGAGTTCAGGCAGCTCATCGTAATTCTGCTTACAGATTACGGTGCTGATGCCCAGCCTCCCGTCGCTTCCCGGGAACCCGGCGGCTACGAGATTGTCATAAGCGGTCCGGATCTGGGTGAAGGCCCCCTTCTTTCCGGCGAGGATATCCTGGACCGTCTCGTTGAAACTGTTCATCTTCAGGGCCAAGACGACACCCAGGCGATGGAGCCGGGCCGCGTTTTCAGGCGTCACGTTCGCCCCGTTGGTAAACACCTCCACGTTCATCCCGAGACCGCGGACGTATTCCAGCATCTCGAAAAGATGGGGGTAAAGCATTGGCTCGCCGCCCAGAATCACCAGCGTTCGAACGCCCAGGTCCCGCGCCTCGGACAGGACCTGCCGAAACTGTTCCGGAGAGAGCTCGGCTCTCGGGTCCGGCCCCGAACCGTTTCGACGGGTGTAGCAATACAGGCAGTGAAAATTGCAGTCCGTGTTGAATTCAATCTCCATGGTGAGAAGCCTGTGGTGTGCCACCGCCTCACCGATTTCCTCCCGGGAGAAACTCGGAACCATGAGTCGCTCAAAACATCCCATAGGGTTCAGCCTCGCAAATCCAGAAAACGAATGGGTTTCCTTGAATTTTCTACGTAAACGGTCTTTCGAATATCTTCCTCAGGGGCCACGATGACCGTCGGCTTTACCCTGAGGCGGGCCTGAAGGCGCTCGAGAATTGTATCAACTGCAATTGGCCTTTTGGTAGCAACGTGCACTTCCACGTGATCCGACAGGGCGGACTCCTCCCGGACCCGGACAAAATACTCTCCAACTTCAGGAATTTCGTCCAGGGTCGCGAAGATGGCCTGGGGATAAAGGGTGGTCCCGTGAAGCTTGAGCATCTGCTTCTTTCGTCCCAGAATCGGACCCAGGCGTACCGAAGACCTCCCGCAGGAACAGGGTTCGTCCATGAGGAAACTCACATCACCCGTGGCAAAACGCAGGAGGGGCATGCCTTCGACCAACAGGGGGGTCACCACGACCTCGCCCACCTGGCCGGCCGGCAGAGAAACTCCGGCATCATCCACGACCTCCACAATCCCCAGAGAGGGATGCAGGTGGCCTCCCCTCTGGCTCCGGCACTCACAGAAGGTCGTCACGATCTCCGACGATGCGTAGGTGGAATAAACCGGAGCCTGCCACATGCTTTCCATTTCACGGGATTTGGGGAGAAGGGCGAGAGAACGATCCCGGACGGGTTCCCCGATACCCACCAGCATCCGGACTCCGGCGGTTGCGGGGTCTGTTCCCCGCTCCCTCAGGTAGCCTCCGAGTTTGTACAGGAAGGACGGGACACCGACGATTACGGTGGGGGACAAACGCTGAATGATCTCGTAGTGACTCGCCGGAGTGCTGAGTCCGTTCCGGATCGTGGCCGCGCCCATGGCCCGAGCACCCTCATAATAGGCCAGCCCGGCAATGAAACAGCGGTCCATGGTGCACGTGAGGAGCACCGTGTCGGAGGAAGTCATGCCGATTCGCTCGAAGGCGATTCTTTCGTTGTACGCCAGCCGATCCAGATCCCGGACCGTGTACATCATACGGGTGGGACGCCCCGTGGTCCCGGAAGAAAGAACAATATCGCTTACCGCCGACAGCGGAACGGCGAGAAAATCATCATTTCGGGCTTCGAGGTCCGACTTGCGCGTGAGGGGAATCCGGGCGATATCCTCCAGCCCGAGCTTCTGCCACGCCAAACGGTCCTTCGTGAACAGGTCCCGGTAGAACGGCGTGTGTTCGGCGCAGTGGCGGAGATGTTTGCGGAAGAGGTCCTCCTGTACCCTTAGGATCTCATGACGCGAAAGGGATTCCAGATCCCGGTATGTGTCAAAAAGCGTCACGTTACGGCCTCCATCGTGTTCAGCTCCTTCTGGATCATGTCCCTGACGTGGTTCTTCAATTGAAACGGAGACCAATCCTCGAGGCCGGCCAAGAGCACCGGAGGAAGAATTCTCAACCTCACCGTACCGGGCTCGAGCAGGAGAGATCCCTTCGGGGGAACCCTCTCGTTGCCGGCAATGCACACGGGCACGATGGGTACCCCGGATTCAAGAAACAGCCGGAAGGCCGCTCCGTGAAACGTTCCCATATCGCGGCTTCCCGAACGCGTCCCCTCGGGAAAGAAGATAATCGATACGCCCTGGTTCAGCAGGTTTTCGGCTTCCCGGAAGAAACTCTCCGCGCCCATGACGTTGATGTTCAGGTAGCCGGCCATTCGGGCGAAGAACCCGAGGACCGGGATGCGGAATGGCCAGACATTGACCACCTGGACACATTCCATGGGGGGAAGCGCTCCCATGAGAAACGGGTCGGACGAGGAACGATGATTGCAGACGAAGATATAGGGTCCGGGGCCGTAGACCCGGCCCGGGTTCTCAAGGCGGACCTTGATCCACGGCCACGGGAGGCGAATCACCATGCGGCCGTAAAGCTGAATGGCCATCCGAAAGCGGCGCATCACGCCCCGTATCTGCGAGAGAGGCCGGCTGACAGCCACCGCAAAGGTCAGGGCCGGAATGACCACGGAGGATAGGAGAAGAAATGAGGAGTAGAACCATAGGTTCAGAAGCAATTGGTTCACCGTCGCAGGGGCTGAAGCCCGGGGACCCTTCAAAGACCCGTTTCCTTGCGTTTGTCCCCGATAAAATTGTAGATGTCCTGCAGGGTCCTTATGGACCGTACCTTTTCGTCATCCTGGATGCGTACCTTGAAGCTCTTCTGGAGCGCGACCACGAGATCCACGATATCCAGGCTGTCCAGTCCCAGGTCTTCAAAGATGCGGGCCTCGGGCAGAAGTTTTTCAGCGGGGATCTCGAAGTCCTCCTCGAATACCCGGTTGGTGATATCGATGATCTCTTTCTCGGTCATGGCGTCCCTTTCTACGTTCGCGCCCGAAGGGCGATGGAGGCATTTACTCCGCCAAAAGCAAAACCGTTTTTCAGCACGTGAGTCAACCGGCGGTCCTCGGACCGGGGTACGTGGCGAATCCCCTTGCAGTCTTCGGCCACCTCTTCGAGATTCCGGGTGGGGTAGATCCGGCCCTCGGCCATCATTCGCACCGTGGCGGCCAGTTCGATGGCCCCGGAGGCCCCGAGTGTGTGGCCGAAGTATCCCTTCAGGCTGCTCACCGGGACCTCGTCCCCGAACACCTCGGCAATGGCCCCCGCCTCCTCCCCGTCTCCCTGGAGCGTGGCCGTGGCATGGGCATTGATATAATCCACGTCTCCGGGATCCAGTTCCGCCTGACGCAGGACCTCCCGCATGCAGTGAACCATGGCGGGCCGGTTTGACTGACTGATGTGTTCTCCGCTTCCGGTCGTGTGGTATCCGCAGATTTCCGCCAGGACCCTTGCTCCCCGGGCCTCGGCGTGTTCCAGGGTTTCCATCACTACGATTCCGGCGCCATCACCGCAGACCAGGCCGTCGCGTTTTGCGTCAAAGGGGCGCGGGGTGAGTTCCGGCGTTTCGTTATAGCCGGTCGAGGCGGCATACAGCAGGTCGAAGGTCCCGGTCACCGTCGGGTGCAGTTCGTCCGTACCCCCACAGAGGAGCACGTCCTGAAGCCCGAGATTCAGGATGTGGTACCCGGTCCCGATGGCCTGGAGCGCCGAGGCGCAGGCGGCCGACGTGGCCATGACATAACCGGTCAGGCCGAGGTACTGGGCCAGATTCATGGAGGCGGTGTGCGACATCGCCCGGAAGAATCCCGTCGAGGGGACCTCCTCGAATCTTCTGTCCGGAAGAAAGTGCTCGTAGAACTCGTTGATGCTGAGGGTGCTGCCGATGGTGCTTCCCACCACGCATCCCACACGGTTAAGGTCCAGCGACAGGGGCAGAAGTCCAGACTCCCGAAGGGCCTCCTCCGCGGCCTGCACCGTGAAGATACTCATGGGGCTCATGGACCGACGTTTCTGCCTGGGGATGGCCTTTTCGTCACGGAGTTCAGATGGCGCGCCGACCAGGCTCCGCAATCCACTGTAGTCCTCCCAGCCGGGCATGCGCCGGACGCCCGTACGGCCATGGGCGATACCGTCCATGAGCGCTTCCACGCCTCGCCCCAGGGGGGAGACGCTCCCCAATCCGGTAATGACAACACGATGAAGTTTCATGGAGCTATCCCCACGTCCGATTCAGGAGCCGGCACGTCGGGCCAATCCCCGACCCCCGAGGAAATTCTCGTAGGCCTCTTTGCCGATCATGGCCCGACCTACGATGAAGGCTGACATCATAGCCCCGATCAGGCCCGGGAGAATGGCGCTTTGACCGGCGGCCCACAGGTTCCGCACCGGGAGCCTGCCGACCAGATTCATCTGCCCCATTTTCTGCTTGATGCCGTAGGCCGATCCGTCCGGGCTGTTCAGGTAATCCCGGAACGTGAGCATGGAAGCCGAATCGACCACGTGGAGGCTGTCCGCATAGGCCGGGAAATTCCTCCGAACATGGTCCAGGATGGCGGAGGTCCGAGCTTCCCGGTATTTCATGTATTCAGGCGGCCGTTTCCCGGTTCGGGTATCGTTCCATGCGGCCGTAGCCTCTGGAAAGGCGAGTTCGAGCAGGTGAACCGGACGGCTGCCGTCGGGCAGCGGCGGCTCCACGGAACGGATGGCGACCAGTCCGGGAAGGCCCTGATAGGCAGGGTCCAGCAGTGCATCGACGTCGGAGGACGGGAATAAGGAGGTAATGCTCGGTAGTTCCGGACCTGAATCGGTTTCGGGCCCCACGGTGGCAAAAACATTGAAGAAACCCGCCGAGGGCTCGAAGTCCATGACCCGATTGATAAAGGCCTTCCGGAGCCGACGGGCGGGGAGGATATCGAGGATATTGCGGGGGTGGATGGTGAACAGGCAGTTTTCCGCGGTGACCTCCTCGCCCGTGTTCAGGACCAGGCGTCCGGCACGGTCGTCCTCGAAACCTTCAAGCCTTTCAATCCAAGTGTTCGTTCGGACGTCAACTCCGAGCCGGTCGAACCGTTCGGAGAAGGCCCGGACCAGGGCGTCGCCCCCGTCCCTGATGTAGGCAAGGGATTCGTGAAAGTTCAGGCACATCCGGCTGTGGCTGGCAAAGGAAATCTCCGAGGGTCTCACGCCGTAACACATGGCGTATCCGCAGAGGAGGCCCCGGAGGGTCTGGTTTTCGGTGAGGGAGCAGAGCACGTCCTGAAGGCTGACGAAATCCTCGGGCAGCTGGGGGTGAGCAAAGGAGGCATTCTCGATCTGGAGCGAAGGCGTCTTCCGGCAGACCTCCTGCATCCTGTGGAAATATTGCTCGATGGCGTAGGCATCCCCGGGGAAGTAATCCTTCAGGTTCTCCACGGTCCGCGCCACCCCTGTGGGCAGATAATAGGCCTGGTTCACGTCCTCGACGACAAAACAGGTGGTTCTTTCCTCGGGCAGGAAGATGGGTTCGATATCATCGAACAGGCCCAGCAGATCGAGGAGGTTGCGGAAGATTCCGCCGGGTTCAAGTCCCCCTGTGAAGTGAAAACCAACGTCAAAAGGGACTCCCTTGCGCCGAAATCGGCTGATGGATCCGCCGATCCGGGGCGCCTTCTCGATGAGCATGGTTTCATGCCCGTTCAAGGCAAGGAGGAGCGTGGCCGTGAGCCCACTGATTCCGCTGCCCACGACGATGGTCTGTATTCTTCTCAACTGGGGTTCCGGCTATTGCCGTGCAGCTTGGTCTGCTGGCGGGCAGAGGGGATCATACGGCCAGACCTCCATTCACGCCAATGGTCTGTCCATGGATGTACAGATGTTCTTCGGTGCAGAGGAAGTTTACGAGCGACGCCACGTCCTCGGCGCGGCCCAGCCGGTTCAGGGGCACCAGCGGAAGAACCTTCTCGGCGGGAATCTCGTGGGTCAGCTCGGTCTCGATAAAGCCGGGAGCCACTACGTTGACCACAATGTTCTTCTTCCCGACCTCCCGGGCCAGGGAGCGTGCGGCCCCTATCAGGCCGGCCTTGGAGGCGGCGTAATTCACCTGCCCGGCCTGGCCAAGCTGGCCCGAAGCCGAGGAGATCGCCACAATCCGCCCCTTACGGGCCTTGAGCATGGAAAAGAGCACGGCCCGCGTCACATTGAAGAAGCCGTCCAGGTTCGTCCGGAGCACGGCATTCCATTCGTCGGGGCTCATCCACATGAGAAGGTTGTCTCTCGTAATGCCGGCGTTATAGACGAGGGCGTAAGGCGAGGTCTCTTCCACCCGGGGAGCCAGGGCGGCCCGGACGGCCTCATAGTCGGAGACGTCGAAGGGGATCAGGTCGCAGGAAACCCCGAGCGTCTCCACCTCTTTCCGAACTTCTTCAGCGGCTTCATGGTTTCCGCGGTAGGTGCACCAGATATCGAAACCGGACCGTGCCAGCCTGACCACGATGGCCCGGCCGATGCCTCGGCTTCCGCCCACGACAAGGGCAACTTTTCTCGAGCTTGCGTCAGAGGTCATATTCCGGGTTCATCCATACAGGAAGGGCCATCCACGTGCGAAGAAATATAAGAAGACAAGGGGTGTTGCCTGCGGCCCTCTCTCTGGGCGGTATATTAAGAGGAGGGGGGCGAGAGGGTCAACCAAGCCGATGCACGTGAGGGTATCCCCCGGTGGCGTCCGCGTCTATCTCAGGAGAACGGGTGACAGGTTCAAGGCACAA
>QJVM01000023.1 GCA_003235715.1 Nitrospirota bacterium
CAAATGCCCGAGTGCGAGCAGGGCGACCGGTCACCGGCGCGCCCGTACTTCTTATCGGCCGCACGGTGGGCTTCTCCAGACGATAAGCCGGACGGTTGGAACGTCTGCAATTTCGTTCCCGGGAGGAAATCTCGTTGGGGCCTGGCGTAAAGGAATTTCGGGGCAATAATAAACCTCCACGGTGCCGCGTGGAGGCTTATGTCTTGAAACGAGTGACGGAAGTTACGGCAAAGGGCCTTGCTTCAGGCCTTGAAGGGATCCCGAAGGATGATGGTTTCGCTCCGCTTCTTGCCAGTGGAGACCATGTCCACCGGGACACCCGTGGCCTTCTCGATATACCGGATGTAGTCCTGTGCGACGGCCGGTAACTTGTCGAAGTTGACGACCCCCACGGTGGACTGTTTCCAGCCGGGAAGGGTTTCGTAAACCGGTTCGACCCTGGCGAGGGATTCTGCGTCATACGGAAAGGAGTCAATTGTTTTCCCGTTCAGTTTGTAAGCCGTACAAACCTTGATTTCTTCCAGGTCATCCAGGACGTCGAGTTTGGTAATGGCCAGTCCGGTGAGACTGTTTGTGCGTACCGCGTAACGCACGGCCACCATGTCCAGCCAGCCGCAGCGGCGGGCCCGACCTGTAGTCGCACCGTATTCTCCCCCTTTTTTCCGGAGCGCCTGGCCAAGGTCATTGTCCTGCTCCGTGGGGAAGGGACCGCTTCCCACCCGGGTTGTGTAGGCCTTGGTGATGCCGAGGACCCCATGGATATGGTTCGGGCCGATACCGAGTCCTGTGCACGCGCCTCCGGCGGTGGGGCTGGAGGACGTGACAAAGGGGTAGGTGCCATGGTCCACGTCGAGCAGGGTCCCCTGGGCTCCTTCCAGAAGGAGATGTTTTCCTGAATCCATGGCCGAGAACAGGCGGGGCGACACATCCGCGATGAAGGGCGCCAGATCCTCCGCAAACTTCAGGTACTCGGCATGGAGCGCTCCCACGTCGAAGGGTTTGGCCCCGTAGAGTTCCTTCAGGACGACATTTACCCAACCGAGGTTCTTCTCAAGCTTTGCGCGGAGATCCTCCGGACGGAGAAGGTCTCCGGCGCGTATGCCCGACCGCCCCATCTTGTCCACGTAGCAGGGGCCGATGCCGCGGCCCGTGGTTCCGATCTTGTCGCTCCCCTTGGACTGTTCGCTTCCCTGGTCGATGGCCACATGGTAGGGCATGATGACGTGGGCCTTGTTGCTGACGTACAAGCGTCCCTCGACCCGAATGCCGCGGCCCTCCAGTTCTCGAATCTCTGATATGAGGGCCTTGGGGTCCACGACGACCCCGTTGCCGATGACGCAAGTAGTCCCCTCGTGGAGGATGCCCGAGGGGATCAGGTGAAGGATAAACTCTTCGTCGTCGACGACCACGGTGTGGCCGGCGTTATGCCCCCCCTGGAAGCGGGCCACGACATCGGCCCTCTCCGTGAGGATGTCCACAATCTTGCCTTTTCCTTCGTCGCCCCACTGGGCGCCCACGACCACGAGATTTGCCATAAGTCCTTTTGCTCCTTCACCCGGCATGGCTGCAGCCGGGTACGGTCCGCACCCTCCTGCAAAGACGGACCACTGGTTTCAAAGTAAGACGGATTGAATAACAGGTCAGGGAAGGATCACCTGTTTGACCGAAAGGATGTTCGGGAGGGCCCGAATTTCCTCGAGGACTTCCGGAGACGGCGAGGTGTCGACGTTCACGGCCGAGATGGCCGTCCCTCCGGCAGACTCCCTTCCAAAATGCATCCGGGCGATGTTGATCTTATGCTTGGCCAGCGTCGTGCCGATGCTGCCGATGACCCCGGGTTTGTCGTTGTTAAGGATGAAGAGGATCTCCCCTTCCGGAACAATATCGAGAGGATAGTTATCGATGGCCACCACGCGGGATGACTGGCGGCTGAAGAGGGTGCCGGCAATATGCATCTTTTTGTCGCCAGAGGAAACGTTCAGGGCAATGAGGCCGCGATAGTCGCCGGCGTCGGGCTTGATGGTCTCATTGACCGCGACTCCGCGTTCCTTGGCAATAAAGGGCGCATTCACAAAATTGACCGTGTCCTCGAGGATCGGCGTCAGGAAGCCCTTCAGGACCGCAATAGTCACGGGTGCGGTCTGGACCTCCGAAGCCACTCCCATGTATTCGATGTCGATGCTCTGGGCGCCTCCGTCGAAGATCTGGGCCGCAAAGGCTCCAAGCCGTTCGCCGAGGGCCAGGTAGGGCTGAAGACGGCTCACCTGGTCGGCCGGAATGCTGGGGAAGTTCACCGCGTTCCGGATGGTTCCGTGAACGAGGTAATCCACGATCTGCTCGGCCACGGCCACAGCCACGTTGACCTGGGCCTCCTCTGTCGAGGCGCCCAGATGGGGCGTGCAGATGACATTGGGGTGGCTGAGAAGCGGATGGTCCTTGGGAGGAGGTTCCACCTCGAAAACGTCCAGCGCGGCGCCGGCCACCTTCCCGGACACGAGGGCTTCATGGAGGTCACTCTCGTTCACGAGTCCGCCGCGCGCGCAATTGATGATCCGTACGCCGTCCTTCATCTGGGCGATGGTGTCCCTGCTGATCAGGCCTGTTGTTTCCGGCGTCTTCGGGGTGTGGATGCTGATAAAATCGGCACGACGGTAAACCTCCGGAAGGTCCACCTTCTGAACGCCGAGAGCGACGGCCTTCTCGTCGCTCAGGAACGGGTCATAGGCGATTACGTTCATTTCAAAGCCCTGGGCTTTTTTCGCGAGTTGGGCGCCGATGGCCCCGAGGCCGATTACGCCGAGCGTCTTGTTGAAAAGCTCGACGCCCATGAACTTCTTCTTCTCCCAGTTTCCGGCCTTCATCGAAGCGGTGGCCTGGGGAACGTTCCGGCAGAGGGAGATGAGAAGGGCAAAAGCGTGCTCGGCAGTCGTTACGGTGTTGCCCCCGGGCGTGTTCATGACCACAATCCCCTTGGCCGAGGCTGCGGTCCGATCCACGTTGTCCAGCCCGGAACCGGCACGACCGATCACCTTGAGGTTCCCGGCGGCCTTGATGACCTCGGCGGTAACCTTGGTGGCGGAGCGGATCACCAGGCCGTGATATTCTCCGATACACGCAATCAGTTCTTCGGGTTTCATGCCGGTTTTCACATCTACGGTGAGCCCGGCCTTTTTCAAAACGTCAACGCCCAAAGGCGACAGGTTGTCGCTGACCAAAACCTTCATTGTTTACCTCCAACTCCCAAATGTCTGGAAATAAAGTTGAAAAAAGCCGGGAAACCATAAGGTTTCCGGCTGCATTTCGAACCGGGGTCAGGCCCACGGCATTGCATGGCGGGCAAAAAACCCGAAAAGATTAGCACGCAAGCGAAGCGAGAGTCAATCTATAAGGGATTTAAATAGGCGTATAAGGCCAAGTCCTGTAAACGTTCGGGCGTCCGAGGCTGGCAGGGCTGTGTTCGAGCACCTGCAGTCAGGGCTTCGCGGGGCAGGCGTTTGCGCAACCACTGCTTGGGCAGGTTATTGCGCGGCGAGGAGATTGGTGAGGCGCTTCGTGTCCTCGGCGAGCCGATGAGCATCCGGGGGCTGGATCAAACCCTTCTTGCACTGGTCGGCCAGGCACGCTTCAAGCGATACGACGTCCCCGCCGGTGCCGGTCGTAAGAGTGCGGATCTGGTGCTGACGTCCTTCACGGATCAGGGTGGCCACCCGAGGCGAACTCATGAGAACCTCGGCGGCCAGAACCCGGCCCACGCCGGATTTCCGCGGAACCAGCCGCTGTGAAATGGCCAGGAGGAGCGAATCCGCCATCCGCTGTCTCACCATCTGGAGTTCCTTGCCCGAGAAGGAAGTCATCACGGTATCCAGGGCAGAGATGGTGCTGGTGGCGTGCATGGAGGTGACCACGAGCGGCCCTGTGGAGGCCGCTTCGAGACAGGTTCTAACCGTCTCTGCATCCCGCATCTCCCCGATCATGATCACGTCAGGGTTCTGCCTCAGAATGTGTCGGAGTCCGCTGGAAAAAGAGGCCGTATCCTCTCCCACCTCGCGCTGGTGAACGTTACAGCGCTTGTGCTTGTGAAGAAATTCAATGGGATCCTCGAGGGTGATGATATTCCGGGCGGCATTGCGGTTCAGGTAGTCGATCATGGAGGCGATGGTTGTGGATTTCCCGTGTCCCGAGGGGCTGGTGACCAGAACCAGTCCCCGCTGATTGAGAAGGGCCTCGGGCACGGCTTTCGGGAAGCCCAGTTCCTCGAGGGGCGGGATTTCTCCCCTCAGATTCCGGACGGAAACAGAGATGGAGCGCCGCTGCCGGAAGAGGCTTATCCTGAAGCGTCCGATGTCGTCCCGCATATAGGTGATCTCCAGTTCCTTATTGCGGCTGAAGCTGGTCTTCTGTTCTTCGGTCAGCAGTCCATTAACGAAACGCTCCGCGGTCTGGACGTCCAGGATGGGCATATCCAGGCGAATGAGGCGATCATTTACCCGCACCGAAGGGGGCGCACCCACCGCGAGGTGGAGGTCAGAAGCGTCGCGCTGGACCATGTCTTTCAGGAGGTCCTCCATGGTAAGGCTTCGGGCCTGCTCGGTGACGTATTTCAGGCGGGCGAGATCGTAGGGTCGCCGGGCGTACCCGTTCTGTTCAAAGAATTTGAGAATGTCGCTCAGCTGATGGCTCGAGGCGAGAACGGGCTTCACCGAAAGATTCGTCCGGAAGCGGATGTCCTCCACGATCCAGTAGTCTGTCGGGTCGGTCATGGCCACGATCATGTCCCGGCCTTCCAGTCGAACCGGAACCACCGTATGGGTCTTCACGATATCGTAAGGAAAACGGGCCTGTGCCTCGATACTGATGACCTCCCGATTCATATCAATGAAGGAAACGCGGAGGGATTCGCTGAGAGCCTTCAGGATCTGCTCTTCCGAAACGTACCCGAGCAGGGTCAGGGCGGCACCAAGCCGGATACCGCTCTGATGCGCCTTCTTGAGGGCATCCGTGAGCTGGCGGTCCGTGAGCAGTGCCTTCCCAAGGAGAATTTCACCCAGTCTTTTTCTTCCCTCTGCCCTGGGGTCCTTCTTGAAGCCTGGAAGCATATTGAGTTCCGGGATGTCCCTGTTTCTAATGGTCTGGAGTCGGGCGTGGCCGACCTGATCTTGTCCTTATCCGTATCGTCCGAAGGGGCGAAGAGCCTAAACCGCAAGGTAGAGGAAGGCCTCGTAGCCAAGAAATACCGAGAAAAGGGCGGTTCCCTGGATTCGGTTTATGCGACCCCCCCCCCTGAGCCCGTAGGCCATGACGAAAAGCGCCAGGGTGAGGGTGATCATCACAGGATAATCCCGTGAGAGGACCTCGCCATCCACCTGAAAGGGACGAATAAGACCGGGCAGTCCCATAACGGCCAGCAGATTGAACATGTTGGACCCGAGGACGTTGCCGAGGGCAATATCGTGTTCCTTCTTGAGAGCGCTGGTGACCGACGCGGCCAGCTCGGGAAGACTGGTCCCCACCGCCACGACGGTGAGTCCGATAACGAGGTCGCTCACTCCGAACATCTGGGCGATGTTCACCGCCCCCCAGACCAGAATCCTGGAACTGAGCAACAGGACTACCAGCCCAACGGCAAGCCACAGAAGTCCGGCCGCCAGGGAAAGGTCCTCAGGCACTTCCTCGGCAAATTCCATGGCGAGAGGATCGCAGGCCTCGTCGAGGGCGGTGGGGTCGGGGTTGCACTCCCGGCTCCGGATGCCGATCAGGGTCATCCAGTAAAGAAGCCCCCCGAAACCGGCGAGAAGAATCACGCCATCCATCCGGCTCAGGTTTCCGTCCGAGAGCAGAAGGAGCGAGAGCGCCATCACGGCCAGAAGAACGGGCAGTTCCCGTTTCAGGGTCTGGGAATGCACCGTTAGAGGGGTGATCATGGACGTCACCCCGAGCACAAGAGCAATGTTGGTGATATTGGAGCCAATAGCATTGCCCACGGAGAGCCCGGGATTTCCCTGCCATGCGGCCACCCCTGAAACGATCATTTCGGGAGCGCTGGTGCCAAATCCGACAATGGTGAGGCCTATCACGAGCGGGGAGACGCCGAGGTTCCGCGCCGTACCAGCTGCCCCGACCACGAAGCGGTCGGCACCCCAGACGAGGAGGAGAAAGCCGAACATGAGGGCGGCAAGGGAAAGGGACATGGTTCAGGGAAACATGGCTGTGTGCACAGCCATACGCCGGTACTGTTCCCTCCGGTCTGCCAGGCGGTGCGAAACGCTATTATGCGTTATGGTCCGCCTATTTTCCAGAAGTCCGGTCCCGGAAAAGAAGCGTTTGCGGGAGGCTTTCGATGGACGCTGCGTGCCCTGCCAAAAATATGGGGTGGCCTGCGTTTTACCAAAACTTTTCAATTATTTGGGCGCAACTCCGTCGCCGCGATGCGATTGACGCTCTGAAGGGTATTTGATATCTTCTTTCTGACAGATGACATCATCTTCCTCTCCCACCGCAACGCTGCCGCTCCAGGACGATCTGATCCGTACGATCCGTGAGTATTCGCCGGAGACGGACGTTTCGGCGATCCGTCGGGCTTGCGAATACATCAGGAAGATCGCCGAGCACCAGGGCTCGCGGCTTACACCGGCGCTGGTCGATCATGCCCTGAATGTCGCCCTGATCCTTGCGGGTATGCGTGTTGACGTGCTCACCATTCTGGCGGGGATTCTTCATGTGGCAGTCGAGGAGAACACGACGGCCAGATTCCGGGAAATTTCAAAACAATTCGGCGATGAAGTCCGGTTCCTCGTGGAGAACACGACGAACGTGGCCCGGATGGAGTTCCATGTGGCCGAAGAAGAGCAGATGGAGAAGTTCCGGAAAATGCTCCTTTCCATGAGTCAGGACATCCGGGTCATCATGATCCTCTTCTCGGACCAGCTTCATACGATGCGTGAAATAGACCGCTTCGAGGGGGCGGAGCGGTTCCGGATTGCACGGGAGACCCTGGATATTTATGCGCCTCTGGCCAATCGCCTCGGGATCGGCTGGCTCCGCATCGAGTTTGAGGATTTGGCCTTCAAGAGCCTGCTTCCCCGGGAATATGCGGACCTCGACAAGCGGGTTGCTCTCCAGAGGGACGAACTCCAGACTTACATCGACGGAGTCATCGGCCTGGTTCGGCCGAGGATAGAGGCCCAGGGAATCCAGGCCCGGATCTCTGGCCGGGTCAAACACTCGTACAGCATTTACCAGAAACTGAAGAGGCAGAACATTCCCTTTGAGAAGGTCTACGATGTCATGGGGGTTCGGATTATCACAGAAACGCAGGGCGAGTGTTACGCCGTTCTGGGACTTCTGCACGGGATGTTCACGCCGGTGCCGGGGCGGCTCAAGGATTTCATCGGTGCGCCCAAGTCCAACGGCTACCAGTCGCTCCAGACCACGGTCATTGGGCCGAAAGGCCGCCGGGTGGAATTCCAGATCCGTACCCGTGACATGAACGAGGTGGCCGAGAAGGGCGTGGCGGCCCACTGGCGGTATAAGGAGAAGGAGCCCCTGTCGGAGAAGGACCAGCAGGTCTTCGACTCCCTCCGCAGGCTGATCCAGGACTACAAGGATCTTCAGGACTCGAGGGATTTTCTGGATTCCGTCAAGGGCGACCTCTTTTCCCACGTGGTCTATGTGTTTACGCCGGACGGGGACCTCAAGGAATTGCCCACCGGGGCCACGCCCATTGACCTCGCCTATGCCGTCCATTCCGAGGTCGGGAACCGGTGTACCGGCGCGCGCGTGAACGGCCGGATTGTGCCGCTCCGGCATGAACTCCGGAACGGGGATACCGTGGAAATCATCACACACCCGGGACACGTCCCCAGCCGTGACTGGCTGAAGATCGCCAAGACCTCGAAGGCCAAGAACCGGATCCGGGCCTTTATTCGCGCAGAGGAGCGAAACCAGTCCAGGGCCCTCGGTCTTCAACTCATCGAAGAGGAGATGCGAAAGCACCACATCAACCCCAAGCTTCTCAAGGGGGAGCGGCTGGAGGAAGGGGCCGCCTCGGTCGGGTTCAAGACGAGCGAGGACCTGCTGGTCAGTGTCGGTTACGGAAGGTTTTCAGCCCACCAGGTCGTGAATCGGCTGTTTACGGACCTGCTCAAGGAGAAGGCCGAGGCTGCAGCGGAACGCGTGGTCCCGTCCCGCCCCGAGGACCGCAAGGGCGTGCGCGTTACGGGCATCGACAACCTTCTGTACCATTTTTCCAAATGCTGTTTTCCCCTTCCTGGGGACGCCATCGTGGGGTTTGTCACGCGGGGCAAGGGGGTGGCGATTCATACCCGTGATTGCCCCAACCTCCATATGATGAGCGTGGACACGGATCGTCTGATCCGTGTGGAATGGGAGGGGGGCGCGGAGCAGTCGCACCCTGTGCGCGTGGAGGTGAGGTCCAAGGACAAGCCGGGCATGCTGGCTTCCATCACGGCTTCGCTTTCAGCGGAGAAGGTGAACATCGAACGGCTCGAAAGCGGCCGGAGCCGGGACGACACCGCCTACTATCATTTTGTTCTCGAGGTTCGAAACAAGGCCCATCTTGACGAGGTCATCCGCAAACTGAATCAGGTTTCGGGGGTCCTCGAGGTCCATCGCGTGGGCACTGCAGGCTGAGCCGGGACGGAATTGAGATCCCTTTTGGGGTCGTCCGTGCGGTCGGTCCGGCGGCGGGCCGGGGTCCTCAGGCCCAGCCGCAAGCGGTCGTCTCAGCCGTTCTTATTCTCAAACTCCTTCATGAAGCTTACCAGGGCTTCGACCCCTTCTTCAGGCATCGCGTTGTAGATGGAGGCCCTCATGCCGCCTACGGAACGGTGTCCTTTGAGCGTCACCAGCCCGGCGGCCTTCGCCTCCTTCAGAAACGCCTCGTCCAGCTCGGGCTTTGCAAGCGTGAAGGGTACGTTCATCCGTGAACGGCTGGCCGGCTCCGTAGGGCAGCGGTAGAAAGTGCTGGCGTCGATGCAGTCATAGAGTTTCGCGGCCTTTCGGATGTTCACCTTTTCCATTTCCGCCAGCCCGCCTCTCTTCTTCAACCATTCGAAGACCAGTCCTGCGATATAGATGGCGTAGGTGGGGGGGGTGTTGTACATGCTCTCGCCCTTCACGTGGGTGGCGTAGTTGAACATGGTCGGGGTGGTGTCCACCGCACCGCCCAGGAGGTCCTCCCGGATGATGACCAGGGTTACGCCGCTGGGCCCGATGTTCTTCTGGGCGCCCGCATAAATCATCCCGAAACGGGAAACGTCCACGGGTCGGGACAAGATGTTGGAAGAGGCATCGGTCAACAGGGGCACGGTGCCGGTGTCCGGCGTGTAATGGTACTCGGTTCCATAGATGGTGTTGTTCGACGTCATGTGGCAGTAGGCCGCATTCGGGTCGAGCTTCAGGTCCTGCTGCCTGGGGACGCGGTTGAAATTGCCTTCTTCCGATGTGAACGGAATGGTAACTGTGCAGTATTTCTTCGCCTCCGCAATGGCCTTCTTTGACCACATCCCGGTATGGATGTAATCGGCGGTCTTCTTCCCCCTGAGGAGGTTGAAGGGAATCATGGCGAACTGGCTCGAGGCGCCTCCCTGGAGGAAAAGCACCTTGTAGTTCGTCGGGATCTGCATCAACTCCCGAAGGTCGGCCTCGGCCTTGGCAATGATGGACATGAACTCCTTGCCCCGGTGGCTCATTTCCATGACAGACATGCCGGAACCCTGCCAGTCGATCATTTCCTCACGGGCTCTTTCAAGAACGTCCAGGGGCAGGGCCGCGGGGCCTGCGCTGAAGTTGTAAACTCTGGCCATCAGCATTCTCCTTCTTTTCGTATCCAGTGTTTCCGGCTCAAACCGTAGCTCCGTCGGGGAAACCCGTACGCCCTTCCCCTGGGGCGGGCACTCCCGCGGGCAGCGGTTGCGGCCTCGTCCCGAAGGACGCCCATTATAAGGCAGCGCCGGAGCCTGAATCAACAGAGCCCGTACCGTTTGAAATCAAGGTCGGTTGATGTTTGAGGAACGGGCTTGGGGTGGGGAAGTGCTTCGAACCCAGGCTATTTCAGGCGCTTCAGTTCGGCATCCGCCATGATGCCCACTTCCTGGTCCGGGGCCAGAGCGGCGGCTTCGGTGAAATGTTTGCGGGCCTTTTCCCGGTCGCCCATTCTGAGGTAGAGACGGGCCAATTCGTAGTGGGCGTGCGCATACTTGGGAACCCGTTCCACCAGATCCTCGAGTTCCTTGAGGGCCGCCCGGTTCTGACCCCGTTCCATATAGATCAGGGCGAGGTTATAGCTGGCCTGCGGGAGAAACCTGCGTCGAAGGGCCTTGTTGAAGCTCTTGATGGCTTCGTCGTAGTCGCCCTTTTTCATCTGGGCATAGCCGATGTTGTTCAGGGCGAATTCCGGGGTGGCATAAAGCGGATTCAGCAGGGCCTGCTCCGCCGACGCGATGGCGTCGTCCCATTGCTCCATGGTTATCAGGGTGCTCGCGCGGTTGTTGTACGCTTCGGAATACCGGGGATCGATGGCGATGGCCCGGGCATAGGAGGCCAGAGCCTCCTTGTACTGCTCGCGCTCTCCGTAGAGGTACCCCAGCATGTTATGAGCCTCCTTGTTGTCAGGGTTCTCACGAACAGCCTTCTGAAACTCGACAAAGGCGTCCTGGGTCCGGCCCTGCTCCATGTAGGACATGCCCAGCATGTACTCGGCATTGGAAAGGCGGGCCTTCTCGGGCGTGACCGAAATGGAACTGCATCCGCTGAACGCCACGGCCAGGCCCAGGAACAAGGCGGCCAGATCAGGGACAAAGGCTTGGACTGCGGAAGGGAGCCGTATCATGCGTTCCACATGTTCATGGCGTGCCGGACCGCGTCCATGGTTTCAGCCGCGGCCTCACCGGCCTTTTCGCTCCCGGTTCGGGCAATGTCTTCCAGGCGTCCCGGATGGCTGATCAACTCCTGTCGTTTCGCATAGATGGGTTCCATCAGCTCCAGCACGTGCGGGATCAAAACCTTCTTGCAGTCCATGCACCCGATACCCGCGGTACGGCACCCGTTCGCGCAGTATTCCCTCTCCGACTCGGTGGAGAAGATACGGTGCAGGTCAAAGACCGGGCAGACGTCGGGGTTGCCCGGATCCGTTCTTCGAACCCGGGCCGGGTCGGTGACCATCGTCTTGATCTTCCTGTCGATCTCGGACGGGGCTTCGGAAAGGTAAAGGCAGTTGTTGTAAGACTTGGACATCTTCCGGCCATCGGTGCCCGGGACTTTTGGAAACTGGGTAAGCAATCCCTCAATTTCAGGAAGGACGTTCCCGTAGAAATGGTTGAACCTCCGGGCGATCTCCCGGGTGATCTCCAGATGCGGCATCTGGTCCACCCCCACGGGCACGTAAGCCGGCCGATAGATCAGAATGTCGGCCGACTGGAGAAGAGGATAGCCCAGGAAGCCGTAGGTCCCGAGGTCCTTGTCCCGGATCTCCTCCTGCTTCTCCTTGTATGAGGGGACCCGTTCGAGCCACGCCAGGGGCGTGATCATGCTGAGAAGCAGGTGGAGTTCCGCGTGTTCCTTCACCATGGACTGGACGAACATCGTTGAACGGTCCGGGTCCAGACCGGCGGCCAGCCAGTCGGCCAGCACATGATGGGTATTCTCCCTGAACAGGGCAAGGTCTGCGTACGACGAAGTCAGGGCATGCCAGTCTGCGACGAAATAAAAACAATCGTAGTCATCCTGGAGGTGGACCCAGTTCTGGAGGGCTCCCATCAGGTTTCCCAGATGGAGACGACCACTGGGCTGCATGCCGGAAAGGACACGTTTCTTCATATGAGACGAACTCCGCTGATCAGGCTGAGAATATAAAACATGAAAGCCCGGATAGGTCCGATGAAGGACCATGCAATACCCGTGAAAAGAAGAAAAATCAGAATGAACATCCCGTACGGTTCTGTCCGTCCGAAGGAGTAGGAGAGCTTCGGGGGCAGAAAACCCTTCAGGATTCGCCCCCCATCCAGGGGGAGGATGGGGAGAAGGTTGAAGGCGGCCAGCAGGACATTCCAATTGATGAAGGCGTCGAGCATGAGCACAAGCGGGAGAAGGACCGGACTCAAGCTCTGCCCCGGGCCGGTTCCTCGGAATATCAGGACAACCCGGAGCAGCACGGCGCTGATAACGGCCAGAACACTATTGGTGATCGGACCTGCCGCCGCTGAAATGGCCATTCCCTTTTCAGGGTTCTTGAAATTGACCGGACTTATGGGAACAGGCTTGGCCCAGCCGAAAAGCACGTTGCTGCCGGTGGCAATCAGCATAAGGGGGACGAGGACCGTGCCTATCGGGTCGATGTGCGGAAGCGGGTTGAGGGTCAGCCGCCCGAGCATCCGGGCCGTGGGATCCCCGAGTCGCTCAGCCACGTAACCATGTGAAACTTCGTGGAGAATAATGGCCAGGAGCAAAGGGACGACATTGATGGCGATGGCCTGAATGATATTGGCGGCGTCCACTTCAGTTCTTTTTTTTGGGCTTGGGACAGTGCGGGAGCCTTGTTCCGGTCTGCAAAACCAACTGCGAAATATACGTTTTTCGGCTTGGCGATGTCAAGGCGAAGGAAGTCCGCCAATCGGATGGTGAGGGCCCCCGGGTGCAGGTTGCGGAGCGGGGAAAATAGGGATTACGGGGGTGGGAGATTTCAAGGGATGTTGAAGAAGGACGCGTTGAGCAGC
>QJVM01000237.1 GCA_003235715.1 Nitrospirota bacterium
GGATATGGTGCTGGGGATTTATTACCTGACCAAGGAGCGCCCCGGAGCCAAGGGCGAGGGCATGATTTTTTCGGATCCGCGAGAGGTCCAGGTGGCTTATGACAACGGCCTGGTCCACGAACACGCGAGCATCCAGGTCAGGATGAATGGTCAGAGGGTGCAGACGACCGTCGGTCGGATCCTCTTCGGTGCCGTGCTGCCCCCGGAGATTTCTTTTGACACCGTGAACCGGATCATGAACAAGAAGGAACTGGCCAAGCTGGTGGACCAGTGCTACCGTACGGCCGGTCAGCGGGCCACGGTGCTGCTTCTGGATAACATCGAACGGATGGGGTTCAAATACGCGACCCAGTCCTCCATCTCCATCTGCATCGATGACATGCACGTTCCCACGGGCAAGGCGGATCTCATCGGCCAGGCGGAAAGGGAAGTGCAGGAGGTGCTTTCCCAGTTCAATGATGGTCTGATTACCCAGGGTGAGCGCTATAACAAGGTCGTGGACATCTGGGCGAAGGTTACGGAAGCCGTGGCCGAACAAATGATGCAGCAACTCGGGGCAGAGCCGGGACGCGAACTCACCCAGGAACAGCTGGCCGTCCGGCGGGCTTTTAACAGCATCTTCATGATGGCGGATTCGGGTGCCCGAGGTTCTGCGGCGCAGATCCGGCAGCTGGCCGGCATGCGGGGCCTCATGGCCAAGCCTTCCGGCGAAATCATCGAAACGCCGATTACGGCCAATTTCCGGGAAGGCCTGTCAACCCTCCAGTACTTCATCTCGACGCACGGCGCTCGAAAGGGTTTGGCGGACACGGCCCTGAAGACGGCCAATTCCGGATACCTGACCCGCCGGCTTGTGGACGTGGCGCAGGATGTGGTGATTAGTGAAGAAGACTGCGGAAGCAAGGACGGGGTCGACATCACGGCCCTCCTTGAGGGCGGCGAGATCGTGGAACCGCTTATGGATCGTCTCTTTGGTCGAGTACCGACCGTGGACATCAAGGACCCGGTGACGGATGAGGTCGTTGTCAAGAGAAATACCATCATGGATGACCAGATGGCCCTGGCCATCAGTGAGGCGGGGATTGACCGCGTGAAACTCCGCTCGGTGCTCACCTGCAAATCCGGCCGGGGCGTGTGTGTGAAATGCTACGGCCGCGACCTTGCAAGGGGTGGCGCGGTGGAGATTGGCGAAGCGGTGGGGATTATTGCCGCCCAATCCATCGGCGAGCCCGGAACCCAGCTGACGATGCGGACGTTCCATATTGGCGGAACCGCCTCCCGCGTGGTGGAGCAGACGGTGCTCGAGGCCAAGCACAGCGGAAACGTTCAGTTTATAGAACTCCACACGGTGAAGGACCGGGAGGGGACCCTGGTGGTCATGAACCGTCATGGTAGCATCGCCATCGTGGACAAGAAGGGGCGCGAGAAGGAGAAGTATGCGGTGGTCTATGGCGCGCGGCTCCGGGTGGCTGAAGGAGACGCCGTCAAGATCGGCCAGCGGCTCGTGGAGTGGGACCCCTATTCGATCCCCATCATCACGGAGGTGGAGGGCCGGATCGCTCTTGGAGATATCGTGGACGGCGTTACGGTTCGGGAGGAAACGGACGAACTGACGGGGTTCTCCCGGAAGGTGGTCATCGACTATCCCACGGACCGCCAGCCGCGTATTTCGGTGAAAGACCCGGAGGGCAAGAACACCCTGAAGCTTCCCAACACGGCGCAACCTGCGCGGTACATGCTTCCGGCCGGTTCGCACCTTCTGGTGGACCGAGGGGCCCATGTTCTACCCGGCGATATTCTGGCCAAGATCCCGCGGGAAACCACCAAGACCAAGGACATCACGGGCGGTCTTCCGAGAGTGGCGGAGTTGTTCGAAGCCCGTAAACCCAAGGACGCCGCGGTCATCACGGAAATCGACGGGGTCGTCGAAGTGGGCGGATTCGTCAAGGGCATGCGGAAGGTCATTGTGCGCGGCGGGAACGATGTCCGCGAGTATCTCATCCCCAAGGGGAAACATCTCGCCGTTCAACAGGGCGACTGGGTGAAGGCCGGCGAGCCCCTCATGGACGGAGCTGTGGATCCCCATGCCATACTGGACATCCTGGGGCCGAAGGAACTGCAGAAGTATATTGTGGATGAGGTCCAGAAGGTTTATCGTCTGCAGGGCGTGAGCATCAATGACAAGCACATCGAGGTGATCGTGCGTCAGATGATGCGGAAGATCCGTGTGGAGGAACCCGGCGACACCCTCATGCTTTCGGGTGAGCAGGTGGATCGCTCCCAGTTCGAGGCGGAGAACGAGGATATCCGGGCAAAGGGCGGCAAGCCCGCCGTGGGAAAACCCATCCTGCTCGGGATCACCAAGGCTTCGCTCACTACCGACAGCTTCATTTCGGCCGCTTCGTTCCAGGAAACGACGCGGGTTCTGACCGAAGCGGCCATCAATGGGGCCGTGGACGGGCTCCTGGGCCTGAAGGAAAACGTGATCATGGGGCGGCTGATTCCCAGTGGAGCGGGCCTGTCACGTTACCGTGAGACTTTCGTGCGGAGCAGCATGCCGGCTTATGAGCCGAAGGCTCCGGAGCCGCCCATCGTGGTGGAGGAAGCCGTCATCGACGAGTAATCGGAGGAGTACTGCATTCCTGGTACGTGAAAGGCAGCCCTGTCGAGGACGGGGCTGCCTTTTTGTATTCGCGGGAATTGCGGAGCCCTGTATAGAACGCCTGTCATGTCGCGAAACAGAAACCTAAGATTTTCGCTCTTTATCCTGTTCATGGTTCTCGTGACCGGGACCCTGGGGTATCGTGCCATTGAAGACTGGACCCTGATTGAGTCCCTTTACATGACCGTGATCACGCTCTCCACGATCGGCTTCCGGGAGGTGCACAACCTTTCCACGGCGGGCATGGTGTTTACGATGTTTCTGGTCTTCTTTGGTGTGGGGGCCATGGCCTATACCATAAGGACGGCCACACAGATCATGCTGGAAGGAGAGTTCAGAAATGTACTCGGGAGGAGAAAGGTGAAGAAGACCATTCGAGGGATGAAGGGCCATTACATCATCTGCGGTTACGGACGTATGGGGAAGATCGTGGCCCGTGAGTTCTTGGCTGAAGGGGTGCCCTTCGTAATCGTGGAAAGAGACCCGGATGTGGTAGCCGAGGTCACCGACCCGCGCATCCTTTTTCTGCAGGGGGATTCGACGCTGGACAGCATCCTTGAAGACGCTTCCATCAGTACGGCCAAGGGGCTCATCTCGGTTCTTCAATCTGATGCGGACAATCTGCTCGTGGTCCTTTCGGCCCGAAGCATGAATCCGAACCTGCGTATCGTGGCGCGTGCCGGTGCGGACGGAGTCGAAGCCAAGCTCAAGCGGGCCGGCGCCAACAAGGTGGTTTCTCCGTATCACATGGGAGGCATCCGTATTGCACAGGCGGTGCTCAAGCCGGCGGTAACGGATTTTCTGGAGTTCACGTTTCAGGACAAGACCGTGGACCTTGAGCTGGAACAACTGGTGATCGGGGATTGCTCGCCTTTTGTGGGAAAATCTTTGACCGAGAGCAATATCCGGAAAGACTATGGAGTAATTCTCGTGGCTATCAAACGAAGGGACGGAAAAATGCTGTATAATCCGACCCGCGACGCGACCATTGAGGCGGGCGATACGTTCGTGGTTCTGGGGGAACGAACCAAACTGGCCGAACTGGAATCCGTTGCCGGAGTCGATGTCCATGGTTCAGCCGACGGAACGTGTGTCGTTAATCCCTGACCGTGGTGTCTCTTGCCGTCCCGGACCTTGTGGTGGTGAACCGGCCCGCCGCGCCTCCTTACGGGGTATGAATTGAAACTTTTTGAGCTTACCATTGCCGAAGCCCGAAGAGGGCTTGTCCAG
>QJVM01000039.1 GCA_003235715.1 Nitrospirota bacterium
GAAGACGAACTTGTGGGCGGACGTCCGGCCGCTCTGGACATCACACTTGTCGAACCGCTTGTGCCCGATGATCTCGGGCAGGACAGACATCAGGGCGGGAATCGGGCTCCCCTGGGTACTTTCGAGACCTGTGGCCTTGTGCATGGCCGTCCAGAAGCCCTTGATCCCCCCCCAGAACGAAATGACGGCAAACAGGGCCGCCGAGATGAAGATGGCATCGACCGCCGGGATGGGCACCAGCTTCTCGAACACGATGGGGCCTTCCAGGTGGTGGAGGCGGCCCAGCCCGAGAATCACGGCACCGATGATGAAAACCGGAATGAGAATGAGCGGCAGAAGACCGGCCGGTGACGCGGCCAGCTTTCCAAACAGCGAGGGCTTGGAAAAGGTGTGGATACTCATTTTGCGAATGGCCCCCAGCACCTCGCCCGGCTTGGCGCCCCGCGGGCAATGGGCCGTACAGTCGCTGCACTGGTGGCAGAGCCAGATGTCCGGGTCCGCGATCAGCTTGTCCTTCAGACCCCACTGGGCCCAGATCATCTCCTTTCGCGGGAAGGGCTTGTCCGAATGCGTCACGTTACAGACCACCGAACAGGTGGCGCACTGGAAGCATTTCTTCAGCGACTCGCCGCCCCCGGCCGCGGTCAGTTCCTTGACGAAATCGAGATCAGGTTGAATCATTTTCCCCATATCCGTTCCTTCCCTCCTAAAAGCCTTTCATCGGGCTGTAACCCACGCCCTCGATGACTTCCATGAACTCGTTGATCTTCTCCGGAAGCTGGTCATACTCGTCGATGGAAAGCTGGATCTGCTGCACCCGCTCACTTTCGAGCGCGAGGCGCTTGAGCGTCTCACCCACGTTCTCCATTCTCCGGTTGCAAAGTTCGCTCCCCTTGGTGAAGTGGCACTGGTAGTCGTCGCCGTACCGGCAGCCGATGAGCAGAACGCCGTCAAAGCCCTTGGACATCGCGTCCGCGATCCAGATCACGTTCACCGAACCCAGGCAGCGCACCGGAATGAAGCGGATATCCGCCGAATACTTGAGTCGTTTCATGGCCGCCTGGTCCAATGCGGGATAGGCATCGTTTTCGCAAACCAGGCAGAGAATCCGGTAGGCATCCTCCTCCGGAACCTCGATGGCCTTGACCATGGACCCGATCATGTCGATGTGATAGTTCTTGAACGATATGATCCGCTCAGGGCATGCGCCCATACAGGTTCCGCACCGCCGGCAACGGCCGATATTGGGTTTCGGAGTACCCTTCTCGTCGTCGTCCAGGGCTCCAAAGGGACATTCCTCAGTGCAGCGCTTGCACTGCGTGCACCGCTGAAAGTAGAAGTCCGGGTAGCTCGTGTCCCCCGACCTCGGGTGAACTGCCATGCCGCGGTTGGTGGATTCGAGACACTGGATGGCCTTGAGCGCCGCCCCTGTGGCATCCTCCGCACACTCGGCCATGGTCATGGTCTGCCGAACGCAACCCGCCGCGTAAATACCCGTGCGCCGCGTTTCATACGGGAAGCAGATGAAATTGGAATCGCAGTAGCCTCCGAACAATTCCAGGTCCTTGAACTCAGGCCCCTGCCGGTAGGCCAGGTTGACGACCGGCTCGAACTTGGTGGCCGGAACCATTCCCGTGGCCAGGACCACAAGGTCCACCGGCACATCAATGGAATCGCCGAGAAGGGTGTCTGTGGCCGTGACGACCAGACCGTTTCCGTTCTGGGAAACGCCCGTGACATTGCCCTTGGTCAGGAACACACCCGGAGTCTGCTGGGCGGCCTTGTAGAAGTTCTCATAGAGTCCGGGCGTGCGCATGTGCTGATAGAACACGTAGGCCTTGCCGTCCGCGTGATCCCGAGTAACATACTGAGCCTGTTTCAAGGAGACCATGCTCGTCACCGAAGAGCAGAACGGAAAGTCGGCATCATCCTCGGAAGCCCCGGGGCTCTGGATGAAGGCCACGTTCTTGGCCTCTATCCTTCCCTGCGCCGCCATCTCCTCGAACTGGGTATTAGTCACGACACTGGGAAACTTGCCCAGGCCAAGATGCTCGAACTCACCATCCGTAGGCTGGTAGGGACGCCACCCGGCCGCGACCACGATGGCGCCGAACTTTTCGGCTTCCGGGTCGATGTCCAGGATGTCCGCGCAATCCACAAAGTCGGCGGGCATCTCCTCGCCCTCCTTGAGTTTCGGCGGCACATCCCACTTGCTCTTCTTGCCCGGCTGCTTGTACGAGATGTGGAACTGGCCGGGCATTCCCGCAACCCGGGCCACTTCGGTCTTGGTCTTGACCGTGATGCTCTCGTGCTTGGTAACCGCATCGATCAGGCCCTGCACCGAGGGCTGTTCCAGTGTCGTAAAAGGCGACTGCGTCGGCAACTGCTGCCGTATCTTCGCGGCGTAACCTCCCAGTGCCGGGGCCCTCTCCACAACGGTGACCGGGTAGCCCGTATTGGCTATCTCAAGAGCAGCCGTGAGCCCGGTGAATCCGCCCCCAATCACGAGGATATTCCGGGCAAACTCTTCCATCTCGTACGGACTCGGAAGGTTCGTTTTCTGGGCCTTCACGATCCCCATGCGAATGTAATCCTCGCCGAGCGCCTGCGTATCCGCATCCACCCCTTCGGCGGCCGCCTCGGCACCCTCGGCCTGCTCCGCCTTCGGCATCGGGTGACTCCACACGACCTGCTCGCGCAGGTTCACCCGCTCCACGATATTCGTTTCGCCGAAGTTGAAAATATCCGTGTAGTAACGGGGTGAACAGGCCGCGATGACAACCGTGTTCACGCCCTCGCCCGCCATGTCGGCCTTGATGAGTTCCACGCCTTCGGGGCTGCAAAACGCGCCATGGGTCTTCACCACCGGCACCTTGTATTCCTTGGTGGCCACGCCCTTGAGCTTTTCGATATCGAGGCCGCCCGCAATCTCGCAGCCCTCGCAGATGTATACGCCTACCTTCTTCTCCATCTTCGTTTCCTCGGCCATCTTATTCTGCACCTCCCGCTGTCATCTGGACGGCCTTCAGAGCCGCGGCGGTGGAGACCTGACCGCTCCCCATCACGTCGACCGGTTTCTTGGCCACCCCTGCGGGAATGACGTCCCCGGAGAGGATGAACCGGTTGTCATCGTATTTGGCATTCCCGGGCACCTTGGACTTGGCCGTGGAAGGCTCCATGCCCGTCGCAAGGACCACCATCTCGAATTCTTCGGTAACGAGGTTGCCCTTTACTGCGTCCTCGGCCGTCACACGCACGTTGCCATCGGCACCGGCTTCCACCTTCGCCACCTTGCCCTTCAGCCACGTTACGTTCTCGTCCGCCTTGACCTTCTTGTAGAAATCCTCATACCGCCCCGGGCTCCGCAGATCAATGTAAAACACCGTGGCCCTGGAGTCCGGGTTCTTCTCCCTCAGATAGGTAATCTGTTTCATCGAAGCAAGACAGCAGATATAGGAACAATAGGCCAGATGATTCTCGTCCCGGCTCCCCGCACACTGCACAAAAGCCACGGACTGAACCTCCTTGCCATCCGAGGGCCGGACCAGCTTCCCACCCGTGGGACCGCCCGGGGAGGCGAGACGTTCCATCATCATATTCGTGATCACGTTCGGCACCCGGCCGAAGCCTAGATTCTCCATCTTCGAGGCCTCGTACGGGTTCCACCCGGTGGCCCAGACAATCGCACCGACGTTCAGCGTGAAGGTTCGGGCCTTCATGGAAAAGTCCAGCGCCCCGTAAGCGCAGGCCGCCTCCAGCTTCTTTTGCGTAGGCGTCCCGACAACGGCCTTGTCCACCACGTAGCGCATCGGCATCGCCATCTCATGGGGCACGTATGCGGCCTTGCGGTTGTTCATGCCAAAGTTGAACTCGTTCG